>CACOFQ010000012.1 GCA_902626505.1 uncultured Marinoscillum sp.
ACTGATGAAATGTATAACTAGGACTGATTGAAATTTCAGAAAAATCTACCTTCCAGAAACTATCTATTTTAAAATCAAGATTATTTTCAATTCTGATAGGAGGTTGATTAATTAGTTTTCCATTATTATCTAAATTATTTGACCATAAATAATTTAGTGCTAATGACGAATTAAACTTTTTAGAAAATTCTCTTTTAATTGTAAAATCTGATCCTATAAATAACACATCATTCTGATCGAATATAAAATATGGCATTGGTCCTCTAATAGTTCCAAAGAGTCCAATTGGTCTTTGAAAGACATAGTTCATAATATAATTTGAAAATAATGTTAATTTAATTTCATTTTTTTCAGATTTATAGTCTAACTCATTAATAAGTTTTAATGATTTTTCTGGAGAGAGTAAGCTTTCACTCATTATTATGACTTTATCTGTCCTCAATTCATTATTTTCATTGTAGTAGTATCTCAATAACCCAAATGAATTCTTAAATCCGTGAGAACCAAAGCTATATAGTTCAGCCATATTAGGTGTCCTCCAAGCTGAACCTAAGTTAGTTCTAAATGAAAATCTTTCAGATAACTTATTTTCAAACCCTACTGAAAATGTGGTATTAGTTAATGAATGTTCATCCCTAAATATTTTTTGAGAAACCTCCCTACCCCTAACATTATAATCTTCATTATCAACTCTTATACCAATTTCAAATTGCTTATTCCCAAACTTTAAATTTTCGATAAGAAAGAAACTATATCTATTTGTATTATAATTTGGAATATAAGGAGTTGTTGAGGTGCCAGGATTGTTATCGTTATCTTGATTAAAAAAATGTAGACCTATTAAACCATCAGAATTTTCTGAGAAGGAATGATCCCAGTCAATCATCAGGTCAGTTGTGATAAGATCTAAATCAATTATAGGTTTCTCAGCATTTCTTCTAACATCAAATTCTTTCCTTTTATTTAATTGTCTTCCAAATACAAATGATAACTTTTCATTTTCATTGTACCACCAGTTAATATTTACTTTAGCTAGATGATGATCAACTAACTGATTTGGCTCATCTATATCAAAAGAAAAAGGTCTTATAAACAATGGTTCCTCTGAGTTTATTGCTCTCGATATCGCATTTCCACTATGAAAAACCGATGATCTCAATAAGGCAAGATTTACATCTACGAAGCTGTAATAGAACTTAATATCAAAATTATTAAGATGGTAATGTAATCCAATATTAAATCCTTTTTCTTCTTTTCCTGAGTTAGTGAGTGAGTAAGAAGGAGCATGTCTATCTCCAATTTTTATATGGCTAAGGCCAACAGTAAATCCTAAATTTTTATATCCCTTTCCTGTATCAATACTAAAATTTCTACCTCTCCCATTAGTCTGATATCCAAAATTAGTATTGAAATAATAAGGCTGACTTAATTTCATTGGATCAGGTTCGACAATGATTGCTCCCCCTAAAGCTTCTGGTCCAAAACGAACACCAGATGAACCCTTTAATACTGATATTCTATCAACTGAAGAAACATTAATTTCAGGAGCATGATCATCACCCCAGTTCTGAAACCCATGTTTTAGATAATTATTTAGTACCAATACTCGGTTACCATATAAACCATGGATAACAGGTCTTTCAACATTAGATCCAGTAGATATAAAAGTTACACCATCTACTTCACTTGCAATACTTGCAAAAGATGATGTCCTGTCAATAACTCTATCATCAAGGCTGATAGACTGCCTTGACATTGTTTGTGCTCCTAAAATTTTTTCTCTTTCATCAGATATAATTACGTTCTCTAATTCAACAGACTTCTCAGTTAATGAAACTGACCAATAATCTTCATCCAATGAAATCAATGTGTCCTGATACCCAATTCTTGAGAAAACGAGGCTATCATCCTCAGTGCATAAATCTTCTAATAAAAATTTTCCATTTTCATCTGAGATAGAAAATTTATCAGAGGAATTATATAAGACTCTATTACCATAAACCTGAGGATCGCTTATTGCTCTTACTATCACATCTGATAATGGACTCTTTGTTTCATTATCAATAATCTTACCTGAAATTGATCTATCGCATACATCCTGAGATTGTACGTCCAGAGAGGATAATAAAAGAAGGTATACTATACAGCATGACTTAATTACAAAATTAAATTTGGTGGTGTTATTACACATACACCTAGATTCTGTATTTAAATTATTATTAACAGAACACATATTTTTAAAATTAGAGACTATTTAATAAGGTAAAAGTTAAGAAATAATTTTTTAAGTATTGCTAATAAAAAAATACACTCTCTAAAATTTCAGAGAGTGTATTAATTAATTTAAAAATTAAAATTTAGTTAATATTCAAATTAAATGTTAATGCAAAATCAGTATCACCATCAGTCGCTCCAGACGTAGCTGTCTTTACGTCAGGCTGGTGCTGTAACTGAACAGTAAATGTTCCTGTACTTGCACCTGCAGTTGTCCATGAGGTATTAAGCCCTACTGGATTTCCATTACCGTCAGTATCGTTATAAACTAATGGATCTGATGCATTGTCAATGTTTCCGTTTCCAGTTGGATTTGAGAAAGCACCTTCAGTAAACGCAAAGAAGAATTGATGTTCCTCATCTTCCTCTTCTATCTCCTCATTCATGAGCTCGCATGGGGAATCAAGACAATTTTCAATAACCATTGTAAGAGTATATGATGTATTTGCTGCAAGATTAATTGCACCAAGAACCTGAAGTTCTTGAACACCTACTCCATCAGGATCTTTTGCAGCAGCCTCAACTGAAGCGCCACCACCTGCTGGTGTAAAAACAAGTTTTACATCAGTGAAAACCTCCACTTCGTTTTCTTCTTCAGGAGCGACATCGTCTTCCTCACAAGCAGTGAAAACAAATAAAGTTAGTACTGCAAATAATAGGTAATTAAGTTTAAATATATTTTTCATTATTTTGTTTTTTAATGTTAAGTAAAGTGTTAAATGTGACCGATTAATTTTATGAAATTATATCAAGGTCAGTAATATAATTACAATAGAGTAACAGGCGGTCCTCTACTAGATATGTTTAAAGTTGATAATTTATTATAAACACTATTAATTAAATAAACTAAACTTTCTTTGAATATAGTAATGTAATTGTCTAGAGTGAAAATAACATTTACTTCAGATGAACTGCCTGAAGAAATTAAGCATGTGATACATTCACTTTCTTTAGAAGATTCTTCAACAATCCCACTCTCTATAACTTCACTGTGGTAATGATAAGAGAAAGTCTCTGCAACAAGATAAACTGTAAAAACTGTGAGAAATAAAATTGAGTAAAATCTCTTCATTATCTAGATAAGAGACGAATTTAATGAAATTTCACAGTTTAACAAACCTGATATAGGACAATTTTCTTTAGCTTCGGTTGCGCACTCTAAAAATTTCTCATTACTGATATCCGAGATCTTTGCTTTGAGAGTTAACTCTATTGATTCTACCACCCCATCAACAAATGTTAATTCAGATTCCGTCTCGAGATGATCAGGTGAAAAGCCATTCTCGTTAAGCACAAAACTTAGTTTCATATTAAAACATCCCGCATGAGCTGCAGCTATTAATTCTTCAGGATTAGTTCCAAGTTTTCCGTCTTCATTTTTAAATCTCATCTTGAAGTCATAAGGGATATTTTTTAATGCTCCACTTCCTGTGGTTAGCTCTCCAGATCCATTCTCACCGTCACCTCTCCATACAACATGTGCTTTTCTTTTCATACTTAATAATTTTACGTAAATTAATTAAAAATGATTATAAATTAAAAATGAAAATTAACTCAAGAAGAAAATTTTTATTCAATTCACTTGCTCTAACATCAATTCCATTTCTACATAGCGATGTATATGGAAATATTTTTAAAAAGAATAAATTAGACTTAGCACTTCAAATTTATTCCTTCGCCCCTCTTATATTTCAGAATCAACTTGACATATTAGATTATCCAGAACTAATAAGGAAAAAATATAATATAGGCGCAGCAGAATACTGGTCCATAGCATTTATGGGAAGAGAAAAAGATAAAAATTTTATACGGGATCTAAATGATAGAACAGAAGATCAAGATATTAAGAACTTGATAATTTTAGTAGATAATATTGACTTAAAAACAATGGCAAACGGACCGAGCCTGGCATCAACAGTAAAAAGTGAAAGAGACGAGGCAATAAATTTTCATAAGAACTGGATAGATACTGCATCTGATATAGGCTGTCACTCCATTAGAGTTAATCTAAGATCAGAAGAACCTGATACAAAAAAAATTTTAGATAATTCTTCTGAAAGTATTTCGAAACTAATAGATCACAGTAAAAGTCAGGGAATTAGTATAGTAGTTGAAAATCATGGAGGAATAACAGGAGATGCAGATTGGCTTGTAGAGCTTATGAAAAATATAAACAGTAAATATATTGGAACACTACCTGATTTTGGTTCATATAATTTCTGTATAAAGCGTGGTGATTTAAATTTAGGAGATATAGAAAGTGATTGTGATAATCAATATGACAAATATGTTGGAGTTGAAAAACTTTTACCATACGCAAAAGGCATTAGCGCTAAGTCTCATGAATTCAATTCTCAAGGCGAAGAAAAATCTACTGATTACTCAAAGATGATAGATATAATTACAAGTTCTTCATATAAAGGATTTATTACTATTGAATACGAGGGAGCTGTAATGAATATGTTTGGAAGTAAAGGAAATTACCTTAACCCATATGAAGGTGTTGAGGCTACTAAAAAGTTAATTAGTAAGTATATATAAATATGGAATGGAAAAGATATTTTTTTAATATAGCTGAGGAGGTAAAGAAAAAATCAAAAGATAAAAATACTCAGATTGGAGCTGTGATAGTTGGGAAAGATAAAGAGATTGTATCTACTGGATATAATTCATTTCCAAGAGGAATAGATGATGAGAAGGAGGATCGACAAGAAAAACCTGAAAAATATTTTTGGTTTGAACACGCTGAGAGAAATGCTATCTATAACGCTGCAAGAATTGGAGTATCAACAAAAGGGTGTACGATATATCTGACTTGTGACATTCCCTGTGCAGACTGTGCCAGAGGAATAATAAATGCAGGTATTATAAAGATTTACGCAAAAAAAGGGGCTGGTGCAAAATCTAAGAAATGGGATGAATCTTCGATAAGGAGTATGCAGATGTTTAAAGAAGCAGGAGTAAAAGTCGAATGGTATGACTTTTAAATAAACTATTTCCAGTTTTTATTAGAAAAGCCTAAAAACATAGGTACGTTTTCCTGATACTTCTTATAATCAGGATATTTTCTTGAGCTTATTCCCTCACTAAATATTGCACTATTGAAAAATAAAACTACTAATAGTACACATCCTACTACCGACCAATTTAGTAATGATCCGTTCGCAGAAGCACCTAAAAAATAAAAAGTAATCCAAATTAATTGTTCGCATGCGAAATTTGGATGTCTTGAGAAAGACCATAAACCAGTAGTCACAAAACCTCTTTTATAGTCACCATCAAGTTTTTCATTATTTTCAATTCTTCTATATTTTTCTGTCTGGAAATCATACTGTTGTTGATCAGAAATATATTGGATAACAATTAGAATAAACATAAACCCTCCTATCAAATAATCTGTTGTTCCAATTGGTTCAGAACCTTGCCAAGCTGCGAGAATTGGTAAGGTGAATAGAAATATTAAGCCCATTTGATAAAGACAGATAAAAAATAAATTAAACATTCCCCACGTCAATCTAGATGATAGAAATGGAATAGCCTTTTTCACCTCAACCCATCTATAATCTTCTTCACCTTTCCAGAAATATATGCTGAATCCACCTCTTCTAGCAAAATTATAAGTTAATCTTAAACCCCACAGGGTAACTAGCATCGCCATCATTACCATTCTGTCATCATATCCAGCTGCTTGAGCAAAATACCATGCATATGCTATAGGGATAAGACTCCAGAATTTATCAACCTGACTATAATTCCTAGCAAGTTCACTGACTACAAAACAATAAATTGCAGATCCAAGATAGAGTTTAGTCATTGCTATAAGGGCAGAGTACTGCACTGCTGTAAATGACGTATCAAATACATTAGTTCCGAAAGTTATGTATACTAATCCACACAACGTGATTATCAAAAATATTGCTTGTTTTGCTACCATCTAACTTAATGATTTAAATTTCGTTTCTTCTTTTCATGGGGTTAATATTATCTAAAAAAATTTATGATATAAAAGAAATTCCAAAAAAAACTGGAATATATCTTTTTTTAGATAGTAATGGTATACCTATTTACATAGGAAAAAGTTTGAATTTATATAAAAGGATAAATCAGCATCTAAACTCAAAAAGTAATAAATCATTTAAGCTTAAATCACGATTTGATCATATTAGATATCTTGAGACTAAAAGTGAATTAATTGCATTACTTATTGAGTCTCAAGAAATAAAAAGAAATAATCCAGTACTCAACAGAAAACTTAGAAAAAAAAGAGAAAATATTAATATCAATATTATTGAAGATGATAATGGATATTATGGGCTTAAGATTTCAAAAATAAAAGAAAATGTTTTAACGTCTTTTCAATCAACAAGGAAAGCCAGAAGTTTTATAAATTATATTTCTGAAAAATATAATTTATGTAAAAAATTAAATTCTACACATACTGAAAATCATTGTTGTCACGCAATATCATTAAGTCAAAATACAAAAAGATGCTATTGTGAAGAAAGTATGAAATCTTATAATGGTAAATTTCAAAAAATGAAAGAATCATTAATTCTTCCAAATAAAAAAATCTTAATGGTAGATAAAAATCATAAAAAACCTTATCCATTTGTTTCCGTTGATAGTGGTACAATTGAAGGATTTGGTTACACCAATAATCCTGAATCAAATTATAGAACCAACCTAAAGAGATTAGATTATAATACTAAAGATGAGGTGATAATTGTAAAAAATTATTACAAAAAAAATAACGACAGTTTAAAGCTAATTTATTTATAATGATAAAATATAAAGGAAAGGGCATTTACGAACTTAAAACCGTTCAAAAATTACCAATTAGTTTAAAAGAAAGTTGGAGTTTTTTTTCAAATCCAAAAAATTTATTCAAAATAACTCCTGAACATATGAACTTTAGTATTTTAACTGATTTCAATAAAATGTACGAAGGTCAAATAATTAAGTATAGAGTATCTCCTTTCCCTTTCTTCCGCGTTGGTTGGACAACAAAAATAACTACAGTAGAAGAACCTTTTAATTTTATTGATACTCAAGAATCTGGACCTTTTAGCATCTGGGAACACGAGCACAGATTTGAAGAATCTAAAAATGGTGTAATTGCTCATGACATTGTTAAGTTCAAATTACCTCTTGGAATTTTAGGAAGAGTTTTTGGAAGTTGGTTAGTTAAATTCCAACTAAGAAAAATTTTTGAATTTAGAGAAAAACAGTTAACTAAAATTTTTAAAAAATGAAAAATATAGTTGTAATTGGAGGGAGCAAAGGGATAGGTAGAGAGATAGTAAATTCTCAGTTAGAGAAAGGAAATAAATGTTATAATTTTTCTAGGACAGAATCAGGGTTTGATAACCAAAATTTGATAGAAGTAAAGGTTGACATTCTTAGCGATGATTTGCCTGAAATTGAAAATATTGATTCGGTTATTTACTGTCCTGGTTCAATAAATTTAAAGCCTATACTTCAACTTAAGGAAGATGATTTTATAAATGATTTTAATATTAATGTATTAGGTGCTATTAAAACTGTTAAAACATACTTAAATAATCTCAAAAAAGGTGATGACCCATCTCTAATATTTTTTAGCACGGTAGCCGTAGGTCAAGGTATGCCCTTTCATTCATCAGTATCAGTAGCTAAGGCTGGGATTGAAGGTTTAACAAAATCTTTGGCTGCAGAATTAGCACCCACAGTTAGAGTAAATTGTATAGCCCCAACTATTACAAGAACTGATATGGCTCAAAGAATTTTAAGGAATGAAAAGATTGAGGAAAATATTGCTAATAAACACCCACTAAAGAAAATTTGCGAAGCAAAAGATATTTCAGATATGGCTGATTTTCTAATATCGACTAATGCAAAAAATATTACTGGCCAAATTATGCGTGTTGATGGTGGAATGTCAACTCTCAAAATATAAATTTTGATTTATTTCAACATAGAAGATATAGATAAATTAGATAAAGTCTCTAGACTAAATTTAATAAATAGTATAACTGGATTTAAACCCGCAAACCTAATTGGTACTATATCAAAGGAAAATCAAGAAAATCTAGCAATATTCAGTTCACTAGTCCACTTAGGTTCTAAACCTCCATTATTAGGCTTAGTTACAAGACCTAATTCTGTTCCAAGACATACATATACAAACATTATTGAGTCAAAGTTTTATACAATTAATCACATAAGTGATAATATTATCGAGAGAGCTCATATGACTTCAGCAAAATTTAATCGTGATGAGTCAGAATTTGAGAAATGTAATCTTGAAAAAGAATATATTGATGATTTTCATGCACCATATGTGAAAGAAAGTGAATGTAAGATAGGAATGAAATTTATAGAAGAAGTAAAAATCAAAAGCAATGACACAATACTCATAGTTGGAGAAATCATAAACGTTATGATAAAACAAGATTCTGTCGCGGAAGATGGATCCCTAGATTTTGAGAAATTAAATTCAGTTTGTATATCTGGATTAGATACCTATTACAAGACACAAAAAATAGTAAAGTATCCATATGCCAGAAAAAAAAATATTCCGAAAAAATGGTCAAGGTAAATATTCCTGAAAAGGTGTGTATTGTATGTGATAGACCATTTTCTTACAGAAAAAAATGGAGGAACTGTTGGGATGAAGTAAAATATTGTTCAAAAAGATGCAGAGGAAATAGATGAAAGAAATTGCAATAATTTTTCCAAACCAGCTTCACAGAAACAGTGAATTGCTAGAAAAAAAAATACCTGTATATCTTATAGAGGAATTTCTGTTCTTCAAACAATATAAATTTCATAAACAAAAAATTGTGTTTCATAGAAGTTCTATGAAAGAATACGAAAATTATTTAATAAATAAATCTGTTGTGGTTAACTATATAGATAGCTTAAACCAATCATCAGACATTAGAAATTTTATTAAAGAAATCTCATCGGAAGTTGATAAAATTCATGTAATAGATCCAGTAGATTATTTACTTGAAAAAAGACTAAAAAAAGCATGCATAAAAAATAATTTATTTTTAGAAATTTATGATAATCCATCGTTTATTAATACAAACTCTGAATTGGAGCCATTCTTCAGAAATGATAAAGTAAAATTTTTTCAGACAAGTTTTTATAAAGAGCAGAGAAAAAAATATAACATACTAATTCAAAATAGTAAACCTGAGGGTGGAAGGTGGACATATGATGATGAGAATAGAAAAAAATATCCAAAGGATAAAAAACCACCAAAAATAAGTTTTTCAAAAAAAAATAAATTTTACGAAGAGGCAACATCATATGCTAATAATCATTACTCAGATAATATTGGTATAATTAATGAAAATGTTATTTATCCCTCAAACTTTGATGATGCAGATAAGTGGCTAAACTCTTTTTTACAAATCAGATTTAGAGAGTTTGGACCTTATGAAGATGCAATTGTAAAGGAAGAAATTTTTTTGAATCACAGCTTACTTTCACCTCTAATAAATTCTGGTATTCTCTTGCCAAAACAAATAATAAATGAAACAATTAAACATTATAAAAAAAATAATATTCCAATCAACTCATGCGAAGGATTTATAAGACAGGTTATTGGTTGGAGAGAATTTATTCGAGGTGTATACAAAGTTAAAGGAAGCTTTGAAAGAACTAGAAATTTCTGGGGATTCAATAAAAAGATACCAAAATCATTTTATGATGGGACAACTGGAATAGACCCTATTGATGACACAATACAAAAGCTAAATAATACAGCTTACTGTCATCATATAGAAAGATTAATGGTATTAGGAAATTTTATGTTACTGTGTGAGTTTGATCCTGATGAAATATATAAATGGTTCATGGAATTTTTTATTGATTCTTACGACTGGGTGATGGTACCAAATGTATATGGAATGAGTCAATTTGCTGACGGAGGATTAATGTCTACTAAACCGTATATAAGTGGCAGTAGTTATATTTTAAAAATGAGCAATTATAAGGCTGGAGAATGGAGCAAAATTTGGGACTCTTTATTTTGGAGATTTTTAGATAAACAAAGAGATTTTTTCATAAAAAATCCAAGAATGAGAATGCTAGTAAATTCATACGATAAGATGGATCAAGAAAAAAAAGAAGTTTTAAGTGATACTGCTTACAAATATTTAAAAAAAATAGAAATATGAAAAAAGCTATATGCTGGTTTAGAAAGAATTTAAGAATAGATGATAATCCTTCACTTTATAATGCTATAAGTGAAAATGAAGAGGTAATATGTATTTATATTAAAAACTATTCAATATATAATCCATATGGAATTGATCTTGGAAATATGGGTTCGTTTAGAAAAAAGTTTTTAGATGAATCAGTATTAGATTTAAAAAACAACCTAAAAGAGATTGGAATTCACCTCTATATTTTTGATGGTGATTTAATTGAAGTTTTTAAAGAAATAAAATCTAAGTACTTATCAAATAAAATTTATGCATCTAAGGAAGTAGGCTGGTACGAAGAAAAAGAAGAAGAGGTATTAAAAGAAAATAATTTTGATTTAAATCTTTATGATGATCAATTTCTAATTGAAAGAAATAATTTACCATATAAAACTGATGAACTTCCACTTATTTTCACTCATTTCAGAAAAAAAATAGAAAAGTTTGTAAAGATTAGAGAAGAAGTAGGTAAAATAATTTATAAGAAAAAGATAGATAAGTACGATTTTAATTTTCAGTCAGATATTAATTTTAAAGATTTAGAATTTCATAAAGATTCTAATTTCCCATTTAAGGGAGGTGAATCAAATGGTAATGAAAGGTTAGAATTTTACTTGTGGAAAAATAAGGGAATTGAGACATATAAGGAAACACGTAATGGATTAATTGGAACAGAATATTCTTCTAAATTATCTTCATACCTTTCTTTGGGATGCTTATCTCCAGTTTCTATATACCACGAGATAAAGAAATACGAAAAGGAAATAAAAAAAAACTCATCCACCTATTGGCTGATATTTGAGATTCTTTGGAGAGAATTTTTTAGATACGTGTACCTTAAAGGGAAAAATAATATTTTCATTAAAAATGGTATCAATGGAAATATTTTTAATAAAAATTTCAAAAATGATATTGAATTATTTAATAAGTGGAAAAATGGTAAAACTGGTCAAGATTTTATAGATGCTAATATGATAGAACTAAATGAAACAGGATTTATGAGCAATAGAGGAAGACAAAATGTAGCAAGTTACTTAGTGAATAATTTAGATGTAAATTGGACATGGGGCGCATCATTTTTTGAAAAAAATCTGATTGATTATGATGTATCAAGCAACTGGTGCAATTGGATGTATATATCAGGAGTTGGAAATAATGTTAAAAATTGGGTATTTAATCCAGTAAGACAGTCAGATATGTATGATAAAAGAGGAAATTTCAGACAAATTTGGCTTAAAAAAAAAATAGGGCAACAAAATATAGAGTTTTAGAGTATAAGTATAAAATAAAAGAGTTTTTTAACTCTATAGTATAAATTAATATAGAAATGTTTAAGTTTATAAAGCTTTTTAGGCCATTTGAATTAGTGCTTTTGATACTTGTTTTAGTAACAATTGTGGTTTCTGAAGTGTTTTTTTTCAACGATGAACCACTTAAAGCAGTTTTCTTAGGTTTATGGGCGCCAACTATTCTTCTTTTTATTTTGATATTTAATCAAAAGAAAAAAGATTTATAGATATAAACTAAACTATGTCGGAACTCTTAACAAAGGAATTTATTTTCATATGGGCAGGGATTGTATCTGTCTCCTTTGTAATCTGGATTTTATTAACTGCAAAAGAATTGAATGATATAGTTGACAAAAGAGATAAAAAATGAATGCACATATAGCAAGTTTAGTAAATGGAGTTATTTTAATTTCAGTTGGTTTATGGGGATATTCTGAATCAAGTTCAGTAACATCTTTAATTCCAGTTGGAATTGGGGTAATATTAGTTATTCTTAACAGAGGAGTTAAAAATAAAAATAAAGTTGTTGCTCACATTGCTGTATTAGTTACACTTTTATCTTTTGCTAATATTATGCCATTGAGAAGTGCACTAGAAGATGGAAGATCTGATGCGGTATTAAGAATAATAATAATGTTATCTTCATCTGTTTATGCTATGATATTTTTTATCAAAAGCTTTATCGAAGCAAGAAGAAAATAAAATATTATTTTTGATAAATTTTTCTAAATGAAATATTTATTTAAAATTATATTCCTGATACATTTCTCAACCCAAATATTTTCTCAATCTGGAAATACTATTTATATATCACCGGAAGGAAGTGATGATAATGATGGTTCATTAGATTTTCCTTTTAAAACAATTACTAAAGGAGTAAACAGTTTAAATTCAGGAACTATCATACTTTTAGATGGTATCTATAAAGAAGAAGTTTTAATCAATAATAAAAGTAATATCATAATCAAGGGTGATAACTCTGGAAATCCAGTAATAGACGGAACTATTAATTTAAGTGATTATAACTGGGAACATATTGGAAATAACATTTATAAGACGTCCACCGATACTACAATCTGGCAACTTTTTATTGAAAATAATGAAATGGTTATGGCAAGATGGCCAAATGCCCAATTTTCAGACAAATCTATATATTCATGGGATACATGGGCAGAGGGTGATGAGGTAAACAGTGGAAACGGAATATTAGTATTTGACAATTCTAAATCCTTTTATTCCGCTCTAGATTATGATCTTGACACAGCCCATGCAATACTAAATATTGGTTCATTTAGAACGTGGAATCGTAAAATTCAATTTTCACAAAGCTCAGATTTTTTTACTTACGAAAAAGTACCCAGCGGACAGTATAAAGATAAACATCATCATTTTTTTGTAGAAGGAGATCTTGATCTTTTAGATACTTTAAATGAATGGTATCATAATCCAAGTTCTGGTGAATTATGGTTAATGACAGATGGAACAAATCCTAATGATCTTGAAGTTAGGGGAAAAGTTTCAACCTATTCATTTGAAGTAAAAGATTCAGACCAAATAACTATTGAAAATTTATCATTTTTTTCTTCTACAGTCAAAGTATATTCTACAGAAAACTTTATCCTTCAAGATTGTAATTTTGCATTTCCATCAACATCTAAGAGAATGATTGGAGATTTATCTACTCCGGAAGCAACCACAATTGGTATTAATGGTTCGAAAAATAAAGTTAATAATAGTATTGTAAGAAGAAATTTATTTGAGTATACAGATGGTGATGCGCTGAGAATTTATGGCGATAATAATAGAATTGAAAATAATTTTTTTCAGTATATTGATTACTCTGTTGCTGAGCTACCAGGACTAATGGTAACTATGTTTATAAATGGTGATAAAAATACAATCACAAAAAATACAATTGAAAATGTTCAGGCCTCAGCTACAGTAACACCTGGAGAAAGAAGTATTTTTTCATTCAATAAAGTTACAAAAACAGGAGCTCTGCAATCAGATGGTTCTGTATTTCAAGGGACAAGAAATTTTGTTGCGGATTCAGAAGTACATCATAACTATGTATATAATACTCCAAAGCTAGCTCTTAGATATGACGCCCCAGGAGATGATCCAACTGCAGCTGGACAAAGAGGTAAAATGTATAATAATGTTGCAATTAACACCAGTGGAATTATGGTTAAAGGTGATTTTCACTACATAGCAAATAATACTGTTATTGGAAGTAATAAAAATGGTATTATTATTCTAGATGAAGAAAACTCAAATTTGAATACTTTCACCCAAAATAACCTTGTAGATAAACTTAGTGGCCACAGAAGTCTTAGTAATTATGAAGATAAAGATAGAGACGGAAGTCCAGACTATCCTATTCCAGGAACTTCTTCAAACAATTGGAATGGATGGGATTCTGTTAGAACAAATTATAATAATGAATCAAATATAAATAATACAATTTATGGTTTAATAGATAGTATTACGTTAATGCCTTTAGAAGGCTCACCCCTAATTGACGCTGGAATATCCATTGAATCAATACCTCAAGAAATAGTCGGCTCTGCACCTGATATTGGTGCATATGAATATGGAGCTGAAAAATGGGAAGCTGGAATTGAAGGTTGGGTTCCTGATTTCTATCCATGGAGTTTTACAATAGATACAGATGGTGATGGTACTAGTGATAACATAGACAACTGTCCACTTACTGCTAATCCAAATCAATCCGATATTGATGGAGATGGTATTGGAGATGAGTGTGATATCATTATTTCAAATACCTCCTACGAAATTAATAATATTGAGGAAAGCATCTCAACAAAATTTAAAATTGGGAAGTTTGGTTGGACAGAAATAACATATAATAATTCTCACGATGAGTATTATTATCCAACATCTTCTGATTATAACCCAGCAGGATGGTTTCAGTTAGAGCCACATAACTTTTCTACAGGTGACTTTAATAATGATGGGTTAGAAGATTTTGTTGTTACTATGGCTGTATTTCCTCATACTATTGAGAGAAGAGGAAGAATCTCCTCTTTTACAATTGGAATAAATCAAGGAGATGGTTCTTTTAAAATAGAAGATGATTTATTTGTTTCTGGTGAAAAAAATAAATTAAATAGGTACTTTCCATATAGAGTAATGACTAGTGATTTTAATAATGATGGAACTGATGATATTGTTGCTGCTTCGATGGGTATGATAAAAAGAAATTCTGACGGAACTCATGTAACTGAATACGAACAAATACCTTTAACGCTTTCACAAGAAAATAAATTTATTGATGGTTCGTCTAATATTGAAGGACAACAAGATACAGGACTTCCGTTGGGTTATTCTTTTGGGCATGATCTTTCAGTTGGAGACGTAAATGGTGATGGTTTTTCTGATTTTTTTACTGGTAAAGTATTATTTATTAATGATGGAACAGGAAATTTTACTAATTCAACTAGTTTAATTAATTATGATTTTTCAAAAATATCATATGTGATGACATCGACAATGGGCGATTTAAATAATGATAATATTGATGATATAGTAATTATGTTTGCTGAAAATCAGATTGTAGACCATTCTGGAATAATTATTCTTTCAAATGGATCAATTATTTCAAATTCAAATATTATAAAAATTGATAAAAATATTGGTTTATATGGTTCTAATACAAAATTTAATTCTTTAGTAATTTTGGATGTAAATGATGATTCTAAGAATGATATTATAATAGCAAATACACAAGCAGAACCTTATTATGTAGGCAGAAAAATTCAAGTGTTATTAAATGAAGAAAATAATAATTTTATTGATAAAACAAATCTATTCATTAATTCTCTTGAAATAAATAGTGAATTACATGGTGAGGGAACTTTATATGTTAAAGATGCAGACTCTGATGGAGATTTAGATATAATTCATAGTGGTCAGGATTTTACAAATGGTTATGGTATGATAATATATTATAATGAAGATGGTTTATTTTATCAAAATGATCCTAAGGAATATGTATGGGTTCAAGATTGGGAGTTAGATCTAGAAGATCAGCAAAAAATGGTAATGAATAAGGCTTTTCCTATAAACATTGATAATAAAAACGGTATTGATTTTATTTCTTGGATTAGAAGACCTAGTAATGGAACAGATTGGGAAAAAAGAGATATTATTTTTTATTCAATAATTTCATATCCAGATTTAGATTTGGATGGAGTATTAGATTCTGAAGATAATTGTCCATCTACTTTTAATCCAGATCAAGAAGACTGGAATAATGACGGTATTGGAGATTTATGTGGCGATCCTAAACCATTATTTTCTGAAAAAATTTCATTTATTGAAAATATCTTTCCTAATCCTACATCAGATAATTTAATAGTCACAATTAGACCTGAAATAGAAGTTAAAGATATTTATTTTGTAGACTTAAGTGGTAAACGAATTAAACCAATATCAATTATTAGATCAGATGAAGGACTAGATATTAACGTCTCAAATATTAAGCAAGGTATTTACATTTTAGAGATAGAAACACATAAAGAAGTAAATAAGATTAAGATTATAATAGAGAGAAATAAATAGTAATATTTCTGATGTTTTTTTACAAATTAATTTAGTTTTGTGATTCAAAAAAATAAAAATTGAAAATTCAATCTATACATCCTGATAATTATGGTGCTACTTTTAGCACACTTTGTGTTTTACACTGTTTTGCAACTCCTTTATTATTTATAACTCAAAGTCATTTGCTTGTAGTTCCAGGATGGTGGTCAGCATTAAATTATTTATTTCTTTCCTTATCCTTTATAGCGGTTTATAAAACCACTCAGCATTCATCTAACTTAGCAGTTAAGGTTCTTTTATATGTTTTATGGGGATTTTTAAGTTTTCTGTTAATTAGTGAAGAATTTGAACTTCTTCATCTCCCTGAATTCATAACATATATCGTAGGCCTAAGTTTGGCTGCTCTTCATATTTATAATAAAAAGTATTGTCAGTGCGATAATGGAGAATGTTGCGTTGATTAATTAATTTTCCTCAAATAAATTAACTAATTTAAATCTGGATTAAAGGTAAAACCCTTTGAGAAAAATAATAATTGATACTGACACAGCTACTGATGATGCCATTGCTATTATCATGGCACTTAAAAACAATGATTTTGATGTCAAAGCTATAACTACAATTGCTGGAAATGTAGATTTAGATTTAGCAACAAATAATGCCCTTTATACTTGTGAATTATGTGAGAAGAAAACACCAGTATATAAGGGAGAAAGTGGTCCTTTACATAGAAAATTAGAGACTTCAAAATTCTTTCACGGCAAAGATGGCTTGGGAGATACTGGACCTTATAATCCAAAAAATTTAGCGGAAAAAGAAAATGCTATTGATAAAATCATAGAATTAATAAATCAAAATCCTAATGAAATTGAGATTATAGCTATTGGACCTTTAACAAATATTGCTAAAATTTTCATTAAAGACTCGTCAGTAATTAATAAAATAAAGGGGTTATACATAATGGGAGGAATTGGGGAAGGAAAAGGAAATATTACAGAGCATGCAGAATTTAATTTTTGGGTAGATCCTGATGCTGCAGACATTGTATTAAATTCTAATATTGAAATTAAAATGATAGCATGGGATACTACTCAGATCTATGGTTATCTAAATAAAGATAATTTTAATGATATTGAGAAAATAGGAACCCCTCTATCAAAATTTTCAATTGATATTCAAAGAAGAGGATTAGAGTATTATAAAATTAAATATAATGAACATAAAATAGATCTTGCAGATCCACTAGCAATGGCTGTGATGATAAATGAATCTGGAACAGAATATAAGAAATGTAAAATTAAGGTTGTACTTAAAGGCGAAGAAAGAGGAAAAGATATAATTCGTTTTACAGAGAAAGGAAATATTAAACTAGCCTCAAAAATATCTAGATCTAATTTTTTGAATACTCTTAAAAAAAGTCTAGTATAGATAAATGAAAATCTTAAACATAGGCTCCATAAACAAAGACTTTATTTATTCAGTTAATGACTTTGTAAAACCAGGAGAAACTATATCATCAAATAAATTCCATGTTAAGATTGGAGGAAAAGGTTTAAATCAAAGTGTTGCAATATCAAAAGCTGGAAAAAAAGTTTATCATGCAGGAATTATAAATAAAGATGACAAGTTCTTAATTGATAAATTAAAAAAATGGAATGTTAATTGTGATAATATTTTATTTAGTGATAACCCTACCGGTCATGCAATTATACAAGTGAATAAACGTGGTGAAAATTCTATAATCATATATGCTGGAGCTAACTATGATCTTGATAAAAAATTTATAGCATCAACGATATCTAAATTTGAATCAGAGGATATTCTATTAATTCAAAATGAAGTTAATTCTATAGGGGATATTATAGATATTGGATATGAACAAAAAATGAAAATTATTTTTAATCCTGCACCGTTTAAAAAAGAAATTTTAAACTATGATTTAAATAAAATTTCAATACTAATATTAAACTATACAGAAGCAAAAAATTTATCAGGTCAAAATACTCCAACAAAAATTTTAGATTTTCTAAATAAAAAATATAAAGAAACAGAAATTATTTTGACTCTTGGAAATAAGGGATCCATATATTCATATAATGGCAATATGATAAAAATAGATGCAAAAAAGATAAAAACAATTGACTCGACAGGAGCAGGAGATACTTTTATAGGTTATTACGTTGCCAGTATTGCAAAAGGATTAAATACTGAAGAAAGTTTGAAAAGAGCTAATAAAGCAGCAGCAATTTCTACTACAAAGCTAGGGGCGGCAGAGTCAATACCAGAAATAAATTAAAGTGCTTCGTTTTTTCTCTCTATGAAAGAGTTAAGCCCATTCTTATTTTTAATAAGATCAAAAGCATCAAAAAGTTCTCCAGTTGCAGTATATGATTTATAGGAAAGTTTGTTACCATCAACTGATATAACTTGAAAAAGTTGTTTATTATTTCCAACTCTATCTCTTAATGCTTCATAATCTTCCCAACCTGGTTTTACTTTGTACATCTTACCTCCGCTAACTGAAACAACATAGACAGTTCCAGTAGCATCCTGAATATTTTCTCCATCAACAATGTTTATTTCATATGGAGCAACTCTTCCTCTAGTATAAGTGTGGTCATGTCCTTGGAGAGCTAAGTCAACATTATATTTATCAAATAATGGTTTCCATAAATTTCTTAATGTTTCATTATCTCTACCTCTGGATGCTGAGAAAATAGGATGGTGATATGTGGCAATAGTCCATTTATTTGGGTTGTCACTAAGAACATCTTCTAGCCATTCAGCTTGTTCAGCAATAAGAATATTACTATTTAAAGCAATAAACCTCACACCTTGATAATCAATATAATAATTAGTTTCCTTAATACCATCAACACCATTCATAGGTAAAGTAAACTGACTATTCCACTGAACTGAAAGTCTTTTGATTCCCTCATCTATATCATTCTGTACTTGAGGATTATATTCATGATTTCCTGGAATTGGTATAGATGGAAGAGATCTATGAATCCAGCCTCCAGCCATGAACCATTCATGCCACTGATGTTCCTCATGAGCATCATTAATAAGATCACCAGCATGAATTATAAAACTAGCAGATGGAGCTTTTTTATATCCCTCCCTAATTAATCTGGACCAAAGCTCTAATATATAATTTTGAGCGTCTCCAACATATAGAAATGAAAAAGGTTCTCCCTCTTTCTTTGCAGTTTTAAATTGTATCCATTCGCTCCAAATTTTACCATCTCCTACTCTATATCCATACATTGTATTAGACTTTAAATTTTTGAATGTCACAGAATGATAATTATGATCAATAGAATTAAAGGTTGTTTTTTTAGGGTTATTCCTATCAATAACTCCAACAACATTGTCAAAATTAAGATTATTTGTTACTGCCTTAATAGTATTTGCTGTACTAATAAAAGCTGGATTATCATCAGATAATGCTATTTCAGCATATCCAATTTTAACATCTTTACTGGTTCTCCAAGTTACACTTATTGATGTTGAAGGATCATCTGAAAAATTTAATACTATATGATCAGGATGTTTACCAGGCTTACTCCAATTTTTAACAAATTCAGGTTTCTTATAAACTCTTTGAGAA
Source organism: uncultured Marinoscillum sp. (assembly GCA_902626505.1). Classification (GTDB taxonomy): domain Bacteria; phylum Bacteroidota; class Bacteroidia; order Cytophagales; family MED-G16; genus MED-G16. Next base: position 19,938 of record CACOFQ010000012.1, read on the forward strand.
AAAGAGTCATTACCTATAAATAAAATTAAAATTATCAATATAAATTTATGCATGACACTACAAAGCTAAACTATTGAGACTATTAAGATGTTAAATTGATAGATAATTTATCCTAAATAATTAACCTTCTCCATTCTTTTAAATATAGCTAGAATAATTACACCAAATAAGATACCACCAACTAAAAACAAGACACTAGCAAGCCCGCTTGCAGCAAAAGATAATCTTAACATTATAGTTGAAATTATGAAACCTGTATTTCTAATAAGTTGTGAGTATCTCTCAGTATATCTAAAAGAGATTAGTAATAATAGTACATCTACCAAAATAAGGATTGTGAAAAAATCTACAAAAAATAAAAAATTAACATCTAGATTATTAGCAGTATCTTGAAAAAGACTATTCATCCAATCATAAAAGCTAATACTAGCTAAACCTAATAATACCGGAACTAATAATATAGAAATTGCTTTCTTTTGACCTATAAATTTTTGAAGTTTCTTATCAATTTTTGGTTTTTTTGGTTTTCCAGCTGTTGTCTTAAAGAGATATATCAAGAAAAAAACTAAAAGAAAACCTACTAGATCATAAATAAATTGAATGTTATGACTGTTGGAGAAAAAATCATTGGATAAATCGACTAAAGGAACATCTTTAAATATTTTTCTAATTAGTATCAATGAAATAATTTCATACCCCTTTACAACTGAAACAGTAAACGAACTTGGAAGAAAATATATTAATAAAAATGCTTCATAAACGAGTATGAATGAAAAGGGAGTATACAGAGCTGAAATTGGATTTGATAATAAATTTCCATCATAGTCAAAATTAATATATCCACGAGAATTCAATAGTATAATCACCAAATGAGTCACAAAACCAAGTGCTGCAAGTACTAATATGAATTTTTCAAATTTTCTTCGACTATATTTAGAAAAAATCGTATCAAATAATAAATTAATCTGTTTCATTTTATGAGATTATTTTTCTTTCTTATCATTATTTCCATTTCTAACGTTTTTTCTCAAGAATTAGTTTTAGGAGAAGAGAGAATTGAACCCGGTATCATATTTATTTTTGAAGGTGCTATAAAAGATAAGGTATATCCTAAATCAATAAATTTAGATGAAAAATATACAGATATTCACATTGAAGCTAGAGTAAATTGGGATGATAAAAATATACCAGATGGAACACCTTTAGGTGGATTTGTTCCTTACTTAAATATAAATGCAACAATTACAAATGAGAGAACAGGTCAGAAAACCTTTGTCGATTTAACACCACACTTAAATCTTATAGATAATTTTCACTATGCAAGAAATATTTCTCTTCCAGGAAATGTTAATGACTATTATAATGTTGTATTTAATATAAATCCTCCGGAAAAGCTAACGCTTTCATTTCATAAAGATTGGAATGATTCCTACTCAAATCAGTTATTTAAACCAACATCATTTGAGTACAATAATATAGACTTCAAGGAGATTGCAAATTCATCAAGAAGATAATTTTTCATTTATATTTACCTAACTATTTTACTATGATAAGGTATTTTATTTTTCTATTTCTTCTAATTAATTTTCGATCGAATTCACAGGATATTTTTGCAGAGAAGAAAAACTTTACCAGACAAGATAGTCTTAGGGGAAGTATAACAAAAGAGAGAGAATGGTGGGATCTCATATACTATCATCTTGATATTAAAGTTAAACCAGATAAAAAATATATTGAAGGTCACAATACAGTAAAATTTCAAGTTCTAAGTCCAAATCAAGTTATACAAATAGATTTACAGGAACCACTCAAGATTACTCAGGTTATAGAGAATGGGAAAAAATTAAAATTTAAAAGAGAAGGAAATGCTTATTTTATTTATCTAAATAAAAAGCAACTTAAAGGGGATGTAAATGAAATAAAAATTACTTATAAAGGATATCCAAAAGTAGCAGTAAGAGCACCTTGGGACGGAGGTTTTTCGTGGGACAGAGATGAGAATGGCAATCACTTTATTGCAACATCCTGCCAAGGGCTTGGAGCTAGTGTATGGTGGCCAAATAAAGATCATATGTATGATGAGGTTGACAGTATGCTTATAAGTGTAAATGTTCCAAATAACCTAGTTAATGTATCAAATGGAAGATTAAAAGAAATCACAACACCAGATAATAAAACCTCTACATACCACTGGTTCGTTAGCAACCCAATAAATAATTATGGTGTAAATGTTAATATTGGTGATTACATTAAATTCTCTGAAATTTATGATGGAGAAAATGGCAATTTAGATATTGACTATTATGTGTTAAGGTATAATGAGGAAAAAGCAAAAGTTCATTTTAAAGATGTACCAAAAATGTTTGATGCTTTTGAGTACTGGTTTGGCCCATACCCATTCTATGAAGATAGTTATAAGCTTGTAGAAGTACCCTATCTTGGCATGGAACACCAAAGCTCTATCACTTATGGAAATAAATATTTAAAAGGATACCTGGGAAGAGATCCATCTGATTCAGGTTGGGGTCTAAAATTTGATTTTATTATTATTCACGAGTCAGGTCATGAATGGTTTGCAAATAACATAACATACATCGATATTGCTGACATGTGGGTTCATGAAGGTTTTACTGCATATTCTGAGAATTTATTTTTAGACTACCATTATGGTAAACAAGCAGGTGCTGACTATACCATTGGGACTAGAAAAGGTATACAAAATGATAAACCTATAATAGGTCCTTATGGTGTTAATAAAAATGGATCAAAAGATATGTACTCAAAAGGTGCAAACCTTCTACATACAATAAGACAAATTACAAATAATGATGAGGTGTGGAGAAAAACACTTAGAGGTCTAAATGAAAAATTTTATCATAAAACTGTTTCATCAAAGCAAGTTGAAAGTTTCATATCAGAGTCAATTGGCATTGATTTAAGGTATATTTTTAATCAATATCTTAGAGACGTAAAAATTCCAAAATTTGAATATAAAATTGATGAAAATGGATTGAATTATAGATGGTCAAATACTATTGATAATTTTAATATGCCTATAGATATTGAAATTAATGGTGAGAATACAAGATTATTCCCTATAAATGATTGGAAAGTGTACAAAACAAAAGTTAATACTCTAGATATTAATAGAAACTTTTATATTGAATCAAAAAAAAAGGCCTTCTAAAAGAAGACCTCTTTCAAATAACAAATGGTTTTTAATAAAATTTATAACCAATATTATTAGTATGAGGTACTAGGCCATTAGAACCTCCAACAAGATATTTAGATAATTCACCTGCAATACCACTTGGATCATCATTTAATCTCCAATCTAAATAAGCATTATATTTATCGAAAGATTCCCAATACTCTATTATAAAATATGTATTAGTTTCCTCATTAAAAGTAGCTTCTAAATGAGTACATCCGTCATATGCTCTAGTTGTAGGTAATCCATCTTCTGAGTCTAACATCTCCTTAACCTTTTCATAATTTCCATTCTTTACCTTAAGAGTTGCAATAACAACTTTTCTATCTACAGGACCAACAGTATTTATCATACCTGTTGCATCAAAATATTCACCAGTATATACAATCTTTCCATCAGCAAAATCAAAGTTGTGATAAGATGGCAATGTAAATGTTCTTCCAGTAGCCTTACTTTTTCCAGTCCAAACTCCATAAGCTCTGACACTACCGTCAAGAGTCATAGTTCCAGTATCAATTCCTGGCAACCACATAGGGTCATTAAATTTAACATCTGTATAACTATTGATATAAAACTCAGCAATTTGTTGAGATGTTGCATAATCTACCTCACCCATTCCATACAGAGGTGCTTGATCTCGAAGATCTTCAGACATGATTTCCTTCCAAAGTTCAATATCCCCATTTTCAAAAACTTGAACCCATTTTTTAGCTAACTCAAGATTAGACTTATAATCTGGGTTTGTATTACATCCATAAAAAAATAATACAGATATAATAAATAATAACTTTTTCATATTCTTAATAATTTGTTTTAGAGCACAAAATTAAAAAAAAAAAAATAATGAATCTTAATAATCCAATTACAGATAGGAATTTATATATTCCTTAAAATTATAATAGTCTTTTATAGTAACCGATTTCTTCTCTTTATCTAAGATACTTTTAAGTTGTGATGGTATATTAAACTTAACATCAATTAAGTTTTTAATTTCATCATAGAACTTATAAAAATGTGCTGTCTCTAAAAAAATACAGTGAGAACCCAAATTATTATTAATATATTTTTTAGCCCCTAGATAGCTGATTGCTCCATGAGGATCGCAGAGGTAATTAAAATTTTTCAAAAGATATTTTATGGTATCCATTGTCTGATAATCTGTAAAACTAAATGCATGTAATATTCCTTTCATTTTCACTAAGTCGAGATCAAAAATTTCATTTACTCTTTTAAAATTACTTGGATCACCCACATCCATTGCATTAGATAAAGTTTCTTTTGAATGCATTGGAGTATATACTCCAGATTTAAAATATCTCTCAACTGGATTATTAATGTTATTTGATGAAATAATATTTTGAATGGGAAGACCTAATTCTTTAGAAACTAGAGATGAAAATAAATTCCCATAATTACCCGAAGGAATAGAAAATGAAGATTTTTCAAGATCGGATGGCAACTGACTATAAGCAAAAAAATAATATAATGTCTGTGGTATCCATCTTGATATATTAATTGAATTTGCAGTGGTAAAATTGAAATTAGAAGTTAAATCTTTATCTATTAAAGCATCCTTAACTATTTTCTGACAGTCATCAAATGTTCCTTTAACCTCAATTGGAAAAATATTGTCTGAGAAAGTTGATATCTGCTTTTCCTGAATATTTGATATTTTATTTTTTGGATATAAAATAAATACATCTATACCTTCTACCTTATGAAATCCACTAGCTACAGCAGCTCCAGTATCACCAGAAGTAGCGACTAGAACTGTAACTTTCTTATTATAACCTTTTCTAATAAAATGACTAAGGCAACGAGAGGTGAATCTTGCCCCAACATCTTTAAAAGCCATTGAAGGGCCATGGAATAACTCAAGAACTGAAATGTTTTCATCAATTTTTTTTAAGGGAAATTCAAAATCAATAGAGTGTTCAATTATTTTTTTTAAAGATTGTTTATCAATTTGATTACCAATAAATTGAGAGATAACCTCCATAGAAATTTCTATTTTATCGTAATCATTCAGATTGGATATAAAGGATTTTTTTAGAGATTTAATTTCTTGAGGAAAGTATAATCCTCTATCTGGTGCTAAACCATTAAACAATGCCTCTTTAAAATTTACCTTATGATTTTTATTATTTAGACTATAGTAATCCATTATATAGAGTCAATAATTTTAATTCCATCTGAACTAATTTTAGAGACATAAGTCGAAAAGTCAATATTTGTTTCTTTATATATTTTTTTAACTTCTATATCAATTTTAATCGCATCATCCTTCCCTTTAGTTATTGCAAATATCGAAGGGCCTGAACCTGATATTGAACAACCTAAAGCACCTAACTCAATACACTTATTTTTAACTTTATCGAAAGAAGGAATTAATTTTTTTCTATGCTTTTCAATCACATTATCAACTAGAGATAATCGAAGAAGATCATAATTTGATGTGTGGAGAGCATGAACTAAGGCACCAAAATTAGCAACTTGTTTAGTCATTGAACTTAACTCAATTTTACTAGGTAAAATCTCTCTAGAATATGATGTTTTTACTTCAATTTTAGGGTTAATAACAAAACAAAATAAATCATTAGGTATAGGGAGTGAAATTATATTTTCTTCTTCAACTGATTTCACCATAATTAGTCCACCTAACAAGGCTGGAGCTACGTTATCTGGATGTTCAGACAAACTAGAAATACCCTCACCTATCATTGCATATTTAATAAGTTGCTTTGTTGTTAGGGGGTCTCCAAGAAGTTTATTTATACCGAAAACACTACCTGCAGCATTTGATCCGCTACTTCCTATTCCACTACCCGGTATAATATTCTTTTTTATTTCTATGTCGAATCCACAATTAGGTTTTAGGTCCTGTATTAATTTTTCTGCAGATACAGTAGCAACATTTTTTTGTGAATCAATTGGAACAGGATATCCCTCAACTTTAGTAATTCTTACCCCTATATTTTTTGACTTTGAGATTGTCATTTCATCCCCGAGAGATTCAATAGGGAAACCTAAAATATCAAATCCACAAGCAACATTAGATACAGTTGCAGGAGAAAAAATTTTAATTTTATTCATATCAACGAATTTAAGAATTCTTTAATTAAAATAGAGAGATACCCCAGTAAGTTAGAATTGCCCAAACGACATATCTAAAAACCTTGCCAACTAACATATAGATACTAACCAAAAAAAAATTAGTTCTAAAAAAACCCAATGCTATGGCTATTGGATCACCAAAAACAGGAGTCCAAGATAAAAGAGCAAGAATACCACCATATCTATCAACTCTTTTTTTTAGTTGTAAAATTGTATTTTTTTTTATCCTAAAATATTTTTCTATAAAATTCCAATTCCCTAACATTCCTATAGCATAGCTGCTAAGACCCCCTAACCAATTCCCTAAGGATGCAACTCCTAATGATAAAGAAAGGTCATAGTTATTTGCAATCAATATACTTAGAACAATTTCTGAACTTAAAGGTATTATTGATGCAGCAAGAAACGATGCTATAAATAATCCTATATATCCCCATTCGGCTAAAAACTCCATTATCAAATTTAACCTAGTTAAGAATATAATTATTAATTCTGATTATTATCTTTAACTAAATATTAAAAAAATGAACAATCAACATCTATCATACAGATCAGGAAACCCTGTTCTTACATCTAAAGCATTTAGTATAAAATCCGACTATTCTGAAAAAATGACAATAGAAGGTACAGTGAATAAAACTTTTTTATTATTATTTCTTGTAATGGGTTCAGGTTATTTTGCATGGACTAATTTATACGCCTCCTTGTATTTATTATTACCTGCAACAATTCTTTCACTTGTTTTTATGCTTGTAATAATTTTTAACAAAAAAATGATAAGTTATTTAGCTCCTTTATATGCTATTTCTCAAGGTATAGTTATGGGAATGTTTTCCTATTATTTTAATACATTATATGAAGGAATAGCTATAACTGCAATATCTTATACATTTTGTATTTTATTTGGGTTACTTTCAATTTATAGACTTGGATTGATTAAAGCAACTGAAAATTTCAAACTTGGAGTTGGTGCTGCTACATCAGGTATTTTTATGCTTTATATTATCAATCTTGCAATGAGTTTTTTTGGTACAGGTATTCCACTAATGGATATCACTAATTCTTCTATGGCAAGTATAGGATTTAGCGTTTTTGTAATAATAATAGCTGCTATGAATCTTGTTGTTGATTTTGACTTTATCGAAGAAGGAGCAGAAAAAGGAGCACCTAAATACATGGAATGGTATGGAGCATTTGGATTAATGGTAACACTAATATGGTTATATTTAGAGATATTAAAGCTTTTAGCAAAAATGAATTCTAGAAAATAAAAATTTATTGTTTTAATAATTTATTAGATAAAAGATATCATTCAACTAAAAACATAATTAACCAAAAAAACATATGAAAAAATTCTTATTCATTGTAATATCATTATTATCAACTAACATAAATGCACAAAAAAAAGTTTTAGATCATAATGATTTTGATATCTGGAATAGAATCCAAAATTCAGTTATAGACTCAAAAGGAGATTATATAATGTATTCAATTCAAACAGGTGAAAAAGACAGTCATCTAAAGATTAAAGACACAAACAGCAATTTAATATTTGAGCATGAACGATCAGAAAGAGGTCGATTTACTTACAATTCAGAATTCGCAGTTTTCACAATTAAAGCCTGGAAAGATAGTATCAAAGAAATGAAAAGGGAAAAGGTCAAAAAAGATAAAATGCCAAAAGATTCAATTGGTATTTATAATATGAGCAATGGATCCTTAGATAAAATTGCGAATATAAAGTCTTTCAAGCTACCTGAAAAATGGTCGGGATATATTGGCTATACTTATGAAAGTGTGTCAAAAAAAGATACCACTAAAAAGAAATTGAAAAAGAAAATAAAGAAAGCCAGCTCAAAAAATGGATATCCGTTAGTAATTCATAATTTAAATACCGGAGAGAAAGATACTATTCCATATGTTACCAGTTATTCTTTTGCAAAAGAGGCAGAGATATTATCCTATATTACTACGGGAATTGATGACTCAATAAATGCGGGAGTTTATGTAATAAATCTAAAAAAATACGATTCAAAAAATATATTTCAATCACATAATAAAACAAAATATTTTAAACTGACAGTAAGTGATAACGGAAATAATATTGCTTTTATTATTGATGCCGACTCATCAAAATCATATCATAGAGATAATGAACTTTTTATTTGGAACCAATCCCTAGATAAAGCAAAATTAGTTGCAAACACCAAAATTTCTCCTGATGGGTACAGAGTCTCTTCAGATGGTACGGTTTCGTTTTCAAAAGACGAAAGTAAATTATATTTTGGCCTAGCATTACCTGAAATATATCAAGATACTTCTCTGTTAGATGAAGAAATTGTAAACGTAGAAGTATGGAGTTATGACGAACCTAGATTATATACAATTCAAGAAATGCAGCTAAAAAATGATAAAAGAAAATCATTTCAATCTGTATACCATTTAAAAGAAGATAAAATAATTCAAATTGCTAATAAAGAGTTTCCAAGAGCATTATTATCTGATGAAGGAAATGGAGATCATGCTTTGATTAGTACAACAGAACCCTATCAATTAAGTTCACAGTGGACTGGTCAATTTTCAAAAAATGATTTAAAAGTTATTAATATTAATAACGGCATATCTAAAATTGCAATTCTAGGTAATCCAAGTACTGCAAGATTAAGTCCAAAAGGAAAGTATGCATATGGCTACAATCAATATGATAGTACTTGGTATACCTATAATATTGAAACCTCAAAATATACTGAACTAACTAAAGGAAAAGTATTTTATAATGAACTTAGCGATTATCCAGACTTTCCAAGGTCATACGGTTCAGCAGGATGGACAAAAGATGATAAGACCATATTTATTTATGATAGATATGATATATGGGAATTTAACCCAAGAAGTGGAGATGGCAAACGCCTAACAAGAGGTAGAGAAATTAAAACATCATTTAGATACATTAAATTAGATCCAGAAGAAAGATTCATCCAGACCTCAGATAAAATAATAATGGCAACATTTAATGAGATCTCAAAAAATGGAGGATATTTCGAATATAACCATAAAAAAAATTCTGGAAAAGATTTAATTAATGGACCATACAGATATTCTAGACCCATAAAAGCTAGGATAAACGATAAAATAATTTATACAAAACAATCATTTCAAAAATTTCCCGATATTATAGCTTCTGACTTAAGTTTTAAAGAAAATAAAAAAATTAGTAATGTAAATCCACAACAAATAAATTATAACTGGGGCACAGCTGAGCTTGTTAATTGGACCTCATTAGATGGTTTACCATTGACTGGTATTTTGGTCAAACCAGAAAATTTTGATCCGAATAAAAAATATCCAATGATCGTTAACTTTTATGAAAAAAGCTCTAACGGTTTACATAGACACATTGCACCTTCTCCAGGAAGATCAACAATTAATTATAGTTTTTATACAAGCAGAGGATATCTTATTTTTAATCCTGATGTTTATTATAGAGTTGGTTATCCAGGTGAAAGCGCATTTAATTGTGTTATACCTGGAATTACTTCTCTAATTGAAAAAGGATTTGTAGATGAAGATAATATTGGGGTTCAAGGTCATAGTTGGGGTGGATATCAAATTGCATATTTAGTTACTAAAACAGATATATTTAAAGCTGCAGAATCTGGAGCTCCAGTTGTAAATATGATTAGTGCTTTTGGAGGAATAAGATGGGATACGGGTCTAAGTAGGCAATTTCAATATGAACATACACAAAGTAGAATTGGTGGAACACCATGGGAATACCCTCAAAGATATTTTGAAAACTCTCCTATTTATAACATTGATAAAATTAACACACCACTTCTTATAATGCATAATGATAAAGACGGACATGTTCCTTGGTATCAAGGAATAGAATTCTTCGTTAGTTTAAGGAGACTAGGCAAGCCATCTTGGTTATTAAATTATAATGGTGGTCGTCACTGGCCTCTGAAGATGCAGAATAGAAAAGACTTTAATATAAGAATGCAACAATTTTTTGATCATTACCTAAAAGGTAGTGCAAAACCAATGTGGATGGTTCGAGGTGTACCAGCGATTGAAAAAGGTATTAACCAAGGATATGAATTACTTGATAATAATTAATAAAATTATTATTAAAACTTAAAAAGTGGAGCCAGAGGGAGTCGAACCCTCGACCTCTTGACTGCCAGTCAAGCACTCTAGCCAGCTGAGCTATGGCCCCCCTGGTATTAATTATTTAAGAACATCTCTCTTGAACTGAGACCATTCCTGAATTTTACCATCAACTATATGATAAAATTCATAAAATACCTCAGCTTCCAATTCGGATTCTGGATTAGTATGAGTAGATGTAAATTGAGCATTGACCCAATCACCCTCAACAGAAGTTACAGCTAATGAAAATGCATAATCAGTATTCCATGTATACTCATTACCATCTTGATCTTCAACCTCAGATACCCATGTTTTAATTAAATCAACAAACTCTTGAGGACCAGATGCAACTCTACCATCTGCAAACTTCATTTCTGCCTCATCAGCAACAAATGTTTTTATGGTTTCATAGTCAAGCTCTGCCCAAGCCTTGTCTATTTGATTAAAGATTTCAACAGCTGACTGCTGACCAATTGTAACTTGCCCATCAAATCCATCAATAAATCCATTAGCAATGGTTTCACATTCTTGATTTGAAGATGTACATGATGTAAAAAATAAAATTGATAATATGTAAATAATTTTTTTCATAATTTAAGTTTTAGTTTTTTTTGAAATTATATTAATTAAGATTATTAAAAAAATATTTTGTTTAAAATACTCTCTTAATTTTTCTAATTCTTTTGAGGTAATAATCTTTTATTAGTTGCGTTTCAACAACTCCTCTTGATGATGAAGCATGAATGAAATTTATATCTGAGGATGAATTATGTTTAGACACTAATCCAACATGAGTAACTTTTCTTTTACTTTTTCCAAAAGCAAAAAAAACTAAATCCCCTTCTCTTGATTTTTTTAATGAAACTTTTTTACCTAAATCAATTTGCTGTGAAGTAGTTCTAGGAATTTTCATCCCTATTGATTCAAAAGATCTCACTAGTAACCCAGAGCAATCAATTCCATTATTATCATTTCCACCCCATTTATAAGGAGTTCCAATATAAGTTCTTGCTTCACCAATTATAGATTTAATGTTTCTGCTTTTCGTTATTTTTTTTTGGGATATGCAACCAGAAAATAAGAAACTAATTATAATATAAAATATTATCTTTCTCATTTCTCTAAAATAAAAAATAAATCTAAATTTTTTGGGTTATCATCTTCTAGAATATAATCATTAGTTGATATTGAAGAAACAAGAGATGAGTCATTATACTCAAGTTTATTTCTATTTATCCTATTCAAAAACTCATATGGAATTCTATATAAAAAATTTGGCAAATATTTTTCTAAATTTAAAATATCAAGTCTTTTAAATTTCATTACTGAATTTTTATTCTCTTTATAATATTTTTTTACTCTATCATTTCCTGATATTCCCTTAATAATAATTTTATCAAAATTACGTGAGACTAACTCTTTTAATTCCTCTGATGTATATTCTCTTACATGCCATGGGTTTCTCGTCAGAGTCATTTTAATATTTGGAGTAGAAATTAATGCTTTTCCTCCTGGTTTAAGAATTCTGTATATTTCCTCGATAAATAACTTATCATTTTTTATATGTTCGATAACCTGAAATGAAATTAAAGTATCAAATGAGTTATCATTAATATTTTTAAATGGAGGGAATGATGAAGATATAAATGTATGATCAGGATATTTTTTTGATAGCTTATCAGTTAATTCTGAAATTTTATCAATAGCAGTAAAAGATTTTGATTTCTTTAAAATTATATCAATACCTCTTCCTTCCCCACAACCAAGCTCCAATACATTACCATAAATATATTTTACAGCAAATAAATAAGCACTAAGAAGTCTATGGTGTAAAGGATTATCAGAAACTAATTTATCAGAGGTTATCTCAGTTGTATAAATAGACATTGTGTAAATTTAATATGAAATGATTTCTTAATAATAAATCTAATTAAATGATTAAAAATCTCTTAAATAAATATTTTGTATATTATTAAATGAATTTTATAAAAATCATAAATGAATATAGACTAATAAGTATTATACTATTATTTATTATACCTAATAATATAAAATCACAAGTATCTATAAAAGAATCTAATAAAGATTTAAAAACATATGATTTTAGTGATCCTAATCCAATTCCAATTTTTGTTTCAAATCCAAAAATTTATCCTTATTTCACTTTTGATGGGTATAACATTGAATCCAAATTAAAAAAATTTAATGTAATAGAATTAGAAAATGATTACATAAAGGTTTTAGTTACACCAGAGCTTGGAGGAAAAGTATTGGGTGCTATTGATAAAACATCAGGTGAAGAATTTATATATAAAAACGAAGTTGTTAAATTTCGAAATATTTCAATGAGGGGGCCTTGGACATCAGGAGGAATAGAATTTAATTTCGGAATAATAGGTCATCACCCTTCAACTGCAACTCCAGTTGATTATAAGATCAGAAAAAATGAAGACGGTAGCGTATCTTGTTTTGTTGGTAATATTGATTTACCATCAAGATCACAATGGAGAGTAGAAATTATTGTTAAAAAAGATCAAGCATCTTTTATAACTGATGCTTTATGGTATAATCCAACATCTATTAATCAATCATATTATAATTGGATGACGGCTGCAGCACCAGCAAAAGATGATCTTATTTTTTATACTCCAGGAGATATATACTTAGAACATAGTGGAAATGCTAAAAATTGGCCAATTGATAATATGGGAAGAAACTTATCAAAATATAATAATAATAAATTTGGACCAAGTAAATCGTATCATATTGTTGGAGAATATAGTGACTTTTTTGGAGGATATTACCATAAATCAAATTATGGATTTGGCCATTGGGGAAAATATGAAGATATTCCAGGCCAGAAGCTTTGGTTGTGGGCACAGTCTAGAGCAGGAGGTATATGGGAAGATCTATTAACAGATACTGATGGTCAATATATTGAGTTTCAAGCAGGAAGATTATTTGTTCAGTACTCACCAAATGAAGAAGTTAACCCAATAACAAATGTAGAGTTTGAACCTTATGCTATTGATAAATGGAGAGAAGCTTGGTTTCCTTTAAAAAAAATTGACGGATTAAGCGAAGCTTCAGAATATGGAGCTTTAAATATAATAAGGACAAAAGATAGTTTAGAGATAAAATTAAATCCATTTATTAAAATAAACTCAAGTATGAATATACTAATTGATGATAAACTTTATGATAAAAAAGAATTATCTCTAAAACCAATGGATGTTTATTCGTCCAAAATAAAACTTGATAGAAAAGTAGATTTTGAAGTTATTATTGAAAGTCTTGATCTGCATTATAAATCAAATAAGTCTCTCAATAAAATTGAAAGGTCTTTCTTAAGCGAAAATGAATACAAATTAGAAGAATCATATCAAAAGCTTTTTAATGAGGCTAAAGAAAACTTATCATTTCGAGAATATGATAAAGCAAAAGAAAAATTTCAAAAAATTGTTGAAAATGATAAATATAATTTAGAAGCAATTTCATATTTAGGAGAGCTATACTTTAGATCTGGTGAATTTGAAAAGTCTTTAGATATAGTAAAAGCAGGACTGAAAATAGATACTTATCATCCGTCTTTAAACTATATAGCAGGTATAAATTATAAATCCCTAAATAATAATATAAATAGTATAGAGTGCTTAGGGTGGGCGGCAAGATCTATAAAATATAGGTCAAATGCTTACTCTCAAATTGCAGATATTTTCCTAAAAGAAAAAAACTTTTTTAAAGCAATAGAATATGCTGAAAAATCTTTGGAATTTAATATAAATAATATTCCATCTTTAGAAATTATTGTTATTTCTAAAAGATACTTAGAGAGAAATATTGAACATGAAAAAGCAATTCAAAAACTTGAAGAATTAGATCCGATTAATCATTTAATCTCATTTGAAAAATATATTATTGATCAAAATGAAGAAAAGTTAAATGATATAAAAAATTCTCATCAGTCAGAACTTAGGCATCAAACATACCTAGAACTTGCAATAAGATATTTTAATAGGGGGCTTAATGATGAAGCAATAAAAATTTTAAATATTGGGCCAAAGAATTTGATAAATACTTTGTGGTTATCATACCTTATGGAAGATGATAATTTATTACAAAATACAATTTCCAAAAATAAAATTGATTTTTCATTTCCTTTTAGAACAGAAACAATAAATATTCTTAATTGGGCTAGAAATTCATATTCTAACTGGAAGTTAGATTATTTACTCTCCATGAATTTATATGGTAAAGGTAGATATAATGAATCTGAAAAAATGTTAATGAAGATTGGAGATGAATCATTAAACCCAATATTCTATTTAAATCGAGGGATAATTCTCCAAAAAAAAGGAATTGATCCTATTAATGATTTTAATAAAGCTTATCAACTTGATAATAAAAATTGGAGAGTATCTAAATCACTATCAAATTATTTTTATGATTTAGAAAATTATGAGAAGGCAAATCAAATTTTAGAAAAGTCATATCAAAATGATAATTCAAATTATATAATTGGAATGGATTATATAAAGTCTTTAGTAAAATTAAAAAAATATGAACTTGCAATTTCTATATTAAAAAAACTAAATATTTTACCTTATGAACACGCTGGAGAAGGTCGTGAATTATATTCAAGTGCATATATAGGTTTAGCATTAGAACATATAAAAAAATCTAAATTAAAAAATGCAATAGATATTTTAAACGAGTCTAAAATATGGCCTGAAAATCTTGGAGTAGGAAAACCATATAATCCAGATGAAAGAATAGAGAATTATCTTATTTATTATTGTTTAGAAAAACTAAAAGATACGTCATCAAAAAAATATTTACAAGACATAATAAATTATTCCGAAATGACTTTAAATAATTTAAATTCAAATCATATACTTGGATATTTTGCCCTAAATAAAATTGAGGGAGATAAACATTCTGAAAATTTTTTAAAAAAATTAATTGATATACACGGGACCGAATCTGAACAAATAGATTTTATTATAAACTATAGAATAAATAATAATACAAATGCAAATGAAAATTTTGATTTAATTCGTGAAATATTAAAATTAAAATGAATGAATAAACAAGATATTATTTTTGGTACTAGACCTGTTTTAGAAGCAATTAAATCTGGTAAATCAATAGAAAAGCTATTCGTTCAAAAAAATTTATCTAAAGAAATTTTTAATGAGATTAAAAGAAAACTAAATAATAGAAATGTTAATATTTCATTTGTTCCTAAAGAAAAGTTAAATCGAATTACAAAAAAAAATCATCAAGGGATAATCTGTTATGTCTCGCCAATAATCTATCAACCACCAAATGAAATAATACAGAGATGTTACGAGTCTGGTAAAGATCCTATAATTCTAATCTTAGATAGAATCACAGATACAAGAAACTTTGGTGCTATTACAAGAGTTGCAGAAGCATCTGGAGTAGATGCAATTATAATTCCTGAGAAAGAATCAGCTCTTATAACAAGTGAGACAGTAAAATCGTCTGCAGGAGCAATAAATTATGTTCCAATTTGTAAAGTAAAAAGCTTAAAAAAAGTTACTCAAGATTTAAAAGATAGTGGTCTTAAAATTATTGCATGTACAGAAAAGAGCGAAGTTGATATTTACTCAATAAATTATAAAGGACCAATATGTATTATTCTTGGATCTGAAAAAGATGGAATATCAAAAAACTTAATTGACATTAGTCATGAAAAAGCAAAAATTCCAATGTTAGGGAAAATTGATTCATTAAATGTTTCATCAAGTTCTGCTGTAATTTTATACGAGCTGATAAGACAGAGAAATTAAGTTGATTTCAAGCCAGTAAGGTCAGAGCTACTTCTTATTTTTTTACCCATACCATCTAACAATTCAATTCCATACTTTTTACAAACTACAGATTCAGGAATTTCTTGATTATGTCTATCTCCACCATTAGTAAATATATCTGGTTTAATTTTTTCGAGACTTTTACAAACTGTCTTATCTGTATCAATTGATAAAAAAACTTCATCAACCCATTCAATTGCAGAAACTATCTTCATCCTATCTTTCTCATCCATGAAAGGCTTTCCTTTTTTAAGTTTACATTGATAATTATTATTAACTATAACTATTAAATAATCACCTATTTTTTTTGATAATTCTATATATTCTAAATGACCAACATGAATAGGATCAAAATATCCACTTATTGCAACTTTTTTCATTTACTTAAATTTAACTTAATTATTTCATAGATAAATAATACTTTTGATAATGAATATATTAATTCTTGGCTCAGGGGGAAGAGAGCATGCAATTTCTTGGAAATTATCAAAAAGCAAAATGAGTAAAAATCTTTTTATAGCTCCTGGAAATGCTGGAACGTCATTACTTGGAAATAATCAATCAATTAATATCAATAATTTTGAAGAGGTTAAAAAATTAGTTATTGATAAATCTATAGAACTTGTAATTGTTGGACCAGAGGAACCATTAGTTAATGGTATAGTTGATTTTTTTAAGTCAGACAAAATTTTGAGAAATATAAAAATTTTTGGTCCAGGAAAAAATGGAGCGATGTTAGAGGGAAGTAAAAATTTCTCTAAAGATTTTATGTTTAGAAATAATATTCCATGTGGAAAATCAAAAACCTTTAATCAAAACACTATAAGCGAAGGGTTAAACTTCTTAGAGGAAATAAATTCACCTTATGTACTTAAAGCAGATGGCCTAGCCGCAGGTAAAGGAGTTTTAATACTAAATGATTTAGAAGAAGCAAAACTAGAACTTCAAAAAATGATCATTGAAAAAAAATTTGGAGATGCAAGTAATAATGTTTTAATAGAAGAATATTTAGATGGTATTGAAGTATCAGTCTTTGCTATTACTAATGGAAAAGATTATGTTATTCTGCCAGAAGCAAAAGATTATAAAAGAATCGGAGAAAAAGATACGGGATTGAATACAGGAGGTATGGGTGCAGTTTCTCCTGTGAACTTTGCTGACAATGAATTTATGAAAAAAGTTGAGGAGAGAGTTATAAAAAGAACGGTAGAGGGAATAAAAAAAGAAAACCTAGATTATACGGGTTTTATCTTTGCTGGATTAATGAATATAGAAGGAGATCCATTTGTTATTGAGTATAATGTGAGAATGGGAGATCCTGAAACTCAAGTTGTTATACCAAGAATTAAAAATGATTTATTAGAAATTTTATTAAAATGTTTTGAAAATAAATTGGACGAAATAGATTTAAATTTTACTGATGGATATACTACAACAGTAATATTAGCATCTAATGGATATCCCGAATCTTATCCTAAAGGAGATGAAATAAATAATCTTGAAGAAGATTCAAATAATAAAATTTTTCATGCAGGTACAATTTATAAAGACAATAAAGTTTTAAGTAATGGAGGCAGAGTAATAGCCTGTACTGGTTTTGGGAAGAATCTTAATGATGCATTAAATAGTTCTTATAAGATCGCAAATAAGATTTCATGGAAAAATAAATATTTTAGAAAAGACATTGGAAATGATTTAAAATGAAAAAAATCTTAATAGTTAATTTTTGCTTATTTATTTTAGTTTCTTGTAATCAGTCAAATATTTATACAAATTATTTTAGTTTCAGTGATAATATCTGGCATTCTGATTCATCAATTGTTTTTGATTTCAATAGTAGAGATAATAAAAGTTTAAATTTTAATTTGATTATTTCATATTCAAATAATTATCCATTTCAAAATATATATACCTCCTATTCTCTACTTGATTCATCTAAAAATATTTTAAAATCAGATATGATAGAGTTAGAATTATTTGAAAAAAAATATGGATATCCGTTGGGAGATGGGATTCTTAAAGATTTTACTGTTGATACTTTGATAATAAATTCTTTAGGCGTGAAAAGGAATGCTAATTATAAGTTATTGGTAAAACATTCAATGAGAGAAATACAATTGAAAGGAATTAATAGAATAGCTTTAGAAATAGAAAAATAAATTAATTTTCTTCTGAATTATCAATATTATCAAATAAAAATGCAATTGAAAATCTCATTGTTTCAGCTAAAGGATGATCATTTTGAGGAGTAGATAGATAGGAAAAATCTACTCCAAGATTATTATATTTTATTCCAAGTCCAAGTGTTAAAAATTTCCTACCACCTTTATCCATGTTTTCTAAAAAATATCCGCCTCTAAAGAAAAAAACATCTCTATAAGAATATTCTAAACCTGATGATATGGTAATTTCTTTTACTTCCTCTGAAAATCCATCAGGAGCATCATTAAAAGATGAGAACATGCCACTTAATACAGATCTATTAGGGTTTTTACCTTTTAATATTTTAGCTTGATTAGTTAATGGGTCAATTATGTAATTCCCATTATTATCAATCTCGTATATTGGTGGTGAGGGAACCATTAACTTATTAAAATCAATAGCAAAGGTTAAAGAATTATATTGATCAAAGAATGTTTTTAGTGATGATCCAAACCTTAAATTAATTGGTATAAAATCAAGACTTTTTGAACTTCCATATGTTATTTTTCCTCCTATATTAGAAATATGGGTTCCAAAGGATAATTCAGAAGTTCTATTTGCTAATGTAATTTCTTTATTGAAGTATAATCCAAGATCAACCGAAAAACTATTCCCTGCCTTTGCATCTGAATAGTTTGAAATACTACCAGTTAAGTTTGACCAAATATATCTTGTTGTTCCTCCTATTGATAAATAATTAGTAAGCTTTCTAGAATATGTAAAAGCAGTACTTAATTCTTTTGGATTTTCAATACCTAAAGATAAACCCTGATTATCTGTAAGCTGAATTTCACCAAGATCAAAATATTTCATTGTTAAACCTATAGTTTGAATATTATCAAGTTTATAGAAGCCAGAAAGATATGAAATAGACATATCATCAACAATTTTACCAAGCCAAGGTACATATGACATTCCAAACCCATATTTTTTATCAATAAAAGCAAGTTTTGCATTATTCCAATGAACAGAATTTACATCAGCAGATGTAGCTACTCCAGTTTCTCCCATAGCAGAACCCCTTGAATCAGGAGAGATTAATAAAAAAGGTACTGCAGTTATAATCGGTCTTCTTGAAGTATCCTGACCACTAAGAATAGATGCTTGCGAAAACACTTTAGAATTAAATAATAAAAGAAAAATTATTAAATATCTAATCATAATTTTTTAAATAATTTATTATGCAGTGTAATATTTTTTCCATTCAATAAATTTCTGACATGCAATTTATATATATAGATTCCTTGAGGCAAAGGATTATAATTTAAATCTTTACCATCCCATGATATATCATCAATAAGATTCGGAGAAAATTCATATTCATTTTGATAATTAAAAACTTTTTTTCCTCTTATATCAAAAACTTCAAGTAAAATAAAAATAGGTTGATTATATTCTTCTAACTCAAAACTAAAATTTGTTTGATAACTAAATGGATTAGGATAATTCATAAGATTTGATATTTTTAGCTTGTTTTCATTACCAGTAATGAATACAACTACTTCGGTAGACAAATTATTGTAATTATCTGAAACTTTTATTTCAATCTTATGTTTACCATTTTTCAAATTTTCAAGAGGGAATCTTATTGAGCCTCTCTGAAAATTATCTTTTAAATATGAAAAATATTTATTTAAACTTATTACAATAGTATCATCAATAACTGCTTTTATCTTATTTGATGATTCTTTTTCAATAATATTTATTCCGTTTACATCAAAAAGATCAACAATAAGTAATGGAGAAATAGATACCCTATCTCCAGAGATAAAATCATATGAATCTAAAAATATATTTATATCAGGACCTTTATTGTCATCTTTAAAATTATTAGATGTACCACCTATAATAAAACTTGAAGATCCAATTGCTTCATCAAAATTTACTGTATCTACTGCAAACAAATTTAATTTTCCTAGACCAAATTCATAATCAATATTCTTTGGGACATTAAATTCAAATGAAAAAACACCTTGATTAACTGATGAAACTCCTTTAAATATAAGATCATCCCATTCTAAAAATTGATATGGCTCATTCTCATCTCCTAGTGTTATATTAGTTGAAATTTTATCAAAAATATCAGAATAGATTTCACCACTAAAATTTTCAACTTTAATACTATTATTATCTATGATTTCTCCTGAAACTAAAATTTTATCTCCAGCCATTAAAGTATCCATTTTATTAATTTTAATTTTAAAATACGGATAATTTAAAGTCAATGAAGGATCTCCTAATAATGCGAAATTTCTATTAATTGGTCCACTTAAACTTCCATTCTTAGTATTCTTAAAAATATCTCCTAATCTCATATAACTTTCATCTCTTACAAAAACGTTTTTGTAAAACTCATTATTTAACCTATAGTTTGATTGTGAAAATACAGGGCGAGTTGTTGTCAATAAAGCTATTGCCCCACCATTATCTTTATTAAGTAACATTTCTCCTCCTGATGAAATTAATGGGTCATCAAACTTTCCAAATTCACATGTAGCAGTCAAAAAAAGAGGAAGTTTTGATCTATTTTTCCAACTATAAATAGAATTATCATCAAGAATTTTTTCTTCTGCCCAAAAAAATTCATTTCCATGACCAATATAATTTATTATCATAGCTCCATTATCAACTGCTTCATTCAATAATTCTTTAGTTTGAGAGGATGTCTTAAATCCATCAATTATATTTTGTTCATAATTATCTAAATATATTTTCTTTATTTTATATTCCGGATTGTCTTTGTTTAAAAGATTAAAATGATTTTCTGCATCAGTTTGATGAACATTATTATCTCCATCATCTGCAATTAAAAAGATATTTTTTTTCCAGTCCCCTCTTATTAATTCTTTTTTAGAATAAATAAATAATTTATCAATATATGATTTTGATTCCATTTTACTTTTACTAGGAATTCTACCTACCCCTACCTCTAAATCATGGTCCCCATCGATACTCTCTTCCCAAATTCCTTCATCTTCATCAAGGAAACCGTAATAATCATCTGATGAATAACTATAAATATTATTTGATGAATTATAAGATTGATAAATTGGAATATAATTGGTATTATTTGGAATTCTATCTTTAAAATCATAAGAACAGTCTCCAATAAGTAAAACATATCTTAATTTTTTATTACTAGAATTATATATATACTTTATATAATTTCTAATAGAGCTTATGTCCTGATTACCAGCAGAGAACTGATTATATATATTATCAACATCTGTTATTTTTACGGTTAAACCTTCTCTTTCTCTTAGACTTTTAATTCTAGAGGCATCGTCTTTAAAATTATCATGTGTGATAATTAATAAATCTGGATTTTTATGATTTAAAATATTAGAGTTGACTAAGCTTTTAGAAAAAAGAGGATAGTTTAAATTCTTTATGTCAAAAATTATATATCTGCCAAAGTTTTTTTCATTTTTTATAACATAGTAATAATCATTCTCTTTAATCAAATTTGATTCCTTAATATCATAAGGATTGGTGATATCCCACCTTCTTAGATCTAATTTATTTTGACTATCATAATCATAAATATTAGTACTTTTAATAATATGCTTATAAAAGATATCTTCATTAGAAGGAAGAGTATAAAAAATTAAATCATTGTCTTTATAACTCAAATTGATTTCACCTGTAATGTCTATATAATCTAGATATGAAATAGATGAGTTATCCCCATTATATAACAATTTCAAATTATTAGAATCTTGATTCTTAAATTCTGAATTAATTTTTTTATTTGTTTCAGCTAATTTATTGCCATATATCCCTTCATTAATTACCCCCATATCAATATGAGATATTTCATTATTATTTAGGTATAACTTAAAGTTTGACTGAACAGTTGACCTAGATATTAAATTAATATCAATATTTAATAATGTATTCTTATTAAAATCATTGATTGGGATCTCCAAAGAATTACCTGGAGAAAAGATTTCACCATACCAATCCCTCCCTGATTGAATTATTGTATATAAATCTTTTTCATATTTGTAATTATATAAAAAATTATTTCTTTCAAAATCAAATAAATCAGAAGCCTCATCAGTCTTAATTTCTCTTGATAGGTTTTTATCAAAAGATATAAAATAAAAAGAGGTGTCAGTATAAATATTTTTTTCTGATTTTAGTTTATTTTCTAAAGAATCAAAATAAACTTTATCTGACGACTGTAAATAAAAAAATACAAATTCATTATTATCAAAAGTATCATCACTATTTCCGAAAAAACTAATTTGAATCTCTTTTGGATTTATATAATTTGAAATTGAATTAAGTTGAGGTAGACTTCCATTATAACCACTACCATAAATTTGAATTTTATTTGGGTTAATTTTTCCTATGTCAAGATTATTTTTATCTAAAAAATTTTTA
>CACOFQ010000013.1 GCA_902626505.1 uncultured Marinoscillum sp.
TTGCTTCTTCTTCTGCTGGAGCTTCTTCTTTAGCTTCTTCTGCTTTAGCTGCTTCTTCTAATTTTTTCTTTAAATCTTCTTCTCTTTTCTTATTGTATGCTTTTTCCTCTTCAATTTTTTTCTTCTTCTCTTTTTCTTGAGTTTCCGATACTGAATCTATTTTCTTAGTAATCTTAGCTTCTTTTTCTTTTAGCCAAGCTTCTAATTTTTTATCTGCATCCTCTTGTTTTAGTGCTCCTTTTAATACACCAACTTGAAGGTGTTTTTTCATCATTACACCTTTATATGATAATATTGCTCTTGCTGTTTCACTTGGTTGAGCACCTTTCATTACCCACTCTAGAGCTTTATCGAGATCTAAATTTATTGTTGCTGGATTTGAATTTGGGTTATAGTTACCTATTTTCTCTATAATTTTTCCGTCTCTTGGAGATCTTGCGTCTGCAACTACTATATCATAGATTGCTAACTTTTTTCTTCCTCTTCTTGATAATCTAATTTTTACTGCCATAATATTTTGTTTAGATGGAACACGTCCATTAACGTTAAAAAAAATTGTGCGCAAATATATACATATTAATAATATTTTCAACCATATGAAATTATATTCCTTTTTTGGCTAATTTTTTGAGAATAAAGACTATTTATTTGTATAATCGTGTAAACGGTTTTCATATTATAATTTATATAACTATTTTTGTTAAAATTTGTAATAGTGACCAAGTATAACTACATGTCTGGATCTGATATCAACTATATGGACAATTTATATTCTAAATATAAATCTGACCCACATTCTGTTGACATGTCATGGCAAAAATTTTTTGAAGGCTTTGATTACTCTATAACTAATTCTCTTGGATCTGTTAAATTCACTGAATCTTCAGTTTCTCAATTAATCGAAGCTTATAGAAGATATGGACATTTAAAGTCACTCACTAATCCAGTCAGAACACGAAGAGATCATAATGTTGATTTTTCAATTGAGAAATTTGGATTATCTGATACGGATTTATCTCAAACATTTTCTGCAGGCTCTGAAATTGGAATTGAAAATGGTACTCTTAAAGAAATTCTAGAAAAATTAAATAAAATTTATTTAGGTCCTATTGGTTTTGAATATGTTAATATTAGAAATATAGAGGAGGTAAATTGGATAAAAGAATGGGTAGAAAATAAATGGTATTCTCAAAACATAAACATTGATAAAAAGAAGAGTATTTTAACTAAGTTAAATGAGGCAGTAGTCTTTGAGAATTTTCTTCATACAAAATATATAGGTCAAAAGCGTTTCTCTCTTGAGGGTGGGGAAAATACCATAACCTTTTTAAATGAGATTGTAAACTCAGCATGCGATAATAATGTGAAAGAAGTTGTAATAGGCATGGCACACAGAGGCAGATTAAATGTTTTAACTAGTATACTTAAAAAAACTTATGATGAGGTTTTTAATGAGTTTGAAGGAAATATGGACCCTGACAAGATCTTTGGAGATGGAGATGTTAAATACCATCTTGGATATAATAGTTATATAAATAGAGATAAAAATAATATTTATGTTAAGCTTATACCTAACCCTAGTCATTTAGAATCTGTTAATCCTGTAGTTATGGGATATGTAAGAGCTCAAATTGATGAGGAGTATAAAGGTAATTTTAATTCTGCGATACCTATTCTTATTCATGGAGATGCTGCCATTGCCGGACAAGGAATCGTTTATGAAACTGTTCAAATGGCAAAGTTGAAAGGGTATCAAGTTGGAGGTGTTATCCATTTTGTTATTAATAATCAGATTGGTTTTACAACAGATTATGATGATGCTAGATCTAGTATTTATTGTACTGATTTAGCAAAAATTATTGATTCTCCTGTTTTACATGTAAATGGTGATGATCCAGAGGCTGTTTATTATGCTTCTCAGTTTGCTTTGGAATATAGGCAAAAGTTTAAAAAAGATGTATTCATAGATCTTCTTTGCTACAGAAGACATGGACATAATGAAAGTGATGAACCAAAATTTACACAACCTAATTTGTATAATTTAATTTCTAAGCATCCAAGCCCAAGAGATGTTTACTTTAAAAAGATTATTGAAAAAGATAGTAAAATTGATAAAGGTCTGGCCGATAAATTAAACAAAGAATTTAAATCATTACTTCAAGAAAGACTTAATGAAGTTAAGCAGAAACCACTTCCTTATAAGCCTCAAAAAAAAGATGAGGAATGGAATTTTTTAAGAAACTCAAACAAAAAAGATTTTATTAGTTCACCAAATACATCTATTAGTGAGAAAACAATTAATAAAATTGGTAAATCGTTAATTACTATTCCAGAAGGATTTAAGCCTCTTAAGCAAATAATAAGATTATTAAAGGATAGAGAATCTAATTTTTTTGATAAAAAATTATTGAACTGGGCTGATGCTGAACTATTAGCATATGGTTCTTTATTACTTGATAACAAAAATGTCAGGATTTCTGGACAAGATGTAATTAGAGGAACATTCTCACACAGGCACGCTAAGTTATTTGATGCTAATACAAATCAGCCATTTTCTCCTCTAAATAATCTTTCAGAACAGCAAGCTAATTTCAATATTTATAATTCTCTTTTATCTGAATTTGGAGTATTAGGTTTTGAGTATGGTTATTCAATGGCAAGCCCAAATACTCTTGTAGTATGGGAGGCACAATTTGGTGACTTTTCAAATGGTGCTCAAGTTATAATTGATCAGTTTATATCTTCAGCAGAAACAAAATGGGAGAAAATGAATGGACTTTTAGTATTACTGCCTCATGGTTATGAAGGTCAAGGACCTGAACATTCAAGTGCAAGACCACAGAGGCTATTAAGCTTATGCTCTGAGGATAATATGGTAGTTGCTAACTTAACTACACCTGCAAATTTATTTCATCTAATTAGAAGGCAATTGGCTTGGGAGTTTAGAAAGCCTTGTTTTCTGCTTAGTCCAAAAAGTTTACTAAGACATCCTTCTGTTATTTCTAATTTTGATGATTTTACAAACTCTCAATTCCAAGAGATAATAGATGATAATGTAAAAAGTAAAAAATTAATTAAGAGAGTAATACTTTGTACAGGAAAGTTTTATTATGATTTAGACGAATATAGGCAGGGTAACAATATAAAAGATGTTGCTATTGTAAGAATTGAGCAATTAAGCCCTTTCCCAAAATCAAAAATCGAAAAAATCTTAAATACTTACTCAAATGCTAAAAAGATAATTTGGGCACAAGAAGAAAACCAAAATATGGGTTATTGGTCTTACATATCTTCATTCAATTTAAAAAATATTGAACTGTTTTCAAGAAAAAGAAGTTCATCTCCGTCAACTGGGTTTCTTAAAGTACACTTGAAAGAACAAGACGAATTAATTAAAAAAATATTTAACTGATTTAATATGAAAAATGAAATAATTAAAATGATGGTACCAGCTGTTGGGGAATCTATAAATGAGGTAACCATATCTTCTTGGTTAAAAAAAGACGGTGATGCTGTTGAACTTGACGAAGTCATTGCTGAAATAGATTCTGATAAAGCAACTTTTGATTTAACTGCTGAATCTTCAGGTATATTAAAAATTGAAGCACAAGAGGGAGATACTTTAGAAATAGGTGCACCTATATGTTCAATAGAACAGGGTGATTTTAAAGCTCAAGAATCAGCTAAATCTATAAAATCTGAAGATGAAACTGAAGAACAACCTAAAGACGCCGACATCAAAGAGATAGAAGAAAAAAGAGAAGATTCAACAAGTAATGTAACACCTGTTGCTCAAAAAATAATTGATGATAAAGGTATTGACATAAATAATATTAGTGGTTCAGGTGCTGGTGGAAAAATTACTAAAGAAGATGTATTAAATGTTACTAGCAGTAATACTGAAGAAAAATTAGAAATAACTGAGAGTCAGAATAGAGTAAAGATGACTCAGCTTAGAAAAACAATTGCTAAAAGATTGGTCAGTGTTAAAAACGAGACAGCTATGTTAACAACATTTAATGAAGTTGACATGTCATCAATTATGGATTTAAGATCAAAATATAAAGAATCTTTCAAAGAGAAATATGGCGTTAATTTAGGTTTTATGTCATTTTTTACGAAAGCTTGTTGTGTTGCTTTGAAGGAGTGGCCTGCAGTTAATGCTATGATTGAAGGTGATGAAATTGTATATAATGATAATTGTCATATCTCTATCGCAGTTTCAACTCCAAAAGGACTTGTAGTTCCGGTAATTAGAAAAGCAGATGAATTAGGATTTGATGATATTGAAAATGAAGTTATAAGGTTAGCTACAAAGGCTAGAGATGGTAAACTTTCTATAGATGAAATGCAAGGAGGAACTTTTACAATAACTAATGGTGGAATTTTTGGTTCTATGTTATCAACACCAATTATAAATGCTCCTCAGTCAGCTATTTTAGGAATGCATAATATTGTTAAAAGAGGTGTAGTAGTTAATGATGAATTGGTAATAAAACCAATGATGTATTTAGCATTATCTTATGACCACAGAATAATAGATGGAAGAGAGTCTGTTAGTTTTCTCGTTAGGATTAAAGAATTATTAGAGGACCCATCAAGACTTATGCTTGAAATATAATTAGGTTGTTAAAACTATATCGATTTCATTAATTGGTAGAACTAACTAAACATTCATTAATTCAGTTAAATTTTTCTTTTTTTTATAAAGATTTTGAGAATTACAATTTATATTGCAAAATAAATTTCCATGCCTCGAGACAAGAGCATCAAGTCAATTTTAATCATCGGTTCAGGTCCTATTGTTATTGGTCAAGCATGTGAATTCGACTATTCAGGATCGCAAGCATCTAGGTCACTTAGAGAAGAGGGAATCGAGGTAACTCTGATAAATTCTAATCCAGCCACGATAATGACAGATTCTGTTACAGCTGATAATATTTATTTAAAACCTCTAACAAAAAAATCTATAATAAAGATTTTAGAAAAACATAAAATTGATGCTGTTCTACCTACAATGGGGGGACAAACTGCACTGAATTTAGCAATTGATTGTGATAAAGCCGGTATTTGGGAAAAGTATAAGGTAAGGATGATTGGTGTAAATGTTGATGCAATCAATACAACTGAAGATAGAGAGCTTTTTAGATTAAAAATGAAAGAGCTTAATGTCAATGTGTGTAAGGGTGAGATTGCTAAATCCTATTTGAGAGGAAAAGAAATTGCACAAGAAATTGGATTTCCTCTAGTCATTAGACCATCATTTACTTTAGGTGGGTCTGGTGGAGGGTTTGTTGAAGAAGAAAAAGATTTTGACAATGCCCTAAATCACGGATTAAATAAATCTCCTGTTCATGAGGTTCTTGTCGAACAAAGTGTTCTGGGGTGGAAAGAGTATGAGCTGGAGTTATTAAGAGATAATATTGGTAATGTAATTATCATCTGTTCTATAGAAAATTTTGACGCTATGGGAATTCATACCGGTGACTCAATTACAGTTGCGCCTGCTATGACTCTCCCTGATACTGTTTACCAAGAAATGAGAAACTTGGCAATTAAAATGATGAATGGTATTGGTGATTTTGCTGGTGGATGTAATGTTCAATTTGCAGTAAATCCTGAGACTGATGATATTATAGGAATTGAAATAAACCCTAGAGTATCTCGATCTTCTGCCTTAGCCTCAAAAGCCACAGGTTATCCTATTGCTAAAGTTGCTGCAAAGTTAGCTATAGGCTATAATCTTGATGAACTTAAAAATCAAATAACGGGCACTACTTCTGCGTTTTTTGAGCCTTCTTTAGACTATGTAATTGTAAAAATTCCAAGATGGAATTTCGATAAATTTAAGGGATCTGACAGGAGACTAGGTCTTCAAATGAAGTCTGTGGGAGAAGCCATGGGAATTGGTAATAATTTCCAAGAAGCACTTCAGAAAGCTTGTCAATCACTAGAGATAAAAAGAAATGGATTAGGTGCTGATGGTAGGGAGTTAAAAGATCAGAATAAATTATTAGAAAGCCTCAAAAATCCAAGTTGGAATAGATTATTTCATATTTATGATGCTTTAAAATTAGGATTACCTTTTAATACTATTCAGCAGCTAACTAAAATAGATAAATGGTTCCTTAATCAAATTAATGAGTTAGTGCTTTTAGAAAGAGAAGCTCAAAATTATGAGTTAGATACTTTACCAAAAAATATTCTAAAACTAATGAAAGAGAAGGGGTACGCAGACAGACAGATTGCCCATCTTCTAGGATGTTTAGAAAGTGAAATATTCAATAAAAGGATGGAGCTAAATATTAAAAGAAACTATAAGTTAGTTGATACTTGTGCTGCCGAGTTTGAAGCTGCTACTCCTTATTATTATTCTACTTTTGGCGATGAAAATGAGTCGGTATCTTCTGACAGAGAAAAGGTTATTGTGATTGGTTCTGGTCCAAATAGAATAGGTCAAGGAATTGAGTTTGATTATTGTTGTGTCCATGGTATCCTTGCAGCAAAAGAATGTGGTTATGAGACTATAATGATAAATTGTAACCCTGAAACAGTTTCAACAGATTTTGATGTTGCTGATAAACTATATTTTGAACCTGTTTTTTGGGAGCATCTATATGAAATTATATTACACGAAAAACCTATCGGTGTAATAGTACAGCTTGGTGGACAAACAGCATTAAAATTATCTGAAAAATTACATAATTATGGCATTAAGATTTTAGGAACTTCCTTTGATGCATTGGATTTAGCAGAAGATAGAGGAAGGTTTTCTGATTTATTGAAAGAGAATAAAATTCCTTACCCAGAATATGGGACAATTGAAACAGCTACTGATGCAATTGAATTATCAAGGGAAATAGGGTTTCCACTTCTTGTAAGACCTTCGTATGTTTTAGGTGGTCAGTCTATGAAAATAGTAATTAATGAAAAGGAGCTTGAAGAACATGTTGTTGATTTGATTAAAGATAAACCAGAGGGAAAGATTTTATTAGATCACTTTCTAGAGGGAGCAATAGAAGCAGAGGCTGATGCCATATGCGATGGAAAAAATGTATATATAATTGGGATTATGGAACATGTTGAGCCAGCAGGTATTCACTCTGGTGATTCAAATGCTGTACTGCCACCTTATAGTTTAGGAGATTTTGTTATTAATCAAATTAAGAAGTTCACACAAAAAATTGCTGTTGCTCTAAAAACTGTTGGGCTCATCAATATTCAGTTTGCTATAAAAGATGATAAAGTATATATAATAGAAGCAAATCCTAGATCTTCAAGAACAGTTCCTTTCATATCAAAAGCATACAGAGAACCATATGTGAATTATGCTGTAAAAATAATTCTTGGAAAAAATAAAGTAACAGACTTTAAAATGAATCCACATAAAAATGGGTACTCTATTAAAGAACCAGTATTTTCTTTTGATAAATTTCCTAATGTGAATAAAGAACTTGGGCCTGAAATGAAATCAACGGGAGAATCTATTTATTTTATTGATGATTTAATGGATGATTATTTTCTTGATATTTATTCAAAAAGAAATCTCTACCTTAGTAAATAATGCTTAAGTTTTTATTATTTATATTCATACTTATCTATGTTATTTATAAAATTTCAACATTTTATGTAAAAACATTTATAGGTAAATCAGTTAATAATTTTAAAAAATCTAAGAATGTTAAAAAGAATGGAATTCTAGATGAAGAGGGAGACTTTATCGATTATGAAGAAGTAGATTAAATTTCTAACTTTACAACATGAATTGGTTTAGTAGAAAACAAAAAAATATTAATACACCAACCTCGCAGAAGAAAGAATTGCCTGATGGTATGTGGTATAAAACCCCAGGTGGTTCAATAGTTCATATAAGAGAATTAAAAAACAATTCCTTTGTTTGCCCTGAAGATGACTACCATGTTAGAATTGGATCTAAAGAATACTTCGAAATTCTTTTTGACAATAAATCATTTACAGAATTAGATAAAGATCTTATGTCATCGGATCCCTTAAAGTTTTCAGATACTAAATCCTATAAAGATAGAGTTTCAAAATCTGTAAAATCTACAGGTCTAAATGATGCTATTAGAACTGCCCATGGAAAATTAGATGGTCATAAAATAGTGATTTCTTGTATGGATTTTTCTTTTATTGGAGGATCAATGGGTTCTGTTGTAGGAGAGAAAATTTCTAGAGCTATAGATTTTTCTTTAAAAAATAAAACACCTTTAATGATAATTTCTAAATCGGGAGGAGCAAGAATGATGGAATCAACATATTCATTGATGCAAATGGCTAAAACCTCCGCTAAATTATCTCTTTTGTCAAAAAATAAAATACCATATATTTCTCTGATGACTGACCCAACAACAGGTGGGGTATCTGCCTCTTATGCCATGCTAGGAGATTTTAATATTGCAGAGCCTGGAGCATTAATTGGATTTGCTGGTCCTCGAGTTATCAAGGAGACAATAGGATCAAATCTTCCAAAAGGTTTTCAAAGATCTGAGTTTTTAGTTGACCATGGTTTTCTTGATTTTATAGTGGATAGAAGAGACTTGAAAAACAAAATTTCAAAATTATTAAAGATGTTAAAAAACTAATTTTTATTTTTTTTTAAAATATAATATATCAAATTTTTTCTGATTTATATTTGTCAAAAATTTTAAGAAAAAACAGTGTCTTTAACAATTGCAACATCCGTAGTAGCCTTTTCAATAGTAATACTATTACTAGTTTTTATCTTGTTATTTGCTCAGTCAAAACTTGTTCAATCTGGAGATGTAAATATTATAGTAAATGGAGATACTGAGAATCCTATAATTACTTCTGCAGGATCAACATTACTTTCTACTCTATCTGCCCAAAAAATGTTTTTACCTTCTGCATGCGGAGGAGGAGGGACATGTGCAATGTGTAAATGTACAGTTTCAGAAGGTGGAGGAGATGTATTGCCAACTGAGGTAGGACATCTATCAAGGACCGAAAAGGCCGATAATGTTAGATTATCATGTCAGGTTAAGGTAAAACAAGACATGAAAATTGAGATTCCTGAAGAAATTTTTGGAATAAAAAAATGGGAATGTGAAGTTGTATCAAATTATAATGTATCAACCTTTATCAAAGAGTTTGTTGTTAAGCTCCCTCCTGGTGAAACTTTAAACTTCGAATCAGGAGGCTATATTCAAATTGATGTCCCTGAAACTGAAATTGATTTTAATGATATGGATATAACTCCTCATCCTGAACTTGGTCATAAAAAGGATGTGTTCAAAGGGGATTGGGATAAGTTTAATTTGTGGCCTTTAAAAATGAAAAATGATGAGCCAATATTTAGGGCTTATTCTATGGCTAATCATCCTGCTGAGGGAAATATAATAATGTTAAATATTAGGATAGCAACTCCACCTTGGGATAGAATTAAAAATGATTGGATGGAAGTCAATCCGGGTATTTGTTCTTCTTATGTTTTCTCAAGAAAACCTGGAGATAAAATTACCATATCAGGACCTTATGGTGAATTTCATATTAATGAGACAGAAAGAGAAATGATTTATATAGGTGGCGGTGCAGGAATGGCTCCTTTAAGATCTCATATTTTTCATCTATTTCATACTCAAAAAACAAAAAGAAAAGTATCATACTGGTATGGTGGTAGATCTAAAAAAGAATTATTCTATATGGATCATTTTAGGAAAATAGAAAAAGATTTTAAAAATTTTAACTTTTATGTTGGTTTATCAGAACCTCTTCCGGAAGATAATTGGTCTATAAAGGAAAATTTAGAAGATAAAAAGGATGGATATGAAGGATTCATTCATCAAGTCTTGTACGATAATTATTTAGGAAAACATAAAGAACCAGAGGATGTTGAATATTACTTATGTGGTCCACCATTAATGAATCAGGCTGTTTTAAAGATGTTAGAAGATATGGGTGTTCCTGATGAAAATATCAGATTTGATGATTTTGGAGGTTAGCATTCCATACTCTAAAAAAATTTTTATAACATATTTTTTCAATACTCTGACTAGAATAACCTCTCTCAATTAGACCCTCAATTAAATTTACATAAGCTGACACATCTTTTAAATTTTTGGGTAAAGAATTTCCTAATCCTTCGTAATCTGATCCAAAACCAATAAAATTATCACCAACTAAATTATAAACATGATCTATTGCGTCTAAAACATCTTCTAAATCTGCGAATGGATTTAATTTATTTATTAATGAATCTTTATATTTTTCTACTTCTTCAGAATCTTTTTTTAATTGTTTTTGAACTCTCCACTTTTCTGTCATTTTATTTATTTCACTGAATAATTTATTTGATTTAGAGTTAACAAAACTTGAACCAAAATTGATTAAAATAACTCCTTTATTTTTTGAAATTAATTCAATCATTTTATCACTTAAATTTCTTTCAAAACCAGGTGTAAAGACTCTAGGTGATGAATGAGATGCAATTACTGGTTTATTTGTAATCATCATAATATCTAAGAATGCGTCATCAGAAACATGAGAAACATCTATCATCATCCCAACTTCATTCATTTTTCTTACAAGAGATTTTCCGAAATCACTTAATCCATTCCATTTTTTTTCATTATCATATGAAGAGTCACAAATTTGATTATTTTTTGCATGAGTGAGGGTTATGTATCTTATTCCACGATTAAAAAAATAAGTTAAATTATCGATATTAGTTCCTATTGCAGAACCATTTTCAATTCCCATTGGTAAAGAAATTAGATTTTTTTTAAAATTTTTGATTACATCTTCTGGTGAATAGGCAGAATTAAATTTATCGTTATAATTTATCAAGTTTCTAACTAAATCAATTAAATCATTTGCAAAGGAAAATGCTTCATCCTCTAATTTTTCAGATGGAATATAAATTGCCATAAATGGACAATTTAACCCCCCTTTTTCTGCTTTAGGTATATCAAAATTTCCTATAGTTTCGCGGTTTAGATTAATATTTTTTTCATAAAGTAAATCTTCTTTGTATAATCTATAAGGAAGATCTATATGGCCGTCAGCTATTATAAATTCTTTTGAATATTTATCTGCTTTTTTTTTATTCATTTGATGTAAGAATCAGTAAGGTGATTTTATAGACTTTTTGAAAATCCTCCGTCTATTGGTAAATTAATACCATTTATATAACTAGCAGATTTACTACATAAAAAAGATACTGCGTCAGCAATTTCTTCTGGTTTTCCAAATCTATTTGCAGGAATATTTGATATGGTATTATCTGTTATTTTTTTAACTGTGGTTTTTGATGATAATGCTCTATTTTTCAGAAGACTTTGAAGTCTCTCTGTATCAGTGAATCCTGGTAAAATATTATTTACAGTTATTCCATATTTTGCAACCTCATTAGATAATGTTTTTGACCAACTTGCCATTGCCCATCTCACGGTATTAGAAACTCCTAAATTATCAATAGGTGCTTTGACAGAGATAGAAATTATATTAATTACTCTACCAAATTTACTTTCTTTCATTAAAGGAATTAAAGACTTTGATAAGAAGTGACTACAATGAAGATGCATTTTCATATATTTATCTAAATCATCTAAACTTGCTTCTGATATTGGTCCAGGTGGTGGGCCTCCTGTATTATTTATAAGAATTGTGGGTTTAAAATTTAGATCTAGATATTCTTTAAATTTTATTTTTAATGATTTAAGATCATTAAAGTCACATACAATAAAATTATGATCATTCTTTTCAATAAGATTTAGTTCTTTTTGAGTTTCTTTCAATTTTTTCTCATCCCTAGATATTAGTGTTATAGATACTCCTAGATCAGCTAACTTTAAAGCAATGGATTTTCCTATTCCCTGAGTACTTCCACAGACAATTGCTCTTTTACCTTTTAATGAAAGATTCATAATTTCTTTTTTATTTATTTATATTCAATATATGAAAAAACAGGATGCTTTAAAAATGGATTCTCAAGATCAAATCTCTTGGGTAAAAAATGAATTTGAGTACGGAGAGGGGATTGAAGATGATAAAATCTATTTTTGCGGAAATTCTCTTGGATTGCAACATAAATCAGTTAAAGATAAAATTAATCGACATTTAACTCAGTGGAAAAATTATGCTGTTGAATCTCACTTTTCTGGAGATTATCCTTGGATCGAAATTCAAGATAAAATAAAGTTTATTCTAAAAGATTTTTTGGGGTGCAGATCATCTGAAATTGCTATAATGAATGCTTTGACAGTAAATCTTCATCTTCTTATGGTCTCATTTTTTAATCCTACTAAGTCAAGAAATAAAATCCTTATAGAGGATAATGCTTTTTCATCGGACAGATATGTAGTTAACTCACACCTAAAACTTAATGAACTAGATAATTCATCACTGATATTAATCAAGTCAGAAAATAAAATTATAGATGAGAATAAAATAATTGAGGTTATTGAAAAAAATAAGGATAGTTTAGAGCTTGTCTTATTACCTGGAATTCAATATTACACAGGTCAGCAGTTAGATTTAAAAAAAATATCAGAAAAATGTAAAGCTTACAATATAACTCTAGGTATAGATTTTGCTCATGCAATTGGAAATGTTGAAATTAATCTTAGAGATCTTAGTGTTGATTTTGCGTCTTGGTGTAGTTATAAATATTTGAATTCAGGTCCTGGAGGAATTTCTGGAGTTTATATAAACTCTAAACATTTAAATAAAAACATTTTAAGATTAGAGGGGTGGTGGGGAAATAAATTGTCTACAAGATTTGAAATGAAAAAAGAGTATGATCCAGATAATACTGCTGAGGGTTGGGTAATAAGTAACCCTCCGGTTATTTTAATGGATATCCATCTTGCATCGATAGAAGTTTTTAGAAAAGTTGGTATTGAAAAGGTTTTTAACAAATCAAAATCATTAACTCAGTTTTTATATGATGGATTAATTAGTATCAATAATTATTCTAATTTTTTTAAAATTATCACACCTAAAGAACCTTCTAAAAGAGGAGCTCAGTTATCCCTATACTTTCATAATAACTCAGAAGAGATATTTAGAGAACTTAATAAAAGGTTTGTGATTGACTTTAGAAAACCTAATGTTTTAAGGGTTGCACCTGTTCCTCTTTATAACTCTTATCAAGAGGTTTATGAATTTGTAAATGAACTTGATTTATTATTAAATACTTAAATAGTAACTTCTTCGTATATGCTACCTTGATGATCTAGCATTTTTCTGCAGAAATCGTAAATAGCCTTATCATCATAATAACATTCATTATAAAGTTCATCTTGGGAACCATGCTCTATAATTCTATCGGGTATTCCTAGTCTTTGAATAGAGTTTTTATAATTGTTATCTGCCATAAATTCGATAATTGCAGAGCCAAAACCACCGATTATACATCCATCTTCTACTGTCAAGATATACTTATGATTTTTAAGAATTTGATGTAATAAATCTTCATCCAAAGGCTTTACGAATCTCATGTCATAATGAGAAGGAAAAATATCATTTTCATTTAATTTATGTATTGCCTTTGAGGCATAGTTTCCAATATGACCAATCGATAGAATAGCTATATCTTCACCCTCACAAACTGTTCTTCCTTTGCCTATTTCAATGAGCTCCATTTCTGTTTTCCAGTCAATTTGTACTCCTTTTCCTCTTGGATATCTTATTGTAAATGGGTTTTTGTTTGTGTGTTGAGCAGTGTACATTAAATTTCTAAGTTCAGATTCATTCATTGGTGCAGATACTATCATATTAGGAATACATCTCATATATGCTATATCATAAGCACCATGATGGGTTGGTCCATCGGACCCAGCTACTCCCGCTCTATCTAAACAAAAAATTACAGGTAAATTCTGAATACATACATCATGAATAACTTGATCGTAAGCTCTCTGCATAAAAGTACTGTAAATATTACAAAAAGGTATAATACCCTGTGTAGCTAGCCCTGCACTAAATGTAACAGCATGTTGTTCAGCAATTCCTACGTCGAAGGCTCTCTCTGGAAGTTTTTCCATCATAATATTCAACGAGGAACCAGAAGGCATAGCCGGAGTAACACCAACAATTTTTTTATTTTTTTCAGCTAATTCTACGATCGTGTTACCAAAAACATCTTGATATTTCGGTGGCGTTTTCTTGTCACTTTTTAAAGCTAGACTTTTTCCTGATTTAATATCAAACTTACCAGTAGCATGCCATTTTGTTTGATGTTTTTCAGCCAAAGAATAACCTTTACCTTTTTTTGTTATACAATGAAGAAGCTTAGGTCCAGGAATTTTCTTTAAGTCGTTTAATGTTTTTACGAGATGATTTACGTCATGTCCGTCAATTGGCCCAAAATACCTGAGGTTTAAAGCTTCAAATAAATTAGAATTATCTAATACAAAAGATTTTAAACTTTTTTCAACAGTCTTTGCTACTCCTCTAGCACTTTCACCGATTGTTTTTAATTTTCCAAGAACCTTCCATATATCATCTCTAATATTATTAAAAGCTTGTGATGTTGATATATCTGTTAAATATTTCTTTAAAGCACCAACGTTTGGATCAATTGACATACAATTGTCATTTAAAATTATTGTGAGATTTGCATCAGTATCACCGGCATGGTTCATTCCCTCAAATGATATTCCCCCAGTCATACCACCATCTCCAATGACAGCAACATGTTGTCTATTTATATCTCCATCTATTTTTGCTGCAATTGCCATCCCTAATGCTGCTGAAATAGATGTAGAGGAATGACCTACTCCAAAAGTATCGTATTCACTTTCTGAAATTTTAGGGAATCCTGACAACCCTTTATAAACTCTATTGGTATGGAATGTTTCCTTTCTTCCTGTAAGTATTTTGTGACCATATGCTTGGTGACCTACATCCCAAACTAATTTATCTGTAGGGGTATTGTAAACATAGTGGATTGCAACTGTAAGCTCAACCACGCCTAAGCTTGCACCAAAATGACCGCCATTCTCAGAGATTGAGTTAATGATAAAATTCCTTAAATCATCGCATACATTATCTAGATCTTTTTTATCTAGTTTTCTCAAATCTTTAGGAAGATTTATCTTATCTAGGATCTTGTATGTTGTTTTATTCATAAATGATACGCAATACTTATACTCTTTTTTTCATTTATTGGTTTATAAATCTATTAATTTTATTATAAAGTATTAATTTTATTTTAATTCAATAATATTTATCATTTTTTAATGAGTTATGAAATAAAACTACCCCTTTTTGAAGGTCCATTTGATTTACTTCTTTTTTTTATTGAAAGAGATGAGTTAGATATTATGGATATTCCAATATCTGAAATCACAAATGATTTTTTTGAATATATATCTGAACTTGAAAAAATGAATATTGAAGTTGCTAGCGAATTTATTGTCGTTGCAGCAACATTAATGCGTATAAAATCTAGAATGCTTCTACCTAGACTTTCTGTAGATGAAGAAGGTAATGAGATTGATCCTAGAGATGAATTAGTTGAGCATTTAATTGAATACAAGAAATATAAATCTGTTATAGATGATTTGTCATTAATGGAAAGAAACAGACAAGAAAAAGTTTCAAGAGGAAATTTATTGTCTGAAATAAATGTGATTAGCGAAAGAGCAAAAGTAGAGACAGAACTTCAGGATATAGATCTATATAAATTATTAGTGGTTTTTAAGAACGCACTTGATAAATACAAACAAGAAAAAAATAGACCTAATCATGAAATATATAGATATCCATATTCAATTTCTGAGCAAAAAAAATTTTTAATAAATATGTTGAATTCTAAATCAAAGATTTCTTTTTCTAATTTGATTAAAGAAAACCCATTAAAAATTTTAGTGATTTATAATTTTTTAGCTATTCTAGAATTAATTCAAGATTCAAAAATCAAACTTTCTATGGGAAATGGATTAAATAATTTTTGGATTTTAAAAAATTAAGTAAAAAAGAAATTAATTTCCTTCAAAGCATTTTCATCAGAATCTGACCCATGAATTGCATTAGCTTCTATTGAGGTGGCATACAATTTTCTTATTGTTCCTTCTTCAGCATTTTCTGGATTTGTTGCGCCAATTAATTTTCTAAAGTCTTCTACGGCATTACTTTTTTCAAGTTCCATAACAACAATTGGACCTGAACACATGTAATTACATAATCTTTCAAAGAACGGTTTATCGTTATGTACTTCATAAAATTTTCCAGCTCTATTCTGATCTAATCTTTCAAGTCTCATATTCAGGATTTTAAATCCCGCCTCTTCAATTTTTTCAATAATTGGTCCTGTGTAAGATGCTTCAAAAGCATCAGGTTTTATGATAGTAAATGTTCTAATTCCACTCATATTTTTTTTGCAAACATATAATATTGTTTTAAAAAAAATAAAAAGAGCTCTTAATTTCTTAATTAATTTTTGTTTTCAATAAAAATATGGAGTTTTGCAAGCCAATAAATTGAAATGAAAGAACTCAAAAATTTAATAAGTAATAAACATAAGATTGTAATAACAACTCACGTAAATCCTGATGGAGATGCGATTGGATCTTCATTAGCGCTTTATAATTACTTGATAAATATGGGGCATGAGGTGAATGTGATCGTGCCAAACGATTTTCCAGATTTTTTAAAGTGGATGCACAATGTAGATGAAATTCTAAATTTTTCTAATTCAAAAGAGGAGTCCGCAGACCTCATAAGTGAAGCCTCAATTATTTTTTGCTTGGATTTTAATAATCTAGAAAGAATTAATTCACTAGGAGACTTAATCTCTGACTCAAGTGCAAAAAAAGTTCTTATAGATCATCATCTAGAACCTGATGAGTTTTATGATTTCAAGATTCATGACATTAACGTCTCTGCAACAGCTGAGCTAGTTTATGATTTTTTATTTTATATCGACCCTAAACTAATTGACAAAAAAATAGCCGAAGCCTTATATACCGGAATTCTTACCGACACCGGATCATTTAAATTTTCAATTACACCTAAAGTCCATACAGTTATTGCAAGTCTTTTAGATAAAGGTGTTGACACAAATTATATAAACAAAAAAATATATGACTCTAATTCTTTTGATAAATTAAAACTACTGGGATATGCATTATCTGAAAAATTAGAGTTAACCTCTAATGGTAATGTAGCTTATATTGCACTTTCAAGACAAGAATTGTTAGATCATAATTTTAAAAAAGGAGATACTGAGGGTTTAGTTAATTATGCTCTTTCAATAGAAAATGTTAATATGGCAGTTTTAATTATTGAGACCAAGGAAAGAATAAAGTTCTCATTTAGATCATCAGGTAAATTTTCAGTTAATCAGTTTGCAAGAAAATATTTTAATGGAGGAGGACATAAAAATGCTGCTGGTGGAAGTTTAGAAGATAAACTTTCAGTAGCTTTGAAGAAATTTTTGGAAAATATTTCAAATTATTCTAAAGAATTAAATTATTAAATTATGAAAAATATTAATTATCTAATTTCTCTAATATTTATCCTAATTTCCTGTGTTGATAAAGAGAAAGTTTTGGATAATGGGATTGAGCTTAAGTATTTTAAAAATGGGAATGGAGAAGAGATTAAAGATGGGCAGATAGTAATGATCAATCTTCAATATTTTGACTATGATGGGAATGAATTATTGAATAAAGTTGGAAATGATCCAGTAGTTCTTCAAAAAGATTCATCTTGGGAAAATAATGGTATAATTTATGAAGTTATTGATAATTTAGTTAAAGGAGATAGTGTCTTCTTTCAATTAACTACTGAACAATTTTTTAAAAATGCACCACAATCTGTGGAAGTACCTGATTCAGTTAAAAATAAATTAATTAGCTTTTATACAGGTGTACAAGATGTCATGTCTCAAAGTGAGTTTGAAGATTATCAAAGAGTTCAATATGAAAAAATGCAACAAGAAATGGAACAACAAAATGAAAACCAATTATCAATTGATTTAGAATTAATTGAGAATTACTTAAAAGAGAATAATATAGACGCCATGAAATCAGAAAGTGGCTTACATTATGTAATTACTGAAAAAGGAAATGGTGATAATGCAGCAGCTGGTGATAATGTAACTGTACATTATACTGGAATGCTTCTAAATGGTGAGAAATTTGACTCATCATTAGACAGAAATCAACCATTTTCATTTCAATTAGGACAAGGTATGGTAATTCGTGGATGGGACGAAGGAATAACATATTTTAATAAAGGAGCATCGGGAACTCTTTATATCCCAAGCACTTTAGGGTATGGATCTTCAGGAGCTGGAGGAGCCATTCCCCCTAACGCAATTTTAATTTTTGAAATTCAAGTTTTAGATTATTAAACTTTTATGCGTTTTTTAATTTTCTTAGTTATCATATCAATTTTTTCTTGTACGGATGAAAATATTGTTGTAACAAGAACAAAACAAGAACAATTTAATTTAGATTTAGAAAGGATTCAGGGATATCTAAATGAAAATAATTTAGAAGGTTTTGAATCTTTAGATAATGGGCTACATTACAAAATTTTAGAGGAAGGTAATTCAAGTTTTCCTAAGAATGGTGATACGTTAGATGTAGAATATGTTGGTCAACTTTTAAATGGTTTAGAATTTGATAGAAGTTACACAAATCAACCTTTCGAATTTATTCTAGGCTCAAATGAAGTTATTCAAGGATGGGAGTTGGGAGTCCCATTAATTGATGAAGAAGGTACTATTCTATTAATAATTCCTTCTGGTTTAGCTTATGGAACTACGACTAGTGGTTCAATTCCTGAAAATTCGGTTCTTATTTTTAGAATAAAATTGTTAGATATAAGATAGATGAGAATTTTTATTTTTTTTTTATTACTTATTATTTTATCGTGTTCAACAGAAGAAATATATATTGATGTATATGACCCTGTTCAAGAGGAAATTGATTCCTTAAACCAAAGAGATACTGATGTTTCACTTATCTATTCTTATTTGGAGTCTGAAGGAATAAATTATGTTGATACAACAAAATCTGGTGTTTTTTATTCAATATTAGATAATGGAAAAAATATTCTATTTCCCGAGACAAGTGATTTAGTTAGTATTCATATTGCAGGATATTATACTAATGACTCCATTTTCTTCTCAAATGATTCTATAGATTTAGTCATTTTTGATACAAATATTCAATCTCTAGCAGAAAATATTGGTTATTATGACGAGACAAAATATTATGCGCCTATTGTATATACTTTCAATGGAATTGGTAGCTTTTTCCCTGTAGTTTCAGATCATGGCTACCTTGCTCAATTATCTGATTTTAAAAGTACTTTAGGGGTGTCATTGAGTAGGATAAGTGAAGGAGGCTCAGTTAAAATATTAATGCCTTCAGGAAATGCATATGGGAAATCAGGTAATACTAACACTCCAGAGATCCCTGAAAATTCAATTCTAATATTTGATATAAATCTGATTAAAATTAGAAAATGAAACAAATCTGTTTTGTAACAGGAAATAAAAATAAACTACAGGAGATTCAGCAATTACTATTTTCATTTAAGATAATTTCTCTTCACGATCTTAATTTTTTTGATGATATACCTGAGACTGAGAATACAATAGAAGGAAATGCTTTTTTGAAAGCAAACTTTATTAATAATAAGTTTAACATTGACTGTTTTTCTGATGATACTGGATTATTTATTGATTCCCTTGACGGCTTACCAGGAGTAAAATCTGCTAGATTTGCTGGCGAAAATAGTAACTCTGAAGAAAATATTAGTTTAGTATTAAAAAGTTTAGAAAATAAAAAAAGTAGATCTGCGACTTTTAAAACGGTAATTTGTTTGATAATCAATAATAGAAAACATTTTTTTGAAGGATCAATACCAGGAACAATAACTGAACAAAAATCTGGTGAAAAAGGTTTTGGTTATGACCCAATATTTATTCCATTTGGATATAATAAAACATTTTCCGAGATGACAATTGAAGAAAAAAATTTAATTTCACATAGATCAAAAGCAGTTCAAAAACTGATTAAATTTTTAAATTCTTATGAAAAGTAAGTTATTTGGAATATGTGGATCAAGCGGATCAGGAAAATCATTTATCGTTAAATTTTTAAAAAAAAATTTAGGGTCAGAAATTCTATCAGTTATTTATCAGGACAATTATTATAAATTAAGAGAACACCAAGAGAAAGATAAACTTGGAAATTACAATTTTGATCTACCTTCTTCTTTCCACCAAAATGAGTTAATTGCTGACATAATTAAAATTAAATCAGGAAAGTCAATTTTAAGAAAAGAATATACTTTTAACAATCCTTCTATTAAACCGAATTTAATTAAGGTTGAGCCAAATTCAGTAATAATTGTTGAAGGCTTATTTCTATTTAATGATCCAAATATTTCTAAATTTTTTGACAAAAAAATATTTATTGATTGTGATATGAGTATTATGATTGATAGAAGAATAAAAAGAGATCATGAAAAAAGGGGTTATGATAAATCTGATGTGTTATACAAATATAATAATCATGTAATTCCAGCTTATAATAAATTTATTCTCCCATTTAAAGAAAAAGCTGATTTAATCATAAAAAATGATAAAAATGATTTATCTGCTGCTGAGGCTATTCTTGAATATATTAAAAAAGAAAGTGGTATTATTAATAATTAATTTACCTCTTAGTTAATTTCCATTAATTTCAATACTTTTGTCAACTGATTTTTTAAAATATAT
Organism: uncultured Marinoscillum sp.; assembly: GCA_902626505.1. Lineage (GTDB taxonomy): Bacteria > Bacteroidota > Bacteroidia > Cytophagales > MED-G16 > MED-G16. The sequence continues at coordinate 20,723 of CACOFQ010000013.1, forward strand.
ATGAAAAATAAAGGTCTAATTTATTTCTTAACGATAGTAATATCATTTCTTTCCATATACTATCTGCAGTTTACATTTGTGTCTCAACAGATTCAAGATGATGCCACTGAAATATCTAGAGATGAAAATGGTAATATAGATTTCAAGAAAAAACAAAAATATTTAGACTCTATTTGGAATAAGCCAGTTTATAATCTTGTATCTGATTTTACATTTAAAGAAATAAAAGAGTCTGAGTTAAACCTTGGCTTGGATCTTCAAGGTGGTATGCACGTAACATTAGAAGTATCTCCTGTTGATATTCTCATAGGACTCTCGTCAAATAGTCAGGACCCAGATTTTTTAAATGCTATTAAAAATGCTAAAGAAAATATTAAAGGAACTCAATTAAATTTTATCTCTGAATTTTATAGTGAATTTCAAAACTTAGCTCCACAAAAGAATCTTTCTCAAATTTTTGCTACTGTTTCAAACAGAGGTAGAATTGGATTTGATTCATCAGATTCAGAAATATTAGATATTATTGATGAAGAGGTCGAAAGAGCAATTGATAGGTCCTTTAATATTTTAAGAACAAGAATTGATAGATTTGGTACATCACAACCTAATATTCAGAGGCTGCAAGGAACAGGTAGAATTCAAATTGAATTACCTGGTGTTGATAACCCTGAAAGGGTTAGGAAATTGTTACAAGGTGTAGCAAAGCTTGAATTTTGGGAAGTTGCTGAAGCTAGTGAAAATGAAGTTATTCAAACTTTACAAATAATTGATCAATTTGCAGTGACCCAAAATATACTTAATGTTCCTACTGATAGTAATTCAGATGAGGAACAAAGCACATCACAATCTGAAGATTTAGAGTCACTACTCTCAGGTAATTCTAGTGATATATCAGAATCAAATGAGATCTCGGAAGATGAAAATGATGTTTCAGAAACTATTTCTTCATCACCATTATTATCGAATGTTAGATCTGAGTTTGGAGGATTATTTTATAACCTTGAAGACACAATGTCCATTAATTCTATATTAAATGATCAAAACGTAAAACAATTAATACCAAATTCAATCAAATTTTTATGGGCAGTAAAACCTACTGAAGATACTGCAGATCCAAGTGATCAGGTTCTTGAATTATTTGTAATTAAAACATCAAGAGGTGGTAAAGCACCATTAACTGGTGAAGTTATAACTGATGCTAGACAGGATTTAGATCAAAGTGCTAGACCATCTATTTCAATGCAAATGAATTCTTCTGGTGCAAAAAACTGGAGAAGGTTAACTTCAACTAATATTGGTAGAAGAGTTGCAATTGTGCTTGATAACTATGTATACTCTGCTCCTTTTGTTCAAAATGAAATTCCAAATGGAAACTCACAAATTACAGGTGATTTTACAATTGAAGAGGCTCAAGATTTAGCTAATATCTTAAAAGCAGGTACTTTGCCTGCACCAACAACAATTGTTGAGGATGTAGTTATAGGGCCTACACTTGGAAAAGTTGCTCAAAATCAAGGATTTCAATCAATAATGTCTGGTCTAGTAATTGTCTTGGTATTTATGGTGTTTTACTATTCGGGTGGTGGTTTAATTGCTAATCTTGCTTTATTCTTTAACATATTTTTTATTCTCGGGATATTAGCTCAATTATCTGCCTCTTTAACTCTACCTGGTATAGCGGGGATTGTACTTACTATTGGTATGTCTATTGACGCTAATGTGTTAATTTTCGAGAGAATTAAGGAAGAGCTAAGAAATGGAGCAAACTTAAAGCAAGCTATTTCTAATGGATACAATAAGGCATTTACTTCAATTATAGATGCCAATTTCACCACTTTATTAGTAGGGCTAATACTATACAATTTAGGTCAAGGTCCCGTAAAGGGTTTTGCAATTACCTTAATTATAGGAATTATATGTTCATTCTTCTCTGCAGTTTATATTACTAGAGTAGTTGTAGAAAGATTTAGCCGTAAGGGAGATAAAAGTTCATTGAAATTTTCTTTTCCATTCTCTAGAAATCTCCTTACATCATTAAAAATTGATTTTCTTGGTAGAAGAAAACTTGCATATTATTTCTCTATTACTTTTATTTCAATTGGACTAGTATCACTTATAATTAAAGGCTTAACTCTAGGTGTTGATTTTAAAGGGGGTAGATCATATGTAGTAACCTTTAACAATGCTCAGGTTCCATCTGAAATTGAATCTGGATTACAACAATCGTTTGATAATGAGGGAGTTGAGGTAAAAACATTTGGTGCAGATAACATCTTAAAAATAACTACATCTTATTTAATTAATGATGATTCAGATAATGCGGATATTAATGTCAAAGATAAGTTGGTTAGTGGTTTAGAGAATATAACCTCTCTAAGCTTTATAGAAGATGATACTATGGTTGGGGAAAATAACTTTACAATATCTAGCTCATCTAAAGTTGGCGCAACAATTGCCGATGATATTAAAAATTCTTCATTTTATTCTGGTTTAATAGCTCTTATAGCAATCTTTATCTATATCCTAATAAGATTTAGAAGATGGCAATTTTCAACTGGTGCCGTTTTTGCTCTATTTCATGATACATTATTTGTAATTTCTGCTTTTTCAATTGCAAATTTATTTGGAGTCTCATACGAAATAGACCAAGTTTTTATAGCAGCCCTTCTTACCATTATAGGTTATTCAATTAATGATACTGTAGTAGTTTTTGATAGAATCAGAGAGAATCTAGGTATAAAAGCGGGTAGTGAAATTATACCAGTTGTTAATGAGTCCATAAATAAAACAATAAGTAGAACTTTAATTACTTCAATGACCACATTTATTGTTGTATTAGTCCTGTTTCTTTTTGGGGGTCCATCTCTAAGTGGGTTTTCATTTGCATTACTTATTGGAATAATAGTTGGAACTTATTCTTCCATTTTTGTTGCAACTCCTGTCTTTGTTGATCTTTTCAAAAAATAATATCTAAGAAAGATTTATTAACTACAAGCATCTAAATACGTAAGCTATAAAATATGTTATATAGATTACTTTTACTTATTTCATTTTATTTCCTAAACTTCAACCTATTTTCAAATTCTGAAAAAAGAAAAATATTTGCTAAAAAGGTTAATAAAGAAATAGTATTAGATGGTGAAATGAATGAGTCATTTTGGTCCGAAGCAATCCCTTCTTCTGATTTTGTTCAGTATTTCCCTAGAGATACAGTATCAGCTGAACTCGAGACTGAATTTAGAGTGGCCTACGATAATAAATTTCTTTACATTTTCGCAAAAATGGAAGATGTCTCTAATAAGAAATTTATATTAGGAGATCTTAAAAGAGATTTTTTTGGAGGCTCTACAGATTATATATCTTTCACCTTTGATACATTCCAAGATGAAACCAATGGTTACAATTTTGGATTATCTCCTTACAATATACAAAGAGAGGCTCTTCTCTCAAATGGTGGAGAGGGTAATTTTAGTTCTGGAGGTGGTAGCAGAGGGGGATTAGGATCTTTTAATATTAACTGGAATACAAAGTGGTATTCTGGTGCTAAGATAATCGATGGATATTGGACTGGAGAATTTAAAATCCCTTTTAATTCAATCCGGTATAAAACAGGATCAAAAACATGGAATTTTAATTCTCATAGAGGTAATAGTAAAGTTGATGAAGGATCTATATGGGCACCAATACAGTTAGGCTTTTCTCCTGTTAATTTATCAACTACTGGAATTTTGGAATTCGAGTTTCCGCTTGAGAAATCTTCACAAAGTATTGTTTTAATTCCATATTTATCTGGTTCTGGAATTAGAAGTAAAATTTCTGAACCAAAAAAAGATTCAGATTTTGATGCTGGACTAGATATGAAGCTAGCTCTTAGTTCTTCTTTAAATCTAGATTTAACAATTAACCCAGATTTTTCTCAAGTTGAAGTTGATGAACAGAGAACTAACCTCACAAGATTTGAACTTTTTTTACCTGAAAAAAGAGAGTTTTTTACAGATAATGGTGATCTTTTTTCAAATTTAGGTTCTAGAGAAGCTAGACCAATGTTCACAAGAAGAATTGGTATTGCTAGAGATACTACAACAAGCCAATATGTCCAGAATCCAATACTTTTTGGTGCAAAACTATCTGGAAAAATCAATGATGGACTGAGGATAGGGGTTTTAAATATGCAGACAGCCAAACTTTCATCTAGTGGTATTCCTTCATATAATTATGGAATGGCTGTTCTAGAAAAAAATATTCTACAAAACTCAAAAGTTTCTGCATTTTTAATAAATAAACAATCACTCTTCAATGATAAGTCTAATGAGTATGCTCATGATTTGGATAATTTTAATAGAGTTTTTGGATTTGAGTCTAAGCTTCAAACTAATAACACCAAATTTAAATCTGAATTATATTATCATCAGTCCTTAGAAAATGAATCATTATCAGAATCTAACTCTTATGGTATAAATGCAGCTTATGAAGAAAGAAATTTTGAGACAAATATTTATTTTTATGGGGTGGGAGAAAATTTTAATCCCGAGGTAGGCTTCGTCCCACGTAAAGATTATGTTTTTTTAAGCCCTTCTTTTCAATATAAATTTCTTCCAGAAAATAACTCGTTAAATTCTCATGGTCCTGGTATTGATTATGAATTTTATCGAAATAAAATTAATGGACTTACGGATTATGATATAGACATAGACTATAATCTAAGATTTAGATCATCAGCTTATTTAGTATTAAAAACTAACATACTTTATACAAAACTTTTATATGACTTTGACCCATCTAGATCCGATGGAGTTCCACTAGCTGCATTATCTGATTACAATTATATAAATCACACATTTTATTATAGATCATCTGAAAGAAAAGTTTTTTCTGTTAGGCTAAATGGAAAGATTGGTCAGTTTTTTAATGGTAATATTAAAAATATTGGAGGAACCTTGACATACAAGTTCCCACCATTTTTAAACATTTCACTTGGATCTCAGTTTAATGATTTAGACTTCCCTTTACCATATTCTAATGCAAATTTCTTTTCTCTTAATTCAAAAATTAATGTTAGCTTCTCTAAAGATTTATTTTTTAGTACATACCTACAGTACAATAATCAAATTGATAATATAAACCTTAACGCAAGATTTCAGTGGAGATTCCAGCCATTATCTGATATATTCATAGTTTATACTGATAACTACTATGCAGAAAACCCTTTATTCCTTGATCTAAAGAATAGATCATTTGCATTCAAAATAAATTACTGGATCAATATTTAATTTTAGTTTTCGATAAAAACTTAATTGCAATTATTAATCCAAATAATGATAATATTGCCGCAAGAATAAATGGTGCACCAGGAAAATAATATAAAGTATTTTCTCCTGTAAAGAATGAAAATAAGTTAGTCATAAGAAGTGGACCAACAATTGCAGTTAAGCTAATTAGGCTAGTCATACCCCCTTGAAATTCTCCTTGCTCATCATCAGGGATATTATTTGTCATAATACCTTGTAATGCTGGTCCTGATATACCACCTAAGGAAAGAGGTATGGCAAAAACAAAAATCATCCATCCTTCTCCTGCAAATGATATCAAGGTCAAACCTATGATATAAAATATCATACCAAAATACACACTATTAATATTCCCTAATTTTGGGATTATTATTCTTATTAGCCCACCTTGTACAATTGCTGCAAGAAGCCCAATAAAACCAAGTGAGTATCCGACTATGTCTTCTCCCCAATTAAATTTTTCGATGGTAAAAAAAGTCCACGTGCTATGTGTAGCATGTTGAGCAACATTAAATAATACAATACAAATTAATAGACCAGAGATTATCGGGTATCTTCTAAGAGATGATAACGTTCCAACAGGGTTTGCTCTTTTAATATCAAATTTTCTTCTATTATTTTTTTTCAGAGATTCTGGCAAAATAAAATATCCATAAATCAAATTAAAAAGTGTAAAAATAGCAGCGGCTATAAATGGAATTCTTGATCCAAATTGACCTAAATACCCTCCAATAACTGGGCCTAATATAAACCCAAGTCCAAATGCGGCCCCAATCAACCCAAAATTCTGTGCTTTTTTCTCTGGAGAACTTATATCTGCAATATATGCAGATGCTGTGGTTAAGCTTGCTCCCATTATACCTTGAAAAATTCTACCAAGAAACAGCCAGGTAATAGTTGGAGCAAATGCAAGAACAAGATAGTTAACTCCAAAACCAAAGAGAGATAATAAGATAATAGGTCTTCTACCATACTGATCACTTAACCCCCCTAAAATCGGGGCAAAAAGAAATTGTAGAGACGCATAAGAGAACATAAGCCAGCCACTATATTTTGCTGCTTCACTGATTGTGCCATCTATTAGTTCAGAAATAAGGGCTGGGATAACAGGAATAATTATTCCTAACCCAGTAATATCAATAAAAATCGTAATGAAAATAAATAATAAGCTATGGTCTTTTTTTTTCATCAGCAAAACGGCAATTTAGCTCTAAATTTTTTCAAATAAATATTTTTCTTAATTTACCTTAAATTAAAAAAATGATTAACCATGGCTAAGAAATCTAATAGAAGAAAATTTATTGAAAAGTCACTTGTTTCAATTGCTGGAGTCTCAGGTATTTCATCTTGTATTTCTGATAATAAAGAAATTAAAGAAAGTTCTGTAAACATAAATTTCAATAATAAATATAAATGGAAAATGGTTACTACATGGTCTCCTAATATGCCTGTACTTGGTGAAGGGTGTAATATGTTCTCAGACTGGGTTAATAAAATGTCTGGAGGAAGACTAGAAATTAAAGTTTATGGTGGTGGTGAATTAATTCCAAGTCTTGAGTCTTTTGATGCTGTAAGTAATGGGGCAATTGAAATGGGAAGTGGGGCATCTTATTACTGGGCAGGTAAAATACCTTCGGGACAATTTTTTTCATCGGTACCTTTTGGTATGAACTCAAAACAAATGAATTCTTGGATCATTTCGGGAGGTGGGTACAAATTGTATAGAGAAATTTATGAACCATTTAATTTAATTCCTTTTGTTGGTGGTAACACTAGTATGCAAATGGGAGGTTGGTTTAATAAAGAAATTAATTCTTTCAATGACCTAAAAGGACTAAAGATGAGAATCCCCGGTTTTGGGGGAAAGGTATTATCTAAGGCAGGAGGAACAGCTGTAACTGTTGCGGGAGGAGAAATTTATACAAACCTGGAAAGAGGTGTTATAGATGCTACTGAATGGATTGGTCCATATCATGATTATCTTATGGGATTTTATCAAGTTGCAAAATATTATTATTATCCTGGATGGCATGAACCTGGTGGCGTATTAGAAATGATCGTTAATAAAGATAAATTTTATGAACTTCCAAATGATCTTCAGGAAATAATAAAGAAAGGAATAGAATCATTAAATATCTGGATGCAGTGTGAATTTGATTCTAAAAATAGTATTTATTTAAAAAAATTAATTGAGGAGGAAAAAGTTCAACTTAGAAAATTCCCTAGAGATGTCTTAGAAACATTTAAATTAAAGACTGATGAAGTTTTAAGTGAAATGATTGAGAAAGACCCAAAAAGCAAAAAGATTTTTGAAGCATACAAAAAATTCAAAACTTCATTTGATGATTGGTCAACAGTTAGTGATAAAATATATTATGAACTATAGCTGTCTAAAAATTTCGGGATTATATATACAAATTCTGGATTGAAGAAAAGATAAACTAAAAATAATATCTGAATCAAGACAAACGGAATTACCCCTTTATATATATCTGTAGTTTTTATATTTTTTGGTGAAACGCTTTTTAGATAAAATAATGAAAACCCAAAGGGAGGGGTTAGGAAAGATGTCTGAAGATTAATTGCTAACATTATACCCACCCAAATTAAATCTATATTTAGAGCAATAAGTATTGGTGCAATAACTGGGACAACTATAAAAATAATTTCTATAAAATCAATAAAGAATCCTGCAATAAAGACAGTAATTAGTATATAAACTAAAAATAGTTCAGGACTTAAATTTGAAGATGTTATTAAATCAACTATAATTTTATCACCTTCTAGCCCTCTAAATACTAAAGAAAAAGAAGTAGCTCCAAGTAATATCATAAATACTATTGATGTAAGTTTGGTTGTCTCTGTTGAAATTTCTTTTATTTTTTTAATATTTAAACCTCCTTGTATAAAACTTAGAATAAGTGCCCCCGAAGCTCCAATTCCTGCTGCCTCTGTGGGAGAAGCAATCCCTAAAAAAATTGACCCTAAAACTGCAAAAATTAAAATAAATGGAAGTAAAAAAGCACTTATAATACTAACGAAATTTGTTTTTTCTCCAAATTCTTTGATAATTTTTTCTGGCATTGATGGAGCGTGAGATGGATTTATAAATGTTATCAACATAACATATAGAAGGTAAAGGAAAACGAGTGTTATTCCTGGTAATAGTGCTGAGATGAATAAATTTCCAACAGATATATTTAAAACACTACCCAAAAGAACAAGCACAACAGATGGAGGAATAATTTGACCCAGAGTTCCGGATGATGCAATTACTCCAGTTGCAAGTTTGGGGTCATATCCTCTTTTTATCATAGTTGGTAAACTAATTAAACCCATTGTTACCACTGTGGCACCCACAATTCCTGTTGATGCTGCGAGCATACCTCCAACAATTATAACAGAATAAGCTAGTCCTCCTTTGATCTTTCCAAATAGAATGGCCATAGTCTCAAGAAGTCTTTCTGCAATACCTGATTTTTCTAGAGTTAGTCCCATAAATACAAATAGGGGGACAGCTAGTAAAACAAAGTTGTTCATTATGCCATATATCCTAAGCGATACCAAATAAAAAAAATCAATATCGAAAAAAATCAAACCAGCAATAATTGATATTCCTCCAAGAGTTAGAGCAACAGGATAGCCAAACAGAATTAAAATAAAAACTAAGAGAAAAAGAATAATTGGTAAACTATCCATTTGCTATATTTTTAAAGTTTTTAATAATATTAACTATACCCTGGGCAGCCAATAAGAAAAATGATATTGGAATTATTGATTTAATTATAAACCTGAATGGTAATCCACCTGGATCTGGACTAGACTCAAGTATCATTAATGAATCTTCAACAAATGGGATTGAAGTATAAAAAATAATTATGGAGAAAGGTAGGAGAAAAAAAAGATTTCCTATCAGATTTACTACATCCTTTTTTTTATTTGAAAATTTATTATAAAAAACATCTACTCTAACATGTTCATCTTTTTGAAGTGTTATTGATGAACCGAGAAGAAAAATTATTGCAAAAAAATGCCATTCTAATTCATAAAGAGAGGCACTGGAAAAATTAAAAATATACCTTAGAAATACATCGATAGTAATTAAGATAACTAGGGCAAATGATAGCCAAGAACATACACTACCTATTTTTTGTATTATTTTTTCTATCATGATATTTAACGAAAATACTTAATTTATAAATATATGCTTTTAATATCTTTGCTTTTTAGAAAAAGAAAAGAATTGAAAACAGATATAAGATCCCTTGATTTAGTTGATATTAAAAAATTTTGTCAAGAAAATAATATGAAGCCTTATGTTTCTAATCAAGTTTACTCTTGGCTTTGGAATAATTTCTCTTCATCTTTTTCTCAAATGAGTAACCTATCTAAGAGTAATAGAGAAATTTTTAATGAGAATTTCAGTATTAATAAAATAACTGAAGACTTTGAAGAAAGAAGTGATGATGGTACGATTAAAATGAGATTCAAATTATATGATGGAAATTTTGTGGAAGGTGTTTTAATTCCTCAAAATACTAGAATGACTGCATGTATCTCCTCTCAAGTCGGTTGTTCGCTGAGCTGTAAATTCTGTGCTACTGGGACGATGGGAAGAACAAGAAATTTATCTACAGGAGAAATCTATGATCAGGTGGTGGCAATTGCCAATAAATGTAAAGAAGTTTATAATTTACCTCTCACAAATATCGTGTACATGGGAATGGGAGAGCCACTTCTAAATTATAGAAATGTTATAAAATCTATTCATTTTATCACCTCAAGTGAGGGTCTCGAGATGTCTTATAAAAGGGTAACACTTTCTACTTCTGGTATTGCAAAAATGATTAAAAGATTAGCAGACGATAATGTCAAAGTCAATTTAGCGTTATCTTTGCACGCAGCTTCAGAAGAACTAAGGAATAGTATAATGCCAATAGGAGGATCAAACTCTCTAGATGATATAAGGGACGCATTAAAATATTATTTTTCTAAAACTAAGAGAAAGGTTACATACGAATATGTCCTACTGAACGAAGTAAATGACAGCATAAAGGACGCTGAAAATCTTTATAAGTTCACAAAACATATTCCATCAAAAGTTAATTTAATAGAATATAATACTGTAGATGGTCTTGGGTTTGACAGATCTTCAGATAAAAATACAGATCTCTTCATGAATTATTTAGATGCTAAAAGAGTTAACGTAGGATTAAGAAGAAGTAGAGGTAAGGATATTAACGCTGCTTGTGGTCAGTTAGCTAATAAAAAATGAAATTTTTACCATTTTCATTCGTTTTTTAAAAAAGAGTTTTTCTTTTACTACAACTAAATCTTTTATATTTTTGGAAGATCTCTACAAATTAACGATGAAAAAAAATTTTACCGCCTTATTTTTTCTCCTTTTTTCACTAGTTTTTTCTCCTTTTTCACAAACATCAGATCCTGAGGCTTCTATATCTAGAGATATTCCGGTTATAGCTGAAAATGGTGGTTCAGCCGAAATTAAGGTTTCATTATCCACGGCAGCTACTGCTGATATTGATGTGACTATTACCTTTACAGGAACTGCAGATATTAATGATGATTATACCATCACAAATAATACATCTAGTGCAACACCTAATATCATAAGAATAAAAGCAGGAGATTCTGAGGGAACGATAACAATTAATACTGTTAATGACTCTGACGTTGAACTAGATGAACAAATTATAGCAGAAATTACTGCTATCTCTTCTGGTACTGTTGTTGCTCCAAGTACAGCGAAAGTTAAGATTAAAGATGATGACTTATTTCTAAGCTTTGTAAAAGTTGATGCTCCTTTTGATGTTGATACGCTATATGAAGAAACACAAAATGAACTTGCATTTAGGATAGAACTTAATGAGCCTGCTCCAGAAGATATATCTGTTACCATTTCTGGAAGTGGTGATGGTTTTCAAAGTAGTGATGTTTCGTTAAATTCAACTCGTGTAATTAGACAGGGAACCGATTTTGAAGCATTCAAAATAAAGGCTAGTGATGACGCTTATTTTGAGGATTTAGCTGAAAGCTTTTATTTAAAAATATCTTCCATAACTTCAGGCACTGGAAAAATTGTTGAGGAAGATTCAATTAATCTTATCATTAAGGATAACGATCCTTCATATGTAGATTTTCATGTTGTCAAGAATACAGATACTGATGCAGATGGTATACCAGACAGAGCTGTTATTCCGGAAAAAAATGGGGAGACTATTTTAACTGCTTATTTACAGAGGCCTTTTGATAAAGAAATAAAATTAGGAATAGATTATAAAAGACCTCAATCAACTGCAACATTTGAAGTAGATTGGGAATCTGATAAGGGTGATCTTGTCACAATTCCAGTTGGTGACACACTAGTTCAAATTAAAATATCTTCTATAGATGATCCTGATGAGGATCCAAATGAATCGCTCTACATATACTTAAATAATACTGATGGGAGTGATACTCCACCATCCGTAAATATAACCTTTGGAGCTCCCGTCCTTGTAAGAATTGATATAGAAGATGATGAAATTGGTCCTGTAGCTGGTGATGACGATTATACTTCTCAGTGTGTTACAGAAGGTAATACTAATAAATCTAATCCAGGAAACAGAGATGTTCCGGATGCTGAAAAAACCTTAGATATAAATGCATCTGACGGCCTCCTTAAAAATGATACAGAAGCCCAAGGTGAAGATTTAAGAGTAAACCCAATTCCAGTATCATACCCATCTCACGGTAGGGTATTTTGTGGAACTATTGAAAATCAAATCTGTCCAGATGGTTCATTTAGGTATGTCCATAATGGTAGTGAAACACCAACTAATGAAGATAAATTTTCATATGAAGTGCTTGATGAGCAAGATTTTTCAGATGTGGGTATTGTTACGATATGTGTTACACCAGATAATGACTGCCCACAATTCAGAGGATTTTTACAAAAAGTTAATGAGTTTGATGTAGAAGATATTGATTTATATGGTTATACTACTGACTTAGAAGAAAGAGCAGGTATAGATCCTATCTTAAAATATAGAATTATTAGTCAAACAAAAGATGACGGGACAACACCGCCCTATGGTGTAGCTACAGTTACTGAACAGGGAAAATTAACATATACCGCGGCAGGATTTTTATCTGGGATTCAACCTAAAACTGATATTATTGAAATTGAAGTTGAGGATGGTGCGGGTTGTACGGCTAGAGACATAATGGAATTTCAGATAAATAATACTGCTCCTCAAGCAATTAATGACACTTTTGTTGTTTCTGTTGGGCAGAGAATTGATATTTCAGATGTAATGGGTCTATTGGCTAATGATCCAACATTTGCCGGTGCAACTATAAGAGCTAGCAAAGTTGATGATCCTATTCACGCAATCGCCTCAGGACCAAATGGTTTTAAACTTAATTCAGATGGAAGTTTCCAGTATAAACATAATGGTGATCCAGTTGCAAAAGAAGATGGGTTTACCTATAAAATGACAATAATCTATGATAATGGTCAAATCGATGAAACAGAGGCTAGAGTCGTAATATTAATTAATGACTGTCCTGTCATTGAGAAAGATTTATACAGAATATGGGAGAATACTGACAGATTTACCGACACAGTTAGAATTCCTATAAATGGAATAAATTCTATTGATGGTCAACCATGGATTGGTGATAATGATTATGATATTAATCTTGATGAGATAAAATATTTTATTGAGGATGATCCTCATGATTCACTAGGAAGTTACGCTGAAATTGATTCTGCGGGTAATTTGTTATATGTTCAGGGTGGAGGAGAGTATACTCAAGAATTTTTTGTTTATAGGGGTACAGATCCTTATTGTGAATCAAACGCAGATACAATCTTTTTTGATATTATGCCAAGAAATGACTGCCCAGAGACATTACTCAACGGATATAACAGTCTCGGTCTTACTGCTGGAGCTTCAATTAAAGACTATATTGACAGGCTACCCAATGATAAAAATGGTAATCCTATATCGATTGATAGTGTTGATACAGATGCTACATCTGGTGATACTTTATTCGTATATGCTTCGGATGGTATTGTTTGGGTTCTAAATATGGATGAGGGGGGAACTTTAGCAATAGGCGCTCCGGGAATATTGAATAATGATACTGACGCTGAGAATGACTCGTTGTATACAAAAATTCTACTTGAGGCTGATCACCCTATTTCTTTATATCCTCATTACTATAATGATGACGGTAGTTTTAAGTATCCTTATCCTCCTCACGCGGTTGATGTCGATGTGAATAAAGATGGGTCTTTTTCCTATGAGCACGATGGCTCGAATGGATTAAGAGATGTTATTTATACATTAACTTGTGACTATCCAACATTGTCCATTATGGATCCCACAAATAAAGAATGCTGTTCTGTTGATTCAATTATGTTAATATTTGGTCCTGATAATGCTTGTGGAGAGGGTTTGCCAGATTACTATACTCTGAATGAAGATGGTACTTTCACGGCTGATAAAACAACGACTGGAATAAATGAGTATATGTTAAATAAAACAGGCACTGAATATACGGGGGTATTTTCTAATGATTTTGATGAGGAAGGTGATTCGTTAGTTTTCTTGGGTATTTCATCCCCACCTGCCCATGGAATTATTGTTGGAGATACTATTTACCCTGATGGATCATTTACTTATATCCATGATGGGTTCCGTGAGACAACTGCAGATCAATTTACTTATGACATGACGGATTTGCCTCATTCTCCAAATGCCTGCGCTACAGTTACGGTATACTTAAATATAATTGAAGCTGAAGATTGTCCAGAGCCAATTAATCATATTTACGAAGTCGATGAAGGAGACACCTTAATAGTTAGAGGCCTTGCAAACGGCTCTGAAGGATCTTATTTAAAATTACCCGGAATAATGGGTCGTGGATTAGATGCGGCTAACATTGATGTAGACTTGGGTACATACCCAACAATTAGTGAGGATCTTATTGCTTATTATCCATTTAACGAGTATTACGACTCCATTCCTGGAATTCCTGCAGATGATGGTGATGGAGGTACAATACCAACTATTTGGGCTGTAAAGAAAGCAAAAGATTTAGGCCCTAATAATTTTGATGGGTTTTTAAAGGGAGGAACTCTTGATACCATTTCTGCTCCACAACCTACTGTACCAGATCCAAAGGGTGTATCGCCTCTTATTGCTCTCGAATGGAGTAATCCGCCACAGTACCAAAGAGATAGATTTAGAAGGCAGCTTAATTCATATCAATACGATGGATCAGAATCATATGTTGAAGTTGAAGATGATATCTTAAACCTCAAAAGAGATTATTATTCTATATCTGGATGGTTTTATGTTTTTGATCCTGCAATTGATGGCAATTTTTTAAACTTTACAATAGATGACAAAGAGAAGGGATTGATATTAGGAATTAAAGGAGGAAAATTAGCATTAGGAATTGGTAATGGAGATGCATATAGCGTAAGATTATTATCTGCTGTCAGTAGTGATGATATAATTGCAAGGGAATGGTACCACTTTGCTTTGATTAAAAATGAAAATAACTATAAGATTTTTCTAAATAGAGAAGAAATCTATTCTGATGACCTCGATAATTCATCTCTTCCTAATAAATCCTCAAAAATGTTTATTGGGAAATCTCTAGCTGGAAATAACTTCTTTGGTCGCTTTGACGATTTGCATATTATAGGAGATACAATATCACAAGACGATGTGTTAAAACTTTATTATAGCTTATCTACAAGTCTTGCAGGACAGGCTACATGGGGTGATGTGGATGTTGGAGTAGATGGGTCCTTTACTTATATCCATAATGGTGTAGGAGGCCAGCCAGAGGATCAATTTGTTTATGGTTTATCAGATGGGCCTTGTGAGAAATTAAATATAGTTAAAATTATTGTAAAGCAAGTTAATGATTGTCCTATCGCTGACGATGACTACTATTCTGTAGATGAGGGTGACACATTAAAAATTAATGCTGCTAATGGAATACTTATCAATGATACTGACGAAGAAAATGACCCTTTAAATGCTGCTGTAGTTGATACAGCATTAACTGGTTTGCCAGTAAACGGTACCATTAAAATAAATACTGACGGTTCTTTTGAATATATTCATGATGGTAGTGAAACATTAGAGGACTCAATAAGATATGTTGCTTATGATAATGATATAAACTGTACAGATACAGCTACCATCTTTATTACAATTAATCCTGTAGCAGATTGTCCAATACCAGAAGATGATATTTATGTTGTCAAAGAAGGAGGAGAGCTCGTAATAGGGGATGAATGCATTACAGTATATGACGAAAATGGTACTGGATACGAAAATTGGGATAATGATGAACCAAATGACCTACCTCTTGAAGATTATGGAGAAATGTATGCATCAGGTACATGGAATGATATTACTAATACTCCAAAACAAAGGTATTTACTTGAAATGGAAAGTGGAGTAAATTCAGTTACAGATCACCAACCTTTGTCTTCTGGCTTCTCTTATAATGGGCATACATATTTTATTTCTAATCGAGAATTTGATTGGGAAACTGCAAGAACTGAGGCAGAGGATGCCGGTGGATACCTAGCAATCATTACTAGCCAAGCAGAAAATGATGCTATTTCTAGTTTATTAACCGAAACAGTATTTATTGGACTATACCAAGACCCAGCTGATCAATATTTTAAGCCTAAGTTTGGAGGATGGAAATGGGTAGATGGTACGTACTTGTATGATGAAGGAAACTCATATCAGTTTTGTGGAGTACTTAGTAATGATGATAGAGGAGGTGGAGATTCTATATATGTTAGCTACCATGGATCTCCTTCACATGGAACTCTAGATGGAGGAATTGTGGAACGTGAGGGTACTTTTACGTATACCCACGATGGAAGTCAAAACTCAGATACAATCCTCTATAGGATTAGAAACTTATTTATTGACGTAACAGATAATGCTGATGGAACTAAAAATTATAATATTCTTGATTCCTGTGAAAGTGATTACGGTAGGATAATTATTAATATTGAGAATGTAAATGATTGCCCAGTAGCAGTGAGAGATACTTTTTATGTTGACGAGGGTGGATCTCTTGACACAACAGGGGTTCTATTGAATGATTATGATGACGACGGAGACTTATTAAGAGCTGTGAAAGAGCCTTCTTCAAATTTTGAAAATGGAGATGGAAATGTTTTTGCCGATGGTAGATTAGTATATACTCATAGGGGAGAAGAGGTTTTTACGGATAGTATTCAGTACAGAGTTTTAGATCTAGATAACTGTGATAGTTTAGGAACAGCAATAATTATCATAAATCCTGTCAATGATTTACCTGTTGCTGAGAAGGATAGCTTTGAAGTTAATGAGGGAGGAACTCTTGTTGTCGACGTCGCAAATGGGTTATTATCTAATGATACGGACGCTGAAAATGATAAATTAACGACCTTCATCACAAAACTACCTACGGTAGGAAATTTAACATGCCCTTCTACAAATGCTAGTGGCATATGTACGGATGGTTCATTCACATATGAGCATGATGGATCGGATGACCCTAACGAGGTGTGTTTTACATATGTAACCTATGATGGAGTTGGATTTTCTCAACCAACTGAAGTTTGTATAAAAATATTAAATAGAGTTCCTGATTGTCCTGATATTATTGAATATTCAGTTAATGAAGATGAAGTATTAACTACTGATCTTTCAAATGGTATTCTTGAGAATTATTGTCAAGATCCAGATCCCCAGGATGTGATGAGAGTTATTCCTGATTCGTTGCATGCTTCTTTAACTGGTGCATTTGTTTTAAATGATGATGGAACTTTTGTATATGATCATGACTGCTCAGATGATCCTAATGAAACATGGTTTACTTATTTTGTAACAGATGGAGAGGATACTACTCAGGTTGCTGATACAGTAAAAATTAATATTTTAAATGAATGTCCTATAGGTAATGATGACTTGTATAGCGGTGTTAGCGAAGGAGATGTATTAACTATAGATCCTTCTAATGGTGTTGCCTCAAATGATGAAGAAAAAAACCAATGTGATATATTAGAAATTACACTCCTGCAAAATTCAGGACCTTTATTTGGAGATTTGGATCTTAAATCTGATGGGTCTTTTACTTATGAACATGATGACAGTGAAAACTTTACGGACGAATTTAAATATTTATTGAATGATGGAGAATGTCTTGTTCCTGATACTGTCACTGTAACAATAAGAATTGAACCAGTTCCAGATACTCCTCCGGTAGCGGTTGAAGATTCTTTTGATTGTATAGATGAAGGAGATTCACTTATAATCGCTTTCCGTGATGATGGTATTTTATATAATGACTATGATGATGACCCTGGACAAACTCAAACTTTAAGAACATTTGTTGTAGATAAACCACTCCATGCTAAGCAGTTTATACTAAATACTGATGGCACTTTCATTTATAAACATGATGGTGGTGAGTCAACCACAGATTCTTTTACTTATTTTGTTACAGATGACAATAATCTAAATAGTGACACAGTTACTGTAAAATTATGTATCAATCCTGTTAACGACTGTCCTGTTCCTATCGATGATATATTTAACATTAATGAAAGTGATGTAATTGACTCAACCCTTATATTTAATGATTTTGATGTTGAAGGAAATGAACTTCTTGTTAATGTAATAAATAATCCTTCGATAGGTGGATTTAATTGGAATCAAGACGGAACATTTATTTATACTGCACCAGATGATATTCAAGCTCCTGGGCCTGAAATTATTACTTTTGAGTATACTCTGTCTGACATTGATGACGCTTTTCTTAATTGTAATGACACAGCAACAGTCACTATTATAATAAATTATGAAAATGATTGTCCAATTACAGAAGATGATTCAATAATTGTAGATGGAACTGTTGCCAGCTCTAGAATTATAAATATTTTAGATAACGACTCTGACCCTGATTCGGATATTGATACTACAAGTGTAAAAATCATTTCTGGTCCAACTTTTGGAAATGCCATATCAAATATTGATGGAACTATAACTTATAATTTTGATGAGTCTCCTATACCTTTCGATACAATTACATATAGTGTAAGTGACTACGAAGGGTGTGAAGTTTTAGGAAAAGTTTATATCTATGTAGATAATCTTAGAAATCCAATATATAACCTACCAAATTATTTTACTCCAAATGGTGATGACTTTAACGACTTCTTCTTGATAAAATATGAGAATATCTTAAGAGAAGATTTAAGTTTTGAGGTGAAAATTTTTGATAGATATCAAAGAATGGTTTATGAAGGAGTAGTAGAGTCCTCCGATAAAATTTGGAATGGAATGAGCTCATTTACCTCTGAAATTGTTAAGACAGATTTCTATTTCTATGAGATAACTCCAGTTGAATATTATAATACTCCTTATGTGAGGAGAAGGGATAAAATATTAGGAACTGTATACCTAGAGAAAGAAAGATAATTTTTATTTTGAAAAATTATATATGGCAAAAGTTGCTAACCAATGCTCACCGCCATAACCACTTTTAAACATTATATTATAACCACTTTCTGAGTGATTTTTTGCAATTGTTTTTAACAGCTTTTTATCGGAATTATTATTAAGCTTTTCAGCTATATCTTTTAATGTCCATGCCCTATGAAACATAAGTCCTATTAGATGGCCAATTCCAGGATCTTCAGGGTCAAGAACTTCTGGGGGATTTATAATATTACCAAAGCTTTCTTTTTTAAAAGAAGGAATGAATTTATAGAGCCAATCATTAAATTGTTGTTTATTCAGTATTGATGACATAAGGCTTGCTTCTGCCAGGCAAGGAGATAAAAAATCTGTTCCAGATGGCTCGTAATTTATAGGGCAATTTTTATCTTTTAAAAAATTATTTATGCTGAACTCTTTAATTTTACTCATTAACTCTTCATCCTCTGCAATTGTGGCATATTCAATCATTAGAGAAAATGAAAAAGCTGTATTTGCATGAGTTCCCGGTCTTAAAGGCGTTGATAGTTTGTCTAAAAACTCTATTGTTCTATCACTTAATAGATTGACTAAAGGCTTCATATTTAAAGCCCATTTCTGTGCATTTTCATTTTCCCATGATATTAGCTCAGAATATAATTTCATAAGCCATGCCCATCCGTAAGTTCTTTCAAATCCTTTTGCAAAGTCTTGACTAAAAAATTCAAACTCTTTATTCAAATTCATTTCACTTAAATTATTATCAAGTTTTTCAATAATTATATCCCTATCTGAAATTTCAGGAAAATCTTTTAAAATTTTCACCATAGCCCAGTGCCCATGGACTGCAGAGTGCCAATCCCAGCATCCATAAAA
>CACOFQ010000014.1 GCA_902626505.1 uncultured Marinoscillum sp.
GAAGATGACTGTCTCCAATTCTATGATCAGCAGCAAATCCGTACAAAGCTTTTTCCCAATCCACACCAATAACTTTACCTAATCTATAATATTCATTCATTATAGATACCTTAGCAGCAAAAAAATTATTATTCATATATTTTATGTACTCTGCAGTAGTTGAATCAGTATGAATAAAAGTTCTATTCATAAATCTCTGAGCAAATAAATTCTCACATTTTTTTGTTAATTCAATTTTTCCTCCGAAAATTATCCTAGCTTGGGTTAACATATCTAATTTTGCAGTTCTTTCTGTTAAAAACTCGGGAGAAAATACAATATCCAAATCCTTAAATTTACTTTGTAATAATTTAGTAGATCCTGGTAAAACTGTTGATTTGATAATATAAATTGGGCCTTTTATTGAATCTTTAAAGACTTTATTAATAAATGAAAAATCTTGTGAGCCATCATTTTTCATAGGAGTTGGAACACAAACAAAAACGAAGTCTGAATTTAACACCTCTTCAAGAGTATTCATAGATCTTAAGGGATCTTTATCATAAACTTTTATATCACAAGTAGGACTAAATGCAAAAGCCTGACTTTCACCAACAAATCCATTTCCTATTATACCAACTTTAAATTTTTTCATAATTTAATTTATGCAATAATTATTCAATCTTAATAAACTATCAAGCAATTTACAAAGAAATATTATGTTCACTAACATATTTTGATGCAACTAAAAGAGAATCAAAATCTCCAGAATCAAACCAAACACAATTTTTTTCTAAATAAACAATTTCACAATCTTTATTTTTAATATAAAGATTATTCAAATCTGTTATCTCTAATTCTCCTCTTTTACTAGGAGAAAGTTTCTTTACTTGATTAATTACGGAATTATTATACATATAAATTCCAACAACAATATAATCACTTATATGTTTTTTTGGTTTTTCATGAATCAAAATTGGTTTTTTGTTTTGCAACTCCAATACACCATAAACATTAGGGTTTTTAACTTTTTTTACAAATATTCTAGATGATTTAACTAAACAATTATTATTAATTAGTTCTGAATTAAAAAATAAATTATCACCTAATATTAAACAAACATCATCATTTTGAATAAAATTTTCTCCTATAATAAAAGCTTCTGCTATACCATTAGGTTTATTTTGAATTTTAAACTCAAAATTTATATCGAAATCATCATTATTTAAAAGTAAATTTTTAAAATAAATTTGATCTTCAGGAGTCGTAATTATCAATATATTTTTTATACCAATTTTTCTAAGCGTTTTAATGGGATAATATATCATAGGTTTATCATAAACAGGAAGTAATTGTTTAGAAATTGCTTTTGTTATTGGATATAATCTGGTTCCCTTTCCACCTGCAAGAATAATTCCTTTCATAAAGTTTCGTAAATATATGAATTATCTAGCTTTGGTAATAAGTTATCTTTCTCTGAAATTATAATTTTATTTTTTTTAATTGGAAAATCTATATCTATTTTACTTTTAAATAAATTAAACCCAGACTCAAAATCTTTATTATAAAAATTATCACATTTATAACTTAAAATGGTATCCTCTTCAATTGATAAAAATCCGTGAGCTAATCCTTTTGGTAAAAACAATAATTGATTTGGATTAAGCTCAATGAAAATATTTTTTTTAAATGAAGGTGATGACTTTCTTAAATCACAAACTACATCAATTATCTTACCTTTCACAACCCTAATTAACTTAGATTGTGAATGATTTCCTTTTTGAAAATGCATCCCTCTAAAAACACCATAATTAGAAACAGATTCATTTTCTTGAACATATTCAATTTTAAATTCAGGATAATTTAGTTTTGATAGATAAACTTCAGAAAATATACCTCTATTATCACTATAAGATTTAATAGAAAACAATTTCACTCCTAAAATTTCAAAATTTTCAGTGTCTAAAATCATATCAAATTATTTTTTTTATAATATTCAACTAATAATTTAAAACCTTCTTCTTTTGAAATTTTTGGATTCCAATTTAATATTTTTTTGGCAAGTGAAAGATCTGGCTTCCTTTTTAATGGATCATCCTCTGGAAGTTGAGTATATATAATTTTCGATTGTGATTTGAGAATAGATATTAATAAACCTGCAATTTCATTAATAGTAACCTCATCATCATTACCGATATTTATAGGATATGAGTATTCAGAATTCATTAACTGTAAAATAGCATCAATTAAATCATCAATATAACAAAAAGATCTTGTTTGAGTTCCATCTCCATTTACAGTAATATCCTCATTATTTACGGCTTGCTTAATAAAAGTTGGTAAGACTCTCCCATCATTAATTTTCATTCTTGGACCATATGTATTAAAAATCCTCACAATTGACACTCTTAATTTATGATAAACATGGTAACTAATTGTCATTGACTCTATAAATCTTTTTGCTTCATCATATATACTTCTTGGACCAATTGGATTTACATTTCCATAATAAGATTCTTTCTGAGGATGAACTAAAGGATCACCATAAACCTCAGATGTAGATGCTAAAATAAATTTTGCATTATTTTTTTTTGCTAATCCTAATGCATTATGACCTCCAATTGCATTAGCCTTAAGAGTCTGTATTGGGTATTTCAAATAATCAATTGGGCTAGCTGGAGATGCAAAATGAAATATATAATCAATTTTATCTTTAATATCAATATGTTTTGTAACATCGTGATTAATAAAATCAAAATTATTGTCAGAACTTAAATGAGAAAGATTATCTAAAGATCCTGTAATTAGGTTATCTATCCCATAAACAAAAAAACCTTCATTTATTAATCTATCAGTTAAGTTAGAACCAATAAAGCCTGCAGCACCTGTGATTACAATTTTTTTCAACTTAAAAATGATTTATTTTTTAAATACCAGGTTATTGTATTTTTTATAGAATCTTTAAAATTCATTTTACAATTCCATCCAGATTTAATGATTTTACTAGAGTTTAACGCATACCTATAATCATGACCTTTTCTATCTTTTACAAAAGAAATCAGTTTGTCAGAATCTTTAGTACCATTTAATACATCATAAAATTCACATATTTTTTTTACAATGTCAATATTTGAATATTCTTCACCAGATCCTATGCAGTATGACTCTCCTACCTTTCCATTTTTAGAAAGATGAATTAAACCATCTACATGATCTTCAACATGAATCCATTCTCTTATATTTTTACCATCACCATAAACGGGTATATTTTTTTTATTTATTAACGAATTAATGATTGTAGGAATAAACTTTTCTTTATTTTGGTATGGCCCAAAGTTATTTGAGCAGTTAGTTATTATGACAGGTAAATTATGAGTTTTAAAATATGATCTTACAAAATGATCAGAAGATGCTTTAGAAGCAGAATATGGTGAATTTGGCTTATAATTAGAATTTTCATCAAAAAACCCATCTTTTATAGATCCAAACACTTCATCAGTAGAAATATGAATAAAAAGTTTATGTTTTTTATTTAATTTTCTGTAAGATTCTAAAAGGTTAAGAGTACCTATAACATTAGTATTACAGAATTCAAATGAACTTTCAATTGAATTATCAACGTGAGATTCAGCAGCAAAATGAAAAATTATATCAAATGAATACTTTTTGATAATATTATTTACTTTTTGATAATCAGCAATGTCAAGATTATAGTGTCTATAGTTATGATTTGATTCAAAATTAAGAAATGACTTATCTACAGATGCGTAAGTTTCTGAATCAATATTAACAACAAAATTTTCTTTATGAATTATTTTAGAAATAAAATTAGATCCAATAAAACCAAGACCACCTGTAACTAAAATATTAGACATATAATCAAAACTAATAAAATTAGTCTTTATCAAGCTAAAATTTCTTTTCTAAAAGTTGAAATAATATGATAAATTTACATAAAAAACTAAATGAGCAGATTTAGTAAATATTTAGATGAAATTAAAGAAAGAAAAAAAATTGGTTTAAAACCTAAACCTATTGATAATGGAGATCTTTTGGAAGAAATTATTTCTAATATTTTAGACAATAAAAGTAAATATCATTTACAATCTCTTGATTTTTTTATTTATAATGTTCTTCCTGGAACCACTACTGCTTCAGAAGTTAAATCAAGATTCTTAAAAGAAATAATTATTAGCAAACATGAAATAGATAATATTTCAGTTGATTTTGCTTTTCAATTGTTATCACATATGAAAGGTGGTCCCTCTATTGAAGTATTACTTGATTTAGCTCTGGATAAAGATTCAAATCACGCACATCAAGCTTTAAATATTCTAAAAACACAAGTTTTTCTATATGAGGCTGATATGGAAAGAATTGAGAAAGCTTATAAAAAAGGCAATTCAATTGCCGAAGAACTTCTTTTAAGTTACTCAAAAGCTGAATTTTTTACTAAGCTACCTGAAATTCCAGAGAAAATTGAAGTTGTTACTTATGTAGCTGGCATTGGAGATATTTCAACAGATCTTCTCTCACCAGGAGCTGATGCTCACTCTAGAGCAGATAGAGAACTTCATGGTCTATCTATATTTGATCATAACAAGGAAATGCAAAAAGATTTACTTGAACTACAGAGTAAATATCCAGATAAAAAAATATTACTAGTTGCCGAAAAAGGAACTATGGGGGTAGGATCATCAAGAATGTCAGGTGTAAATAATGTTGCTTTATGGATTGGTGAAAAAGCTAGTAAATATATCCCATTTATTAATTTAGCTCCTATTGTTGGTGGAACTAAAGGAATATCTCCTATTTTTATGACTACCGTTGATGTAACAGGTGGTATAGGCTTAAACCTTAAAAATTGGGAAAAACAATACGATAAAAAAGGAAACTTAATACTCAATGAAGATGGAGAGCCAGTTTTAAAGAAAAAGTTTTCAATTGATACTGGAACTCTTTTTACAATAAACACAAAAACTAAAAAACTTTATGATGGTGATAATAAAATAATGGATATATCTTCATCTTTCACACCTCAAAAATTAGAGTTTATGAGGGCAGGCGGTTCATATCCTGTCGTATTTGGCAAAAAGCTTCAAGCATTTGCTTCTAAAATTCTTAAAATAGATGTAAAAAAAATATTTTCTCCTTTTATAGAAATATCTCATAAATACCAAGGACTAACTGCAGTTGAGAAAATTTTTAATAAAAACGCTTTAGGTAAGTCAGGGAAAATATTACACGCTGGATCTTATTCTAGAGTTAAAGTGAATATTGTAGGTTCTCAGGATACTACTGGATTAATGACTTCTCAAGAGTTAGAAATGATGGCAGCTAAAGTAATATCACCAAATATAGATGGTGCATATCAGTCAGGTTGTCACACAGCTTCAGTTTGGGACATTGCCTCTCAAGAAAATATTCCTAAACTTATGAAATTTATGAAAGATTTTGGTCTTATCACAGGAAGAGATCCTAATAATAAATATCCTCCCCTTACAGATGTTATTCATAAGGTTTTAAATGATTTAACAGTAGATGATTGGTCAATTATTATTGGTGGTGATTCACATACTAGAATGTCAAAAGGAGTTGCTTTTGGAGCAGATTCTGGAACAGTCGCATTAGCACTAGCAACTGGAGAAACTTCAATGTCAATACCAGAATCAGTTAAGGTTACATTTAAAGGTAAGATGCAAGATCATATGGACTTTAGAGATGTTGTTCATGCAACTCAATCTCAAATGTTAAAAGAATTTGATGGAGATAACATATTTCAAGGTAGAGTTATTGAAGTACATTTAGGAACTCTTCCATCTGATCAAGCCTTTACATTTACTGACTGGACTGCAGAAATGAAAGCAAAAGCATCAATATGTATTTCTGAAGAAGACACACTTATTAAATCTCTTAAAATAGCTAAAGGAAGAATTAAAACAATGATTAATAAGGGAATGGATAATTCAATGAATGTTCTTCAAAGTCTTATTAATAAAGCAAATAATAGAATTGAAGAAATTAAAACTGGTAAAAAACCTCCAATAAAACCTGATGAAAATGCAAAATATTACGCTGAATTTACTGTTGACTTAGATATAATAGATGAACCAATGATTGCTGATCCTGATGTAAATAATAATGACATATCAAAAAGATATACACATGATACAATACGAGAATTATCATATTATAAAGGAGAAAAAAAGATTGATCTAGGGTTTGTTGGGTCATGTATGGTTCATAAAGGGGATATTAAAATAGTTTCAAAAATGTTAAGAAATCTTGAACAGATTAATGGTAAAGTTGAATTCAAAGCTCCTCTAATTTTAACTGCACCAACTTATAATATTATTGAGGAACTAAAGGAAGAAGGAGATTGGCAAATTCTTCAGAAATATTCTGGATTCGAGTTTGATGATTCTGATCCAAAAAATAAAGCTAGAACTAAATATGATAATTTATTATATTTAGAGCGTCCAGGATGTAATCTATGTATGGGAAATCAAGAGAAAGCGGAAAAAGGTGATTCTGTAATGTCAACATCAACTCGATTATTCAAAGGAAGAGTTGTTAAAGACTCGGATAAAAAGAAAGGCGAATCATTATTAAGTTCGACTCCAGTTGTTGTTTTATCTGCTATTCTTGGAAGAACACCAACTATTGATGAATACAAAATAGCTATTAAAGATATTAAACTCACTAAATTCAAACCTTCATTAAAAGAAATGACATCAAAGTCTAATCATTTAATTTCATATTAAATATTTATGCTTTTATTATTTAAATAATATTGATATTCCTTTTTCAAAAATAGATTTAGATAATAATATAAAAATTGATAATAAAAACCCAAATAACATAAAATTTATAACAATTGATTTTCTTTTTGGCTTGAATCTCTCCAATGGAACAATTGGTTCTTTAATTATAGTAAATACCGGTGTTTCCTCTTTAACAGTTATTCTTTGATTTTCAATTTGTTTTTTAATGTCTGAATAAAGATTAAATGACAAACTATTTTCAGCTATTAATTCATCCAATTTATTCTGTTGAAAGATAGAATTAATAGACTTATTTTCCTCTTTAAATTTAGCCAAAGCAGATTTATTTAAATCATAAGTTTTTTTAACATCCTTTAGTCTTTCGAGTAAAAAATTAAGTTTAGATTCAGCTTTTTTAATTTTAAAATTAATTATTTCTTCCTGTAATTGAATTCTTGTATTATTAGCCATCTCACTTGCAGCAATTGGTTCAGGCATTATTGCACTAATTTCAATATATCCATCTAAAGGCAAAACCTCAAGAGAAACTCTAGAATGAAATATATCTATTAAACTTTTATCAGTTTTAGAAATTGCATAATTTGAAATAATTTCATTATTACTTTCATTTTCATTATTACTTTTAAATAAAAAATTATTAAGATTTTCAATTAAAATTTTAAAGAAATTTGAATCTTTTTCTTTATTAATATCAGAGGAAAAATAATTTTTAAAACTTATTTTTTTATTACTATCTATTGATATTAAATCTTTATTTATTATTGATTTCAAAAAAGAAAGATTTTCTATTAACAAAGGATATAAATTTGGTGATATATCAACTGAATTATAAGAGTTATTTAAATTTATACCTGCTATTGAAGCAATACTATTTATTGCACCAATATCGTTTTGTTTATTGCTTTGAGGAACAATAATAGTTGTAGACTTATACTCTGGCTTGATTGACAAAGAATAAATAACACCAATAATTATAAAAATAGTTGTAAATAGAATGATGAATTTTTTTTTTAAATAAAAAAACTTTAAATAAAGTAGATAATTTAATGGATTATGTAATACTTTAATTTCTTTAAGCTTCATAAATTTATTGACTTCTTTTTCCTTTAAATAAAATATTTACTATTGCATAAAAAAAATATATAATGTCCGTTTTAATTGGAGATATATTATAATCATTAATATACCTTCTTTCGCTTTCAAAAACACTTAAAAGATCATTTTTTTTATTCAGACAAACATAAGGAGGGATACATCCTGGTTTAAATGATTTTCTTTTATTTTGTAAGTCTTTTGGTATATCATTAAAAAATCTTGGACTTACTGGTCTTATTCCAATAATTTTTAGATCCCCCTTTATAAAATTATATAATTGCGGTAATTCATCAATCCAAAATTTTCTTAATAATTTACCCCATGGTGTTAACCTAAAATCATTTTTAGGTTTACCCTTACTTCCATAACCATACTTTTTTAATATATAATTATGTAAATATTCTGAATAAGGATGCATAGTTCTAAATTTATAGATTTTTATGATTTTATTATTTTTTCCATATCTCTTTAAATTGATTAATGCTCCATAAGATGGATCTTTATCATACTTTGGTAATTGAATCTTTTTAACAATCACATAAGAATACCCCTGAAAATTGAAATAATTAATTAAATCAAAACCACAACATATTAACCTGCCAAAAACTTCAGCTTTTGATAAATGTCTATATCTATTTTTTAAAAAAAAATAATAAATTTTTTTGAAAGGAGATTTAGGTAAAAATCTAAATATGATGAATTCATAAAATAAATAAATATCACTTAAATATTTAAAATTTTTTATTTTAAGCTTTGACCTTCTTGATTGAAATGATTCAAAACAAACTATTAATTCTCCTTTTTGTGTTAATCTAGAATTTAAATATTCTAAATGTTTGTTTATATAATTTATATTATTGAGTAATTCTAAATTAATGATAGAATTATATTTTTTAGAATTATCAAGAAAATTATCTTTTTTATCTTCATTTATTAAAAATGGGGAATTATTTTTCAAAAGAGTGTTTTTTATAATAAATTGATTTATCTCTCTTTTTATTTTCATATTTTTTAATTATAGTTTTCAATAAACTTTATTAAATAATCAGTAGGATCAATCTTATCTTTTAATAATTTCTTTGCCCGAATAGCATATTTATTTTTATTAGCTAATAATAAATTATCTATCAATTTATAAATTTTTCTGAGATTAATTGTTTGATATAATAATCCAGCTTTAATTTCATCATCTATATAACCCATTTTTAAAACATTAATATAAATCGAAGGAACACCTAAAATTGCAGCTTCAGAAGCTGTAGTTCCTCCCTCTCCAATATAAAATTTTGAATAATAAAGAGCATCATGAATTAAAGCTGGATTAATTTTTAATTCATAAGATTTAAATTCAGGATCTAATTCATATTCTGAGGAAATAAAAACTTTTATTTTTTTATTTAAATAATTAATTATTTCTTTTTTTTCTGAGTTTGATAAATATTTAACCCCTTTATCATGACTTGCATTCCATGATACAAACCTTAAAATAACATAATCCTCATTATTTTTTAAATTTAACAATTTCAAAACTTCATTTTTTGGTTTAAAATATTTTTTATGTAAGTAAAAAAGCTCTGAATATGTATTAATTTTAATATGTTTTTTACCAAAGTTTTTTTTAAATGATTTTGGTGTAATAATTTTAGTTGCAAAAAGTTTATAGGATAAATGAGCTAAATAAGCATGGTCAGTATCATCCAAAATAATTGATGGAATTCTTAGCAAAAATCCAGCATGAGAAATATTAGTTCCTGAAAAACCAATCATTATATCAGGCTTAAAATACAAAGATTTAATGACCATAAATAAATCAGTTATTGGAATTCTAAATAATTTCCCAATTAATGAATTTGGATAGTCATTTCTATTTATATACTCAATCCCATAATAATCTAATAACTGGTGAGTAATATTTCTATTTTTAGCTATAATAAGAAACTCATGATTTCTTTTAATCATTATATTAATAAAATTTTTAAAATAATGAACATGAGCTGGATGACCGATATCAATTAAAATTTTCAATTTATTATTCTTTTATATCTATTTTTTTTATTAATCTAGCAGGATTACCAGCTACTAAAGTTTTTGAAACAACATTAATAGATACTAAAGAACAAGCTGAAACAATACTATATCTTCCTACAGTAACTCCAGGTAAGATAGTTGCTCCAACACCAATCCATGATCCTTTTTCAATTTTAACAGAAGACACAAATGAATCAATTTTATTTTCAAAATGATGATATGGAATAGAATGAGTTAAAATATAATTATTACCAGCTAATGAAACATCATCTTCAATTATAATATGGTCAGGATAAGAATGATCTAATGTAACTCTTAAACCAATCATAACGTTTTTTCCAATTTTAACTCCTCTCCATCTATGAAACATAATCCTTAAAGAATTAATTGGACAATTATAAGCTAAAGTACTTAAAATAAAATTGAGTAATTTTTTATAAAAAAAAAGTAAAATATTCTGATTTTTTCTTTTACTACCACTAAGAAGTTGACCAAAAAAATTAGAGGAAGGTTTATATAATGGTTTCTTTATTTTTTTATTTTCCATTATTTATATATTGATTAAAAGTCATAAACTTAAATTTATTTTTTTTAAAAAATTTTAATTCTTTATCATAAATTGGTAATCCTTTTTTTCCTAAATTTTTTATTTTTAAATGATATCTAAGATAATCACCAAATAAATATGAAATAGGATTATTAGTTCTTGAAATAATTTTATTATTAAATTTCTTCTCATCAATAAATTCATTAGGATGTGTTAGAAAAACAAATGGTCTGTTGTTTATTAAGGTTTCTAAATACAAAATATTTCTATTTATTCTATTGATAGTAGGAAAAATTCTCATAAAGGTACCAATATATGGAAAAATAAAAGATGTAATTGGAATCTCTAAAAGATTAGAATTTCCCTTTTTAAATATATTATCAATTTTTGTATAATATGGCAACCTAGGAGCTGTCAACCAATTAAGTTTATTATAAACTCCAAATGAAAAAAACATATCAAGTCTCTGAGAAGAAACTGAGCTATCGATTTTAAAACCAGTTTCAACTAAAGCTCTTGATGTATTTTTACTAACTCTTGCTGCTGGAGCTCTAAATGAAGTAACTTCATTTCCTGAAATATCTTCAAGAATTTTTTTTGATTTTTTTAAATGATCTACTTGTTTATTGTAAGGTAATATATCAAATGAGTTTTTTACTTCATGATTATAACCATGGGAAGCAACTTCGTGTCCATAAGGAATAATCATTTTAACAACTTCAGGATATAATTTAGCAATGTGTGCAGTAAAGAAAAAAGTTGACTTTATATTATATTTATCATATAAATTTAGAAGCCTTGGCATTCCTTGTTTTAAAACATACTCTCCAGTTTTTTTAGATAATTTATGATTTATTAAAGAAGTAGTTTCTACATCATTTGTGATCAAACATACTTTATCATTAATAACCATTTAAATGAACCTTTTAAGAGTCTAAACTTAAAACTGTAATATAATTTGTTATAAACTTTTATTAAAATATTTACAAATTAATATTTTAAAAGGCTTCTAATAATTGGTAAAAAAGTTAATCTTACAATCATTTCATTAAAATTAAACTCTAAATTATCTCTTCCAAAATATTTGTTTTGCTTACTATTATTTAGATAATTTCGATTGAGAAAAATTAAATCAGAAAAATCATTTACATCACCTCTTTTACCAAAAGGAAATGAAAAAGGAATTTTATCAACATTAAATTTTGATTTGATAATATTATTAGAAATAAACATTTCCTCTTTAATTTGATTTTTATTTAATCTAGAAAAATCAGGGTGTGAGTGTGAGTGAGAACCTATATAATTACCATTATCTAATATATCTCGGACTTGATTTTCATTTAAATAAGGTTCCTTTCTATCAAGATATGAACTTACGCTCTCACCTATTAAATCATTCCAAAGATCATCAACTATAATATCTTTTTTATCCATAGAAATATTTTTCCAACTCCATTCTAAAAAATTTAAATTTTTCAAATCATTTAGCCCATATTTTTTTATAATATTAATAACAGATTTTTGGATTTCTTTATTAGACTTACTATTAAAAATATATATTAATTTATTTCTCCACATTAAATTTTTATTGTTCAAACAAGAGGTAATTAAAAAAGAAGTAAAATTTAATTTAAGTTCATCTGTAATAGGTAAAATGTATTTGTAATTTTCATAAAAACCATCATCAGTTGTTATAAGTAATTTATTATTTAAAGGTTTTTTATTTTCGATTAAATAAATCATTTCTTTAAATGATATAATATTAAAGTTCTTTTTTAAAAAAATTAAATGATTTTTAAAAGTTAAAGGAGTTATACATTTATTTTTAAAATAATATTTTTCATCTGATTCATTAATCATATGATAATATACCACTCTAATATTTGAGCTTTTATAGTTTAGTAAAAATCTAAATAATGACTTGTTTTTGAATAACAAATTACCAAAGAAGTTAATAAACATTAAATTACTTTTGAATTGATTTTAATAAATTAATTAATAGAAAATTAAAATCGTCTTCTTTTCTATTATAATAATATATTGATTTTTCTTTTCTATAAAAATTTGATTGATTTCCATACTTCTGATAATAATTAAGTTTTATATCATCAACTATTGTCCAATCTATATTTTTATAGTAATTGAACTTATGAAGTTGTTTGATTCCTTTTGGAATAGCTTTTGAGAATTTAACTTTATCTAAAAAGTTTTGATATAAATGAACTGATCCCTTTATTGTATTCATAAAAAGATCATATATTTTATCGTTTTTATTAATAGGAGTTAAATAATGAGATAAAATATTACCTAAATCTATTTTAGAATTCATAATCATTAAAGTACCACCAATAAAATTTAAATTTTCTTTTCTATAAGTATTAATTAACGCATTATTACCATTAAAAAATGGAGATAAGCCACTATGGTAATTTAAGGTACAAACCTTAGCGCTATTAATAAAAGTTGATTTAGCTATTTCACCGCCTAAAAAACATATAATATCTATTTTATTATTTTTAATAAGATTTACACTTGAAATTGAATTAATAGTTTTTACATTATGAATTATATTTTTTGGTATTTTATCATATAACAACCTATACTTTGAAAAATGTTTTTTTTCATACCTATTTTTTTGAGAATAAAATAAATTGAAAATCAAACTAAAAATTTTTATTATCGAATATATAAATCCATATTTAATGATTTTGAATCTAACTTTATTTAAAAAATTATTTTTTCCTTTAGGATGAATTATTAGCTTAACATTATTTTTTTTAAACAATGAATAAACCCAAAATTTATGATGTAATTCTTTATTGGTAACTAATGCTATATTCATGTATTTAACTTAAAATTGAATTATAAATTTTTATTATTTTCATTGATATCTTATTAATTTCTAAGTAACTAATTTTTTCTCTTGAATTGAATTTATTTTTAAAATTAACAGAATTGACTATTTTTTTACAAAGATCTAATTTATCATATTTAGAAATATAACAACCAGGAATATTATTTATATGTTCTTTTACGTCACCCACATCAACAGAAACAACTTTACAATTACAAGCTAAAGCTTCTTTAACAATGTTAGGTGAACCTTCAAAAAATGATGTTAATACTAATACATCTGTTGCATTAAGCAACAAAATAACTTTTTCTGACGAAATAGGATAATCTGTTTCAATGAGAGAAATGTTATTATTTTTCAAATCCTTCAAAGAGCTTTCCAAAAGCTTAAAATTTTTTCTTGGATTATTTTTGTCACCTATAAATAAAATATATTTAGAATTTTCATTAAGATTTAATTTACGTCTGCATTCTAATGTTGGAATCGGTTTATAAGTATCAAAATCAACTCCATTAGGTATTATACTCATTTTATTTTTTAAATAAATATATTCAGCAAGATTTTTTGATTTTACAATAATTCTATTGACAAATAATTGAATAAATTTTGAGACTAAATAATTTATTTTACTTAGAGTTTTAATATTTCCATTTTTATTATATGATCCAGTAACATCACTTCCCATAAAAGAAACAACTATAGGTTTATTAAGAAAAGATATGATAACAAGTAAAGCTGATAGAGAATAATGTGAATGAATAATATCATAATTTTTTTCTTTAACAAGTTTTCTAAGTTTTGAAATATTAGATAAATAACCAATTATTCCTTTCCCTTTAATTTCAAACTTATCAATATCAATATTATTATTTATCAATGAAGCTCTTTGGCTTTTAATAAAAGGTGGTGGTAAAACCATATTTCCACTGTAAACAAATAATACTTTAAACACAATTATTTTTTTTAATAGTTATACCAATTGTTATAAAAAATAATGATGAAATAGCATGATTATTTATAAAACCTTTTGAATAAATTAAAAAATCAAATAAAAAAATAAATAAAAACATAACTGAAATAAATATTAAAAATTTTTTAAAGTCATCTGTTTTTGTATTTATTTTTTTAAAAACTCTAAAAAATAAAGTTGAATAAAAAATAACAAAAGAAAAAGTTCCAATTAAACCAATAGATATTAAATAACTAACAATACCATTCGCAGACAAAGATGATAATAATCCGAATTCCCTTAAGGGGCTATATCCAGGAATATCTACAAATCCAATTAAAGTATCTGGTCCAGATCCAAATAAGTACTTATAATCAAATAGATCAAATTGAGAGAAAATTATATAAATTCCTGCAAATCTACCTGAAGCTAATGGATCAGTTATATTTAAATTATATTTAAATAAATAACTAATCACAAAACCAATATCAAATGAACCTCCTTGTATATTTTCAGGATTAAGAGTAGGATTATAAATTGAACCAAAATAAATAAAAATTGAAGAAAATATTATTATAGAAATTGTTATGATAAACTTACTTCTAAAATTCAAATTTAGGTTTGAATAATATTTATAATATAAATAGTAAAATAAACTTACAGTAATAGGTAATACAAAAATAAATGCTCTTTTTTCACCTACGAATGCCATAAAAACCATTCCAATTATTAATAAAAATAAATTTTTATTTTTATTGATAAGGTAGTATTTAGATAAATAATAAACAATTCCAATCATGGGGAAAATTGTATTGAGATTTCCTGATGTAAGCGCTATAGTTCCTATAACCGATTCTTTAGGTCCAAAGAAAAAAAACTTAAATATTGAAAAAATTATTTGGAGTAAAAACAATTTTTCAATTAGGTTAAAAATAACAATTATGTTTTTATTACTGAGATTTAAATTATAAAATACAATTAATAGAATATACCCAATTAAAGTATAATGATAAAATGAGAAAGATTTTAATAAGTCAGAACTGTTTTGCAAAAGAGAAATCAAAACAAACAAAGAGTATATTAAGAAATGATTTAAAAAAATAAATTTAAATTTCTTATTGATACCTTCTATATATTCATATGAAAAATGTAATAATACTAGTGAAAGAAATGTAATTGATAATTTAGGAATTACAGTTGGAACACCAATTAATGCGAGGAATCCATATAAAAATGAAATAATTAATATTAAGTATACAGCTTTTAAAATATTACCCAATTGTAAATTTAATTATATTTTTAACTCGAGATTCCCATGAATATTTTTTCTCAGCTTCTTTTTTAGCATTTAATCCAACTTTCATTTTATTATCTTTTACAGCTTCTAATAATTTGCTTTTCATATCAAAATAAGAGTCATAGTCATAAATATAGGCAGTCTTAGAATTTACCACTTCTAATATGGTTATATGATTTTGAGTTAATATGTTTTTTCCACTAGCCATATATTCAAAAAGTTTAAGTGGTGAGCAGTAATTTATTGTTTTAACATCTTTTGACCATAATGCTAATAAAACATCGGAAGCAAATAAATAATTATTTATTTTTGAATGTACCACCCTACCTATAAATTTTATATTTTTTAAATTATTTTTTTTTGAAATTTCATTGAAATAATTTTTTGATTTATTTGGACCCCCAACAACACAAAAATAATAGCTTTTAAAATCTCTAGCTAATTTAATTATTAGTTCAATATTTCTATCATTGTAAAGACTT
The DNA here is from genome assembly GCA_902626505.1 of uncultured Marinoscillum sp. Taxonomy (GTDB): domain Bacteria; phylum Bacteroidota; class Bacteroidia; order Cytophagales; family MED-G16; genus MED-G16. The sequence goes on from CACOFQ010000014.1 coordinate 16,017, forward strand.
CCTGTATAAGTAATTATAGTTTTATTAATTGGTAGGGATAAGTTTTTTCTATAATAAGATTTTTTCCTTATTTTATTAAACTTTTCCAAATTAAAACCATCATGATAGTAATTACATTTATTTTTATTTAAACCAAAATCTATCCAATAATTCATTAAATTTTTACTAATGCATAGAAATAATTTAAAATTTTGATTTTTTATATATTTTTTAATAATTTTTTTCCAATAATAATCTATAAAACTAAATCTGTTATGAAGTAAATTATTATGAGATTCAAAAATAACTTTTTTATTGTGTTTAAGTCCAAATTTGATATATAGTGGTGATCTTAGAAATAAGTAATCATAGTTTGGATCTTTAATTATTTTTTTAATTTCACTATTAATAATATATTTTTCAATTCTAAAAATTTTTTTTTGATTTAAAATATGTATTTTAAAATTAGGTAAAAAACCTAGTCTTGATTTTATGTATTTTTTTATATCAGTTATTGAGGTCTTTGAGCTTTTTAAAACTAATTTAACAGATACTCCCTCATTTGAAAAAGCATAACACATATTTAATACTTGGATTATATTAGCTTTTTCAGAATCTAAATACCCATCATGGATATATAATATTGATTTCAATTAATTATTGATTAAATTTTTTTATTAAATGATTAGATAACTTATCTAAATTTTTTGAATAATCTGAATCTTTACTATACATAAATTGAGAGGTTCTTTTTAATAAAACTGAATAGAAATTAACATCAATAGATGTTTTATAAATAGATGATATATAAGCTATTAAATTTTGTTTTTTATACTTATAATTATTCATTAAAAAAATTATATCATTTGGGAGTTCATTCAAATTAATATTCTTTTTGACCATTGAATCAGGTAAAAATTCATATGGAGTATTTCCAAAAATTAAAACAGGTTTTTTAAAAATAATTGACTCAAAACCAACTGAACCAGCTATAGTAGTAACTAATGAAGAATTTTTAATTAATATTCGAGTTTCTGTATTTGGTTTCACCAATCTAACATTAGATATATTTAATAATTTTTTATAGAATGATAAAGGTCTTTTTCCTACTGCAGCAGGGTGTTCTTTAACAATCAAAATATATCCACTTGGCAAACTATATGCAATATTTCTTATTACCTCAATTTGGTTCATGAAAAACCTACTATATACTAATAATGTAACTTCTGGTTCAATATGTAATGGAAAAAAAACATATTTAGTTATTTTAAGATCATTTACATTAACATATTTTTTATGTAAGAAATTATTGATTTTTTTAATTAAAAAAGGATTTAGAATTTTTCTATATAAAACTGGCTTAATAAACCCAGGTAAATGTCTATCACATTTATTTTTATTAAATAAATATGAATATTCTTCCTTTAAGATATCTTTTAAATTATTTATAAATTTTAAGATATTTGGAAGTTTACTATTAGATTGAGGTGGTTTTTGAGTATTTAAAAAGACACCCTCATATTTAATATTATTATTTTGACAATCATTTATATATTCTTCAGCTCTAAGATTTATTTTATTATTCCTATTAAAATTATTTATTATCTTAAAATATGAAGATTTAATTTCATTAGAAGGTTCATTGGGAGAGGAACCAAAATGAACAAAGTTTTCTACTCTTGTTGGCCTAAGATTATAATATGGAATATCATATTTATTAGAAAATAAATATGATATATATTCACCCAAATATGTAGAAATAAAAGAAACAACTAAATCAGGTTTAAAAGTATCAAATAATTTTTCAATAGATGTTAACCACCTAAGTAAAATTAGATGAATTTCGTCGTAATTTAATTGAGAAATATAATCTTGTCTAAAAGTAAAATTTTCCCCAAAAATTAATCTTCTATCTGATAAGATAGCATCCCAAAAATTATTAACACTTAATTTTTTTTCAAAATATTTAATTTTATTAATATCATACTTAGAATCTAAATTTTTTGTTAATTCCCATTCTTTAATTACATTTTTGTTTTCTACAAATGACTTATTATTTGTTATAAATTTTTCATAAAATTTTGAGTCTGAAATTATATATGCTGAATTTGTTTCAAATTCTTTTTTTCTAAGAGAATTTGAAATATTTGTAAATAATTCTAAAGTATTAGATTGACATAAATATAAAATTTTCATAATTAATTTAATTGTTAAACCATTTTTCTAAAATAATTAAAGACCATAATTTATCACCTGATAAATTATAAATATTTTTTTTGAGATACTTTTCATTAAGTATATTAGAATTTATAAGCTTACCATCAAATAATAATTCTTTTGAATCTTTGAGAAATTTATTTTTCCAAACTTTCCAAGGTAAGCTAAACCCTTTTTTACTTCTATTAATAATTTTTTCAGGTAATTTCTGAATCAAAATATCTTTTAAAATAGATTTAAAATCATGATTTTTAATATGAAAATCTGAAGGTAATGAAAAACAAAATTCCACTAATTTATAATCCAGTAATGGTGGCCTTGATTCTAAAGAATGATACATACTAGCTCTATCAACTTTTGTTAATATATCATCTGGAAGATATGTTTTAAAATCAATATATCTAATTTGTTTATTTAGTTCAATATCATTATTCCAATATTTTTTTAAAAAGTAATAGTCATCATAATTATTAAAATAATCTTTATTAATCATTTGTCTCTTTTCGAATGGTGAAAAATAATCTATATAAGTCATATATCTCTCTAAATTATTAGACGCAGATAAAAATCGAAATAATCGCTCTCCTTTTTTATTAAGAAAGAAATTTTTTAGATGTGGTAAAAAATTAAATAATGTTATAAATGGGTATTTTTTTCTTTTATCAAAATTTAAATATCTCTTATATCCATTAAAAATTTCATCTCCCCCATCTCCTGAAAGAGATACTGTCATTTTTTTTCTAGCTATTCTTGAAACCTCTAAAGTTGGAATAGCCGAACTATCCGCAAAGGGTTCATCATATATATTGATTATATCATCTATGTTTTCAAATGAATTTTCAAATGACATAATTGACTCATAATGATCTGAACCAATTAAATTTGCAATAGATCGAGAATAATTTATTTCAGAATATTTTTTATCATCAAAACCAATTGAACATGTTATTAGGTTTTTATTTATTTTATTTCCAAAATATGTAACAGCACTAGAATCTATACCTCCACTTAATAAAGAACCTATAGGAACATCAGAAATAAGTTGAGATTTTATAGAATTTTTTATCAATGAATTAACCTTTTCTAATGTCTCATCATATGAAAAAGAGGTTTCATTTTTAAGATTTACATCCCAGTATTTTCTTTTAATTAACTTATTATTTTCATAAATTATAAAATGACCAGGTTTTAATTTTTTAACTTTTTTATAAACTGTATTTGGCGCGGGGATATAACCAAAAGATAAATAATCTAATACTGAATTATAGCTTATCTCTTTATTAATATTTTTAAAATTTAATATCCCTTTTAATTCTGATGAGAAAAAGAAATCTCTATTACTGAAATAATAGTATAGAGGTTTTATACCAATATGGTCTCTAGCTATAAAAAAAGAATTTTTTAATGAATCATAAATACAAAAAGCAAACATACCATTTAACTTAAATAATATTTTTTCCTTCCAATATTGATATCCAATTAAAATAACTTCTGTATCAGTTTTTGTTCTAAAATTATATCCTTTTTTTATTAATTCTTTTCTTAGTTTTTGAAAATTATATATTTCACCATTGAAAGTAATAATATATCTTTTATCATCTGATTGCATAGGTTGATTTCCAGCTTTTGATAAGTCTAAAATTGACAATCTATTATGACCCAACATAACTCTTTTTGTTTTAGATTGATAAAATCCAGTAGCATCAGGGCCTCTATGATTCATTAATTTTTTGGATTTAAGAAATTCATCTTTTGATAAAGAAAAAGAATTTACACTAGCACCTAGAATTCCACACATAAGTATTACTGTTTAACAAGTTTGCCTTCTTCTAAAATAAAATGTTTATTAAATTTAGTGTTCTTAGGTTTTTTATGAGCAATGAAAAATAAAATCGAATCTTCCCTAATATATTTAAATAAATTTTTTGATATATCAGACTCAAAACCTATATCAAGATTACTGGTAGTTTCATCTAAAAAAAGTACTTGAGAATCTTGAAGAAATATTTGTGTAACAATTATTCTTTGTCTTTCTCCTAGAGATAATCTAGAACCATTTTCACCTATATATCCATCAATCCCCCCGTCAATTTTATTAATGACTTCGTCTAATTTAGAATAAGATAATGCTTCTTTTATTTTATGTTCTGAAAAGTTACCAATTAAGTCAATATTTTCTCTAATTGAACCTCTGAATATATGAGAATCTGCTGAAATAAAAGATATATTATTTCTTAATTTATAAAAAGATTTATCATTTAATTCGATATCTGAATAGCAAACCTTACCTTTTGTTGGTTTTAAAAAACCAGTTAATATCTTAAAAATTGTTGATTTACCCTGGCCAGATTTACCTTGTATTAAAACTCTATCTCCAGAATTAAAATCTAATGAAAGATCATTTACTATATAATTAGAAGATTTATTATATCTAAAACTTAAATTTTCTAGTAATATTTTATCAATTTTAAATTTTGCTTTTTTATTAATTAAAAAATTAGATTCTTTGAAATCAGTTGAAATATTATCAAAAAGTTTATCAATCAGATCTAAACTAGGAAGATTTTGTTTAATCTTTAAATAATGATTTTGCATAGTTGTTATTACTTTTTGAATTCTTCCAATTAGGATCAAAAAAGTTATTAATAAAGCAACTTCAATATTGAATAAGTGTATTCCAAGAGTAATTACTGTAAAAAGTAAAAAATAAATTATTGATTGGGTAATAATTATAATTTTATATGCATTCCATTTATTATCAAATCGCCATTTTCCCTCATTTAAGATTTTATTTTTGAAATAATCAATAAAAGTGATTTCTGAAGAATTAATTTTAATTTCTTTCATTCCAGATAAGACATCAGAAATAAAAGAAAAAAAAGATTCTTGCGCTTTAATACGTATAGCGCCAATTTCTCTAGCAATTTGGTAAGAATTTCTATTAAAATAAAATATACTTATAGCTAAAAAACAACATAAAATAAAAATTGCAGGTGATAAGTAAATAGCCGAAATAATAAATATGATAGCGGTAACCATATCTGCAAAAAAAAGTAAAATTTCCATGATAATATTACCATATCTTGATGTCTCAACAGCCATTGAATTTATTAATTTTTGTTTTTTTATTTTAAAATCAAAATTTAGAGGATATGAAAAATAAGAATTCATAAGTCTTGATGAAAAAAACCTAAACGATAAATAATTCAATTGAGAAACTAAATAAGAGTGATATAGTTTTGTTACTAAATAAAATGATAAAATTACAAATGAGAATATTGTAGTATAATAAATAACATTTTCCTCATTTATATCGAATAAATTAAAATTATAGTTATTTAATTTTTCAATAAACTTTAACTGTTCATCAAATGATAAAACAAAATATAGAGAGCTTATAAAAATTATTTCAAAAAAAGGATTTATAAACGATAAAATAGTAATTTTAAAAAGATCAAATTTTTGATTTAAAAAAAACAACAAAATTTTCTTTGAAGATGTTTTTTTTAACCCAAATAACTTTAAAACATATTTTAAGATTTTAATCATTCTAAGATTTTAATTTTTCTCTAAGTAAAATTAAATCATCGATAGAATCAATATTTATTGATTCAGAATTATTCATAATTAAACTAGATGTATAATCAGAAAAAAAACTCTTTTTTTTCAAAAAGTAATTAATATCACTTATGTAAAAAGATCCATTTAATTTATAACAGGGTGGTAATAATTGTCTTGAAATTTCAGAAGTTGTATTTAATAAAAAAGGTTTAATTATTCCATCTTCTATTTTTTTTAATTTGTGTGGGTGAGGTTCTTCTAATTTTGTAACACTAACAACACTTTTAATTTTATTATTATTTAAAAGTTTTTTATAAATATCAATTAATTGGTCTCTTTTTCTTAGTGGAGAAGTAGGCTGTAATAATAAAATATACTTAAATGATTTTAAATTTAATTTATTCATTTCATAAATAATAACATCAATAACAGAAGAATTATCTTTAGATAAAGAGGATGGTCGCAATTCATTTTTTAAATTATATTTTTTAGCATAATTTAAAATATCAATAGAATCTGTTGATATAATTGTGTTTTGTGTTAAACCATTGTCTCTAATAAATTTGAATGTAAAATCTATGAGAGGTTTACCATTGATGTCTATAAAATTTTTATTTAAAATTCCTTTTGAATTTTTTCTAGCAGGAATTATTACTAGTGTTTTCTTAAATAGATGACCAACCTCCATCAATAATTAAATTTGAACCAGACATATAACTTGAAGCTTCTGAACATAAAAAAAGAATAGCTGCACAATATTCATCTTTTTTAGCCATTCTACCTAATAACGTTTTAGAATTATAATTTTCTAAAAATTCATTATTATGATCATCAAAAACACCACCTGGTGTAAGACAGTTTACCCTAATATTTTTTTCTCTATAATATGATGCTAGGTACTTAGTTAAATTTATTATAGCTGATTTTGATAATCCATAAGATACAGGAGAAGAAAATTTAATCTTATCATCATATGGATTTACTGAACCATCATAAATTCTTTGATCAGGAGCAACTATACCGTAAATAGATGATATATTAATTATATTGCCATATCCTTGTTTTAAGAAATATTTAGAAGCGTATTTACAAGATAAAACAGTACCTACAGTATTACCCTCTATCACCTTCATTAATGTATCTTTAGAATAATTATCAAAATCATTATAAAAACCATCAGGCTTAACCTGAAAATTATTAATAATAACATCAATCTTTTTTGTAATTTTATAAATAGAATTATAAAATAATTTAATTGACTTCTCATCATATACATCAATTTCTAGTGGATATGAAATACATCCATTTTTCTTATTAATATTATCTGATAATTCTTTACATTTTCTAAGGTCATGATCTCCAATAATAATAGTACACCCTTTATTACTCAAATAATTAACATATTGCCTTCCTAAAATCCCAAGAGATCCAATAATTACAATTATTTTATTTTTAACATCAAAGAAATTTTTATCTTTCATTTTAGCTTTTAATTCTTAATAAATCTTTATTTAATGATAAGTTATCTAAAAATAAAGGAAGTTTAGATTTATTTTTTTTTCTAGATAAGTCACTATAAAAATCAAGTATTAAATCACGATACATATGATTTCTTTCAAAATCGTTATAACTTATTTTTTCAATTAACTTTTGACCTTTAAATATTTTAATTTTTGCTTTTAATAAATCCGCTTTCAATATACCTTCTTCAGTAAAAATAAATATTTTACGTGTACTTTTTCTAATAAGATAATTTAAATGTAAGCTTATTAATTTATCAGATTTATTCTTATAAATTATTTCTGCTATATCCTCAGAATCTACAGTAACATTTGATACTTTATATGCATGGTTTTTAATTTCTTTTTTAATCGTACCAAAAAAGTATTCAGCAAGATCTAATTCATGAGATAAATCAAATATTACACCACCTCCAAGTTTATTAAATGAAGAATAATTTTTAAGATGATTTGTTTCGGGCCTCCAACTAGGTAAATATTGACCTACAAAAAACCGGCAATATAAAATATTATTTAATTTTTTTGATTTAATAAAATCTTTAATTTTACTAATAATAGGATGATATCTCATATTATAAGCTACCCTTCCTATTCCTTTATATTTTACAGATATTTTTTTTATTTTTTTTATTTGATATTTAGATGATAATAAAGGTTTTTCACATAAAAAATTTAAATTATTATAAATACAAAAGGATAAAATTCTAAAATGATATTTTGTAGGATTACTTATTACAACAAATAATGGCTCATATTTTAAAATATCTTTTAATGAAAAAATTTCTTCAAATTCATTTTGTTTATTATCTCTGGATCTCCTCAATAAAATAATATTACAATCAGGAAGACTCTTTAAATTTCTAGCATGTCTTTTACCAATTGATCCATAACCAACTATTATAATATTATTTTTTTTCATTTATAATTAATTGTTCAGCTACATACCAGTCTCTAATATCGTCTATACATATAGATTTTTCAATAGGCATAATATATGGAAAAACTTTATCTCCGTATAAAATGTTATTTAAAATATTTTCTCTTTTGAAAATATATATTGCACCATTTCTCATATAAGCAGTAGGGTTATATAATTGCCTAGGAATACCTTCAGGTTCTTTTTTCCATATAGGCTTTAAATATTCATTTTCAATTTTTTTCATTAATATTGGATGAAATTGATTTGCCTCGTGAACTGATACTAAACTATCAGGGTTTTTTTCAACAAATATTTCAAGAGACTCATTAATATCATTATAGGATCTTAAAGGAGATGGTGGTTCTAAATATAGAATGATATCATATACTTTATTATCTTTTTTTTCAATAAATTTTAAAGCATGAATAATTACATCTATAGATTTTGCATTATCATCGGATAACTTTTTTGGCCTTACAAAAGGAACCTCAATATTTTGATCTTTACAAATTGAAGAAATTTCATTGTTATCGGTTGAAACAATCAATTTATCAATATATCTTGCTTTTTTAGCAGCTTTAATTGTATAATTAATTAGTGGTATACCATTTAATAATTTAATATTTTTTTTAGGGACACCTTTTGAACCTCCTCTAGCAGGTATTAAACCTAATACGCTTAAATTATTTATCATTATACAAAATCTAAAAAAAATTAATATTTCTTTATATCTAATAACTTTTCTGATGCTTTATTATGAACATTACTAATAATTTCATTCATTTCTTTTGAATTCATCTCAACTGCGTTATCACTAGAAAGTTTGTTTTTCAATCTATTTTTTAAATTATTATTCTTTTTATTATATATATAAATATAATCTCCATCAACTTCAGTATATGGTAATTCACGTTCAGAAATAAGATCCTCATGTAGAATTTCACCTGGTCTTAATCCAAAAACTTCAATTTTACTTGATATTAATTTAGCCATTTTGAACATATTTACTTTCTTCATTTTTTTCGATAAAATAAATCCTGATTTCTTTTTACTATCAAGAAGTGATTTATGAATTAATTCTGCTGCATCATTCTGACTAAACATTAATCTAGTCATTCTTTTATCAGTTAATGGCAAACTTAATTTTTGTGATTTCCTTGATAACCAAAAAGGAATTACTGATCCATTACTCCAAGCAACGTTTCCAAACCTACAACATATAAATTTATTATTGCTATTATTAGCCTCTAAAAACATTTTTTCCATTAGAAATTTTGATTGGCCATATATATTATCCGGATTACATGCTTTATCAGTACTTATTCCTATAATTACTTTAACATTTGCATTTATTGCGGATTGAATTACATTATATGAACCTATAATATTGGTTAAAATTGCTTGAGATGGTTGCTTTTCAGCAGTATCAACATGTTTTAAAGCTGCTGCATGAATAATTATATCTGGTTCGGTTTTTAAAATTTCTGATGATAATAAGCTTAAATTTTCAATACCTCCTATTATTATTTCAATATTTGGAAATAATCTTTTTAGAGAAACTTGCTCCTTTTCATTTCTAGCATAAGATATAAAATTATATTTCTCATAATACTTAGAAATAAATGACTTTCCAACTGTTCCTGTTCCACCTGTTATAAAAATTTTTTTCATAATTAATAACTAATTTGTTTTTGAATAATTTCATTACTTATATCAATTTTTTTTAGTAGGTCAACAATTTTTTCAGCTGAATTCCCATCACCATAAATCTTTTTATAAACTTTATTTTTAATTTTTAAGCATTTGTTTATAGCTTTTAAAATTTCTTCTTTATCATGATTTACATCAAAAACATTATTTGATCTTAATCTGCCTTGTTGTCTAGAACCAATATTTATGGTTGGTATATTAAAAGTAGCTGTTTCGTGAATACCACTACTAGAATTACCAATTAAGCCTCTAGATCTTTTCAATAAATTAACATAATCTTTAAGAGATAGAGTTTCTACATGTTTTAAATTTGAATTTTTAATTGAATTAATTATTTGAGAAAAACCCGCATCATTATTTGGTAAAATTATTAATGCATCAACATTTGATTCAACTAATGCATCTAAGCTAATTCTAATTTGATATTCTGATTTATCAATTTCTGTGGTTACAGGATGTTGAAGCATGATAAAAAAATCCTTTTTTAATGAATATTTCTCTAAAATTTTATCGTCATTTTCAACATTTAAAATTGCATCTATTGATGGACAACCAACATTAAAAACTTTATCTGGAAATTCTCCCATTTTTATTAATCTATTTTTTGCATCTTCATTAGCAGCAAAATGATAATGAGAAAACTTACTCATAGCATGTCTAATTGATTCATCAATTGTACCAGTAACTTCTCCTCCCTGAATATGAGCGACAGGAATATTCATATGTGCACCAGCAATGGTTACTGCAAAATTTGCAGCAATATCGAATCCTGATAAAATTATATCTGGAGATGACTTTGATATAATTAAAGGTAATTCTTTTAAAGCTTTTGCAAATGACCTAACCATTGCAGCCCCTGAATCCTCTTCTTCATTAAACATCTCAAAAGTTGAAAATATTTTAAATCCATCTTTCTCTATTTCATTTATTGTATATCCATGATCGTCCTTTAGGTGAAGGCCAGTAACTACTAAATCATAATCTAAATTATCATCCATTTCAATTTTCTCTAATATAGGTTTAAACCTTGAGTAATCAGCTCTTCTTTCAGTTATAATAAATATTTTTCTCATATTTTTATTCAAAATTATCCCATTTTAAATGTTCATCATTTTTGATATCTATTTTAGCTTTTTTACCTAAGATATCATCAAAATTTTCGGCTAATATTTCACCCGTTCCAGGTCTTTTTACCCAAATATTGTTTAATGATAAAGTTTCTCCTTTTTTAATAGGCTTTATAGTTACTACTGTTGCAAATGCAAAATCTATTGTTCCCTGTTCCTCCTCAACAGGTTTTTTTACACCGCCTCTCATTTTAAAAATTTCATTAGAGCCTTCAATTAATTCTGTAAGAGAATGTGGGTCCATTGAATTAATTATATCTGGACCTATTCTTTTCATTGAATCTGTATAATGTCTTTCTAAGATTGAAGCACCTAATGCAACAGCAGACAAACAAGCTAAATTTGAGGTAGTGTGATCAGATAAACCTATAACGGCGTTTGGAAAATTTTCTTTTAATTCAGTCATAGCACCTAATCTAACTAAATGAGAAGGTGTAGGATACAGATTGGTGGTATGTAATAGAGCGTATGAAATATTATATTTTTCTAATATTTCTACTGTTTTTTTTACGGATTTTATTGTATTCATACCTGTACTAATTATCATTGGTTTATTGAACCTTGCAATGTGTTCAATTAAAGGATAATTATTACATTCACCTGATCCAATTTTATATGCATCTACGTTCATAGAGTGCAATCTATCAGCAGCTGCTCTAGAAAATGGTGTGCTAATAAATATCATATTATTTGATTCAACATAATTCTTTAATTCTTTCTCATCTTCTTCATTTAAAGCACACTTTTCCATAATATGATAAATAGACTCATTAGCATGTACTGGTATTACTTTTTTAGCCTCTTTTGTCATTTCATCTTCAACTATATGTGTTTGATGTTTTATTACTTCTGCTCCAGCATTTTTAGCAGAATCAACCATTTTTTTTGCAATCTTAAGACTACCACCGTGATTTATACCAATTTCACAAATAATGAGAGGTTTAAAATTTTCACCGATTTTTCTATCTTTTATTACCATTATATTAATTAATAATTTATTACTTTATGAAAACTCAATTCAACTTGAGATAAAATTTTAGATATCAATAATCCTGAATTTCCATCACCAAAAATATTAGATTTAGAGTATTTTTCAACTTTTACTTGTTTTAAAATAGCATTAGTAATTTCTTTTGAATCATAATTAACATCTATAACATTTTTTCCTCTTTCTCTATAATTTTGTCTAGTTCCTATATTTACAGCAGGAACACCTAAATATGAACATTCTCTTATTGCTACACTTGAATTTCCTATGATACACATTGAATTATTCAAAAGCTTTAAAAAGTCATAAGATTTCATGTTCTTAAAAAAATGAATAAAAGATAAATTTCTTTTTTCCCTTAATTTTCTGATTTCATTTACAGTTTGAAATGTGCCAGAATCCATATTTGGCCAAAACCATAAAGTTGGTATTTTAAGTTCAATAATCGAATCAATAGTTTGTTTAATATTATAATTTGAATTTTCAACTTCATTTGTAACTGGATGTTGCATGACAACTAGATATCCATCATTAATTGAAAATTTCTCCCCTACACCACCATATTTTACAAAAGGATCAAAATCGAGCTTTTTATTTTTAATTTTTTTTGCTAAATCGATTGAAGGACAACCCGTATTAAAAACAAAATCAGGGTTTTCACCTAACTTAATAACTCTTTCTTTTGATTTTTCAGTTGATACTAAGTGTATATCTGAAAGTTTAGTATTTGCATGTCTTACTTTTTCGTCAATATTTCCACTAACTTCTCCCCCTTGAATATGTATCAATGGAATATTTTGATATGATGCTGCAATTGATGTTGCTATAGTTTCAAATCTATCTGCAATTGTAATAACGGCATCTGGTTTAATTTTTGAAAATAAATTAGATAATTCCATTATTAATAATCCGGTTGTTCTAGACATTGAACCTTTACTTTCTTCTTCAGTTACAACGTGTATTTTTTCATTGACAATAAAACCGTCATCTTCAATATATGAAACTGTCGAACCATATTTCTTCAATAAAGCAGAACCTGTAACAACAAGATTTAATTTAAGTTTATCATTTTCATTAATCGATTTCAAAACAGTTTTAATCCTACTATATGAGGGCCTAGCTGTAATAACTACTGTTATTAATCTTTTATTTCTCATTTTTCTAAATCTTTATAATTTAAAAAATCCCATTGATTAAGTTCCTTATTTATTTTTTTATTAAGAATATCTTTATAATTTTTTGGGTCTATACCAAAATTATAAGGCTTTTTTGATTCTAAATCGGTAATTGATAGTTTGTGGCCTTTTTTTAAATTTTTATTTACTGCTAAACTTTTTCCAAAATTTTTTTTATCGTTACTGTAATGTTTAACATCATTTTTATCAACGGGATTTTTTAATATCTCCTCGATATAATTTACTCCCTCAATTAATTGTTTAATTTGATTAAAGTTTAACGATGATGTAGAATCAGGACCAAACATGTTTTTATCATATACACAATGAAATTCCAGCATATCTGCCCCTAAAGTTGTTGCTGCTAACATAGAATAAATTTCTCCAGAATGATCGGACAAACCAACCTTACATTTAAAAAGATTTTTATAAGTATGAATAAGATTTAAACCTACTTCTTTAGGTTGAGTTGGATATTTAGTTGTGCATTGAAGTAATGTAATATCACTATTTTTATTTTTTACTCTATCTATTGTGTTTTTTACTTCATCTAAATCGCTCATTCCAGATGATATTATAATTGGCTTTTTTGTTAATTTAATTTTATCTAGTAATAAATAATTATTTAATTCACCTGATCCAATTTTATATCTTTTTACATTTAATTTTTCTAATAATTCAAATGCTTGAATTGAAAAAGGACTTGCTAAAAATTCAATATTAAGCTTATCACAATATTTTTTAATATTTATCCATTCATCTTCTGAAAAACTAGTTCTTTTCCAATAATCAAATCGGGTCTTATCTTGATATGAAAAATTAACTCTAAATTTTTCAAACTCACTACTTTCTGCTTCAGGTATATGTATTTGAAACTTTATAATTTTTATACCACATTTTTTTAATGAATCAATATATGAGTATAATGTACCTAAACTCCCATCATGAGCTTGACCTATTTCTGAAATTAATTCCATTATTTATCACGTTAATTAATTTTTTATTTTCAATTATTAATTTAGCCATTTTTGCAGCATTTAATCTTAGTTCATCATAAGATGTTTTGGAATAATAGGCAGAATGTGGATTTATTATTAATCTATCACCTAACCATTTTTCCTGATTTTTCCAAGAATCAATTAAAGCTCCCTTAGGAGGCTCTTCAGGGGTTACATCAAGATATAGACAACTAATTTTATTACTTTTTAAAGGTTTATAAAAATCATCTAAATTATTAATTATTTTACCTCTAGATACATTTACTAGAGACGAATGATCTTTCATTAAATTAATAAATTCTTTATTTATCATACCCTCTGTCTCATTTGTTAGAGGACAATGAATACTTATTATATCACAAACTTTTAAAAGTGATTCAACTGAATCATGTCTTTTTGAATTAAACAGCTTATCAAAACCCTGCGGAACATATGGATCATAAAAGTGTACATTAAAATTCATAGCATTTGATTTAATAGCAACATTACCTCCTATCCTTCCTATTCCAATTAATCCTAAGTTTAAATTTGAAATTCTTTCAATTCTTGATAAGGTGTTTTTTTTCCAAGAATCAGATAAAAATTTTGCATTATAATTATATTCATTTATTCCTCTAGAGACAGACATTATCATAGCCATGGCAGTATCAGCTACTTCTTCCACACCATAATCTGGATTATTACATACCGGTATAGATTTTTTTACAGCATAATTAAAATCAACATTATCATATCCAACACCATATCTTACTATTCCTTTCAATTTTGGAAATGAATCAATTAATTTTTTATCAACTTTTTTATGCCATACAATTATTACTTCAATATCTTCATGAGGTTCAAATGAAATAACATCTCCTAAAATTGATTTTTCTAAAGAAGCCTCATTAAAGTAATCAGTTATCCAAACTTTTTTTTTACTCATTTAATTTTTTAAAATAATTAACAATTTGTGAATATGAGTTATTTAGCATCTCACAATCAACCAAATGAACTAAATATTTCATTCCAATATTTTTATAATATTCTAGACTAGCCATATCAGTAGTTATAGTTCCTGTTATTTTTCCACTATCTATAATTTTTTTATTTAGCTTCTTTATATATTCTTGAAAAGTTTTATCATTTATTTGACCTGGAATTCCAAAGCTTTTTGACATATCATATAAGCCAATAAAGAAAACATCAATATCTTGATTTATAAAATCATCAATATTTTCAGCTATATTTTTATTTTCTATATTAATTACCTTGAGAATATTTTTATTAGATTTTTCAGTTAAACTCTGCGCATTTTTAATAGAATAATTTCCGGCTCTTGTAAAAGGTGAAAACCCTCTATTTCCTTTAGGAGGATAACAACAGTAATTTATTATATTATTTATATGATCAATTGAGTCAATGTTTGGAAACTGAATGCCATGAGCTCCAATATCTAAAGATCTAAGAGAATCATTTTGATTTACGCTGGGTACTCTTATAATAGGAGAAACATTTCTGCTCTCCGAAGTTATTATCATTTCTTGAGCTGTTTCAAAAGATATTGGGCCGTGTTCCATATCAATTATAATGAAATCTAAATTAGATGAACATATAATATCAGTAACTATTGGAGAAGGGATTGTACACCATGTTCCAATTACAGTTTGATTATTTTTTAATTTATTTAAAATAAAATTTTCTTTAATCATATATTGTAATTTACCAAGGAATTTTATTTTTAGAATATCCTTTATTTTTTAACCAATATTCTATAACAATTTCCTGCCATTTACTATCAATATCAAATCCAAAATCTGTTATTATAGCTTTTGACTTCTTCCCTTGCCATTTAAATGGTAATTTACCATCATTAATGTCTGTAATGCACCTTTTTTTCATTACCTGAATAGATAAATCACAAAAATAAACAGATCCATGAGAATCTCTTATTGATGAAACATTATCCATGCTATCTAATGAAACAAAAGGATGAATTTCTAGATTTTCATCTAATTTCCTAGATCTAGCAGGTGAAAACATATCATATTTTGCTACGGAAAAGCAAGAGTCAAATTCAGTTTGTGAATTTAAAAAATTTATAGCTTTATTTAATAAAATAACATCAATTGCAGGGTTATTACAGAATAATAATGATACTGAATCTATATCTTTTTCATCAATATCTGATCTAATAATATCGTATGCATGAGTAATAACATCTTCAGTAAGTGAATCTGGTTGAGCTAAAGACTTTGGCCTATCAATATGTATAGAATCATACTTTTCACCTATTTCAGCAATTAAGCTTGAATCAGTAGACACATAAATTTTATCAATAATAGAATATTTTGCAGCAATAAATGCATACTCTGCAGCAGGTCTTCCTAAAATAGGTTTTACATTTTTTCCAGGAACACCAGTGCTTTTATCTTTACCTATTACTAATCCAATATTCATAATATATTATCATTATATTCGTCAAAATTTGTATTTTCACCATATCCACTTGCATAAAAATAGGGCTTAATTTTATTATTATCTAATTTTAATAAATGGTCAATTGAATCATCAATAAAAATACCACTTTTATATTTTTTTTTAATTGATAATATATGATTTATAACATTTCCTTTATGTTTATATTTCTTAAAACTTTTATTTCCAAAAACTCTATTTTTTTGAATTTTAATACTAAAAAATTCTAATAAAATAATAATAGAACTTTCATCCTTAGTTGAAACAATATAAAAACTATCCAAATTAATACTCTTTAATTTAATTCCTAAAGAAGTTAGTTTATGTAATCCACACCAGTATTCTAAATTATTTTGTATTTCTTTTCGTTTTTCAAAAAATAATTTTTCAAAATTAAAATATATTTTTTTTTTCTTTATTCTACTTAAATTAAAATGCTCTAAAATTTTTGATTCGGAATCAGGATACTTTAAAATAGAATTAATTAAACAATAATATTCAAAAGGAGGACCTACCAATCCTCTTAACTTATAGAATAAAAATTTAATGTCATCATTTAATTTAATGTCATATTTTTCTAAAAATGTTAATTTAGAAATTAAATAGCATTCATCAATAGAATCTACAACAACTCCATCGAAATCTAAAAAGACTATAGAGTCTCTCATAATTATCTATGAAATAATTTTAACTAAATCTAATACTCTGGAACTATATCCCCACTCATTATCATACCAAACTATAACTTTTATAATTCCATTTTTCACATTTAACCATTGCATATCTATAATACAACTATGAGTATTTTTTTTATAATCCAAAGATATTTTTGAATCATAATTTAATTCTACAAAAGGATTTGAAATAAATTCATTTTCAAATTCGTCGATAAGCTGTTTTTTTGAAGGAATATTTTTAGGTATTATGGTAATATCTGAACCAGAAACTATATCTGTAGGCACTCGATATGAAAAAGATAATAGTTTATCTTTCAATTTATAAAGAACTTTTTCAGTTGCGCTTACAGCTGTTGTTTTTTTTGGAATTAATGTATTGTTAGAAGCTCTTCCTAGAGAAAAATCTGTCCACATCTTACCTGGAGTAATTTGGGATTTTGATGGTCCATCGACTAAATTCTGATAAGATAACCATGGATGTACAGTTGTAACTGATCCAGATTGAATTTTATAACATGAGTCAATATATTTCAAAACATGGGAAATAGCATTAGCATCACAAATACTACTAGAAAATAATTTCTGATTTGGCTTAATTTCATCATCATTTATTCCAACAATAATTTCATTATCAACCAAATTTGAAGAGTGAGTAATAATACCTTTTTTAACGAATTTTTTATCTAAAATTTTTCTTAAACCTAAAACATTACTTTCAACTCCTGAGGAATCAATTATACAATCAACATCATATTTTTTCCAATCTATATCAAAAATACTAGATTCACTTAAATATAAAATTTTATTATCATTAATAATTATATGGTTTTTATCATGAGAAACTTTATCATCAGTATTTCCATATGTTGAGTCATATTTATATAAATAGGACATATTATGAACATTAGGATTTATATCATTAATTAATACTAATTCAAAATTGAAATTCTCAAGATTAATTTTAGTTAATGCTCTTCCTATCCTCCCAAAACCATTAATTGCAATTCTTTTTTTTGATTTCATGGGTCATTTTTTTTACTTAGTATAAAATCCTTATATGAAGATAATGGATTAATTTTTGGATTACCATTATAAATTACCTCATTTAAAAAATTATCTACAGATGATTTACTATAGTTTTTAAAATTTTTATTTGTTTTTAATTTATGAAAAGAATTAATTAATTCATTTTCATTATTTACTTCCCAACATGCTTTCATATCTTGAAATATCATTTGATTTTTATCAAAATAATTTGGATAGATTAAAATTTTATTTTGTAATAAAACTTCTATTAATATACTTGAAATTGTACAGATAATAACATCTGAACTTTTTATAAGAGACAATGATGAAAAATCACTACAATTAATACCAAAATTTAAAAGATCTGAATTAAAAAATTTATTATTTCTTGTATGAGGTTTTATCAAAAGATTTACAAAATCAAGTTTACTAATTAATTCTAGAGATTTAAGAGTAATTTCTTTATTTCCCAGATAATGATAAGAATGCTCCATAAAAACAACATTAATTTTATTGTTATCTATAAAAGGTATTGATTCTTCTTTATAAATATCATCATATATTTTTTTCCATTCTTTTGAAAATCTTGGTGAACCTAGTGAAGTTATTTTATTTTTATTAATTCCATTATTAATTTTTCTTTTCATCTCATTTTTAGTTGTTACCACTAAGTGATCAAAAAAATCAAAATTTTTCTTATCATTAGTTGTTCCTAATTGAACCTCTTTATAAGTACCCAGATTATTTGTCCATAATGGAATTCCATGAGGTAACGCAACTAAAGGAATATTTTTATTTTTAGATACTTTGTTAATGAAATAAGTATTGTGTTGATATTCTTTGACCCAATCCATAACAATTATCTGAGGTGATATTTTAGAAATTACATCATAATTAAACTTATAATTAAAAACTGAATTTATTAATTTACTATAAAATGATTGAGAGGTGAATTTTTTAAGAAGTACATTCAATATTTTTAGGAATCTTAGTATTGAAGTTTTAATAAAACCATTATTTTTATTGATAATAGATACATTTGATGTTAAATAATAAAATATTTTATTTAGTAAAAAACCATTATTAATATTATTAAAATGATCAATTTTGACATCAAAATTTGATTTTAAATAATTCAATCTTTTATCATTATGTATCTTTAAATCAGGGTTTATAGATAAAACCGTACATTTTTGTTTTGATTTTAAAAGCTCATGTATTACTGGAGTCAAATGATCAATATCATTATATCTTCTTATAAGGAATAATATCATAAATAAGTTACTTTATAAGATTTGTCAATTAATATATAAAAATATTACTAAAGTTTTTTTATATCTTCTGCCAAGTAAATTTTGAAATTGAGGATTTAATTTTTTTAAATTCATTTTCAGAACTACAATGTAATAATATGTTTTTGAGTTTAGGTTTATAAGAAAATTGATCAAGTCCAGTATTAATTATAATTGATTTACTTAAATCTATACTTTCATTATTTTTTTTAGGATCCATTAAAATTATAATTCCATTTGATTTTAAATTATTCTTAGCATAATTAAAGCATTTGGTTTTAAATAAGCCATTAATAATTATTATATCAAAAGTTTTATTAAAATTATCAATTTGTCTCAAGTATCTATCTTCAATATCTTTATCTATGCTTTGTGAATTCGAATTTTTTTTCTCTAAATCAAATAAATGAAAATTAATATTTACATTTTTAGACTGATTATATTTTGATTTTAAATTATTGTATCTTTTTAAATTACATTCAACTATATCTAATTCAAAATCATTTTTATTTTCATTAAGAAAACTATTATTATAAATAACAGAAGAATTAGAGTCATAAACTAAAATTCTTTTTCTCTTATTTGAATTATTAATAATTAATTTAAAAATCTGTTCTTCAATTAAGGTTAAATTGGATTTATTTTCTACTGATTTTTTTAATAAGCTTTTTGCTAACCTATTACAATTTAAAATGTTATAAAGTTTAAAAGGAAAAATAAAGGGTCTCCAAGGTCTTTTCCAGAATTTTTTAAAATTAAAAACACTTAAAACAAACCATAATTTATATTGAAATGTCATCCAACCTGGAAAATGTTTATTATGAATATAAAGTGCTGCAACTAATTTATTATGATTTTTTGGTTTTTTTCTAAGTCCTCCTGTTGCTCTTAAATGTTGTGCAAAGGGTTTTTCACTAAAATACATTTTTGCTCCAGATTTAAATAATCTATATCCAATTTCAAAATCATTCATTCTTGGTAGAAATGTATCAAAAAGTCCAGATTTTAATAATATACTTTTCTTAATAAAAACATTAGTTGAGGATAGACCTAACATCATTCCATTCCAATTCCAATTAGGTGCAGATAAAAAATATCTAACAGGATCCATGCTTTCAATATCCCAAGGATAAGTTTTAGGAATTTTTGGTTTAAGAGAAGTAGCGCCATTTACAACATCTACATTTTCATTTATCATTATATTTTTATGAGATTCTATAAAATCATCCTCAAATAAAATATCGTCATCAATAATAAGTAATGCTTCATTTTTTGCTACCATGATTCCATGATTTCTAGCACCAGTCATTGATGGTTCAATATCTGTAATTATTTTTAATGGTAATTTTTTTTTAAAATCTTTATAGAAATCTTTGGGAACACTTGATTTAGGAGTTTGATCAATAATTATAATCTCATCTGGTTGATAGGTTTGAGTTGTCATTCCTAATAATACATCCTTTACTGAACCATGTCTATAATATGTAGATATAATTACACTAATTTTCATAATATTAATATTTATAATTTTTAATTTTTTCAATAAGTTCATTTGCCGCGTCAACACATGTGTCTATTTTACCAGAAAATAGACTAAATATTTTATTACCTTCGAACCTTACCAAAGTAGGTCTAGCATCATCATATTCCCTTCCTTTTAAAACTGTTCTTACAGTAAACATAGATCCTATATGTTTTAATTTATCAAAGTCTTTAAAATATTCATTCCCATGTTTAATAAATTTATTTATTTTAGTTATTTCAGGGTTTTTAATAATACCACGATTTAGATAACTTTTTAATTTTTTACTAATAATAGGTTTTTTTCCAATATTTGTTTCATGTATAGCGTGAACAACATTTCCTAAAACATGATACTGACCATTATTACCATAAGGATCTAAACACATAAATGGGCCATCCATTATCACTATACTTTTATTTTGATATTTTAAAGGTAATTTAACAACAGGTTTTTCAACAACTTCAAATTG
>CACOFQ010000015.1 GCA_902626505.1 uncultured Marinoscillum sp.
AGGTATTTCCCATACTTTTTTCCAAAAAACTTTACCAAATTCAGTAAAAATTAATAGATAGTTATGTGTTGAAGCTATAAAAAGATGCTCATTAAAATCATCGTCTTTTGTTTTAACCCCTTTTGCTCCAACTCCCCCCCTACTTTGAGTTCTGTACTCATCTAGAGATGTTCTTTTTACATAACCTTGGTGTGAAAATGTGATTACCATATCTTCATCAGGTATCATGTCTTCTACAGTAAATTCAGCAGCAGAGTGTTCAATTTCTGATCTTCTCTCATCACCGTACCTTTCTTTAACTTCAATCAACTCATCCTTAATTATATCCATTCTTTTAGACTTATCAGCTAAAATAGCTTTAAGGCTTTCTATTAATTTATTTAGCTCTTCGTTTTCTTTTATAACTTTTTCTCTTTCAAGACCAGTAATTTTCTGTAATCTCATTTCTAAAATAGCTTTAGATTGTATTTCAGAAAGCTTATATTTTGATATTAAACCATTTCTGGCTTCTTCAGGGCTTTTAGATTTTTTAATTAATTCAATTACATCATCAATATTATCAAGGGCAATTATATATCCTTGAAGAATATGTGATCTTTTTTCAGCTTCTTTTAATTCGTATTCTGTTCTTCTAGTAACTACCTCATGTCTATGAATAACATAATTTTCTATTAATTCTTTAAGATTTAATGTTTTTGGTCTTCCATTAACAAGAGCGACATTATTTACTCCAAATGATGATTGAAGTTGTGTATATTTATAAAGATTATTTAATACAACGTTAGGTATAGCATCTCTTTTTAAATCATATATTATTCTTAAACCATTTCTGTCAGATTCATCCCTTATGTCACTAATGCCTTCAATTTTCTTTTCATTAATAAGTTGAGCTGTTTTTTCAATCATTGAAGCTTTATTAACCATATAAGGAATTTCTGATACAATAATTTGATCTTTTTCATTATCATTAATTTCGATTGATGCTTTAGCTCGTATTACTACTCTACCTTTTCCAGTTTCGAATGCAGATTTAACTCCTTGATAACCATAAATTATACCACCAGTTGGAAAATCTGGTGCTTTAATAAATTCCATGAGTTCATCAATAGAACAATCATTATTATTTATATAATGAATAGTACCATCAATAACTTCAGTTAAATTATGTGGTGCCATATTTGTTGCCATTCCTACAGCAATACCACTCGAACCATTAACTAATAAGTTTGGAAATTTAGATGGCAGAACTGTCGGTTCATTAAGAGTATCATCGTAATTTGGCTGGAAATCGACAGTATCTTTATTTATATCAGATAGTAATTCATCAGATATTCTTTTAAGTTTTGCTTCTGTATATCTCATTGCAGCTGGTGAATCACCATCAACAGAACCAAAGTTACCTTGCCCATCAACTAGTATATATCTTAATGACCAGGGCTGAGCCATTCTAACCATGGTTTCATAAACTGAGGAGTCACCATGAGGATGGTATTTACCCATTACATCTCCTACTATCCTACCTGATTTTTTAAAACTCTTATTATAATTAACACCCATTTCAAGCATTCCATAAAGAACTCTTCTATGAACAGGTTTAAGTCCATCTCTAACATCGGGTAAAGCTCTAGAAACAATAACTGACATCGAATAGTCGATGTATGCACCTTTCATTTCTTCCTCT
Source organism: uncultured Marinoscillum sp. (assembly GCA_902626505.1). Classification (GTDB taxonomy): domain Bacteria; phylum Bacteroidota; class Bacteroidia; order Cytophagales; family MED-G16; genus MED-G16. The sequence continues at coordinate 1,682 of CACOFQ010000015.1, forward strand.
ATATTTATTGGAATAATGTTTTGGTTTTTATCTTCAATCATTGAATATTATATAGAATAATTTATGTATATAAATATACTCAATTTTATACCAAAAAAAGACAATATTTAATGATTTAAGAGTGATTTATAGGCGGTTAAAATATTAGAATTTTTTATTAAAAAACTTCCAGAAACTAAAATATCAGAACCTAACTCTAAAAGCTTTTTAGAGTTACTGTTATTAACTCCTCCATCAACAGATATTTTAATATCATAATCATCTTTTAAATAATTTAATTTTTGTATTCTCTCATATGTTGAATCAATAAATTTTTGCCCACCCTTTCCAGGAAAAACCGACATAACTAGAACTAAATCAATATCTTTTAAATAAGGTTTTAATAAATTTAAATTGGTATTAGGATTAATTGCAATACCGGCATTAATTCCCTTAGATTTAATTTTATTAATACATTTTAATATTTTGTCATTATTTTCAATATGAAATGAAATTAGATATGGATTGATATTAATATATTCATCAATTGAATCTAAAGGGTTTTCTATCATTAGATGAATATCTAAATTCTTATCTGTCAGATTAGAAATTTTATCTAAATCAAATAGTTTTTTCGTATTTCTATCAACAAAAACACCATCCATTATATCAATATGGATATAATTAATGTTAGTATTATTTACTTTTTCTATTTCTGAATTTAAATTATTAAAATCACAATCTAAGATAGAAACAGATACCTCACTCATGATTTATAATTTTTTTTCTTTCTAATTGAGAATTTTTATGAAAACTAGACTTTATCCAACCACCCCCTATAACATCATCATTTTCATAAAAAACTGCTGATTGGCCAGGAGTAATAGCATTAACTCCTTTACCAAAATACACTTTTATTGTATCTTCAGTCTGTTCAATTATTGAAGGATTACCTTTATCATTATATCTTATTTTTGTATAAGCATCAACTTTACCGATTAACTTATCATATTTCATGAAATTTAATTTATTAACATACATTCCATCTCTTTTCAGTTCATCAAAAGAACCAAGTGTAATCTCATTAGATGTTTTATTTATATTGGTAACATATGCAGGATATCCAAGCGCAATACCTAAGCCTTTTCTCTGTCCTATAGTGTAAAAGGGATATCCTTCATGTTTCCCTATTTTCTTTCCATTCTCATCAATAAAATTGCCTTTACCAACTTTTTTGTCAATACCATCTACCCTTTTTCTTAAAAAGTTTCTATAATCATTATCTGGAACAAAGCATATTTCATACGATTCTGATTTTTTTACCAGATTATCATAGCCAGATTTTAATGCAATTTCTCTAATTTCTTTTTTCTCTAAATTTCCTAAAGGAAACATAGTTCTACTAAGATTTTTTTGACTAATACCCCAAAGTGCATATGACTGATCTTTATTTAAGTCCTTTCCTTTAGATACATAAAACCTACTATCTAGTTTATTAATATTAGCATAATGTCCCGTTGCTATAAATTCACAATCTAATTTATCTGCCCTTTTTAGTAAAGCTTCCCACTTTATATGTGTATTACATAAAACACAAGGATTAGGTGTTCTTCCTAACATATATTCATCAGTAAAATAATCTATTACATAATCACCAAATTCAGACCTTATATCTAATATGTTGTGATGAAAACCAAGGTCTACTGCTATATTTCTAGCATCGTTAATTGAATCTAGACTACAACACCCTGTTTCTTTTTTATTTGAACTAGATGATTCATAATCCCATGTTTTCATCGTTAATCCAATTACTTCATATCCTTGTTCTTTCAGAAGTATAGCAGTTACTGAACTATCTATTCCTCCACTCATTGCAACAAGAACTTTACCATGTTTACTCATAATTGAATCTATTATGTTTATTTTGCAAAATTAATTTATTTATAAAGAGTATTACTATGTCATTAAAGTATTTTGTTCATGTTAGTTCTATTTCAAATTTAAGTGATGCGAGATATTGTTCTGGTATGATGGTTGACAGCTTAGGTTATAATTTTGATGAAAATTCAAATTTTAAAATTTCAACTGAAACATCAAATGAAATATCAAAATGGGTAAACGGTGTAAAGTTTATTGCTGAATTTAATAATTCATCTACAAAATACATTAATAGTATATTAGATAAAGGTTTTTTTGATGCAATTGAACTAAATATTGAAAATACCATAAAGGGATTAAATTTTGATCCTAAAAGTATTATAGTGAAAATATCTGATCCTAATAAAATTAATTATGATATAAATGATTTTTTAAGTTCAAATTTTCCTAAAGTTGAAACTTTAATTATAGATAATTTAAATCTTAAAAATATTAAAAATCTAGAGCATATAGATAAAAAATACATGTTAATAATAAATCCTTATAATGATTTTGAAACTATATTAAAATTTTTAGATAAATATAATTATGGATTATTACTTAAAGGCTCAAGTGAGATAAGACCAGGTTTAAAGGATTATGATTCGATTTCAAATATTTTAGAAAAAATTCAAGATTTATCTTAAACATTGAAGAAATTTTATCTTTTTTCCTTCTGATAAAAATCTTAATTCATATTTAGTTTTTATTTCTTTGATCGTATCATATTTTTTTGACTTATATAAATCATTTGTGTAATTTTTAATCACAAAACCTGAACTTTTTATTTGATCTAGTGAATAATTAAATAAATCAACGTCATCAGTTTTTAACATCAATAATCCATTTTTTTTAAGAATTTTATAATACATATCTAGAAATTTCATATTTGTTAATCTTTTTTTAATATCTCTTTTCTTTGGTCTTGGATCAGGAAATGAAATTAAAATTTCGTCAACTTCATTATTTTCAAAAAAATTTAAAATGTTTTCAATTTGAATCCTCAAGAAAAAAGCATTTTTAGACTTATTATTTTCTAGTTTATTTGCTCCTTTCCAAATTCTAGCTCCTTTAATATCTATGCCAATATAATTTCTTATTGGATCTTTAAAAGATCTTTCAACAGTATATTCTCCATTTCCACAAGCTAACTCTAAAACAATAGGATTTTTATTATCAAACTTTTTATTCCAGTTTCCCTTTGAGTATTTATAAAATTCTTTACCCTCCTGAATTACATATTCTGATTTAAGATTATAATCATACCTATCTAATTTATTCTTCATTATAATCTGACATTAAAAATAAACTTCCGCCAATAAATATTAAATCATCTTTAGATGCTAATTTTTTACAATATTTCAAAGCATCATTTATATCTATTTTGATATTATAATTTAACTTATTTTCTATAAAATATCTTTTTAGATCAGATGTTCTAATTGCTCTTTTATTAGAAGGTTGAATAAGAATATAATTATATTCTTTTGGTAGAATTTCACATATTTCATTCCATTTTTTTTCTTTAACACCACCTGTAATAAAATATATAATTTTAAATGATGATAGATTAATTTCACCTATAATACTTTTAAATGAATCTATATTATGACATCCATCTGAAATTATATATGGATTTTTTGATATGATATTCCACCTACCATAAACCTTAAATTTATTTTTATTATACTTTCTTAATAAAGGAACTTTTTTATAGTATTCAGCTGTTTTAATAAAAGCAAAAATTGCTGCTTTTGTATTCATTAGATAATAATTTGCAGGATTTTCTAAATTTAATTCAAAGGTCTGATTCTTATTATATTCAATTCTTATTTTTCTTTTAGAAAATGTTTTTGATAATGATTTAACCTTAACATTTCTTGAAGTACTTAAAAAAGTTGAATTTCTTTTTATACATTCATCCTTAAAAATATGGTCTATGTTGTTTTGTTCTTCTCCTTTAATAAATAGAGAATTTGGTTTAATAATTCCAGCTTTCTCTCTTGAGATATCATCAATTTTAGAACCTAATATATTTTGATGGTCATATCCAACATTAGTTACCAAACTAATAATTGGTTTGATAATATTTGTTGAATCTAGCTTCCCGCCTAGCCCAACTTCAATAACTGCTAAATCTACTTTAGAATACCTAAAATATTCAAAAGCCATAATTGTATTTATTTCAAAAAAAGAGAAATCATTTTCTTTAAAAAATTCTATATTGTTAGATATAAAGTTTATTAAAAATGACTTTTCAATATTCTTGCCATTTACTTGAATTCTTTCTCTAAAATCATATACATGAGGAGAAGTAAATAATCCAATTTTTAAATCAAGAGATAAGCAAAAGTTAGCAATAGCAACTGAAGTTGTTCCTTTACCATTAGTTCCACCAACATGAATTGAATTAAAAGTATTTTGAGGGTTATTAAAGCGATTAGATAAAATTTTGATATTTTTTAAACCTTTTCGTATGGCAGTTTTTCCAGATTTTTGATAATTAGGAACACAATCGAAAAGAAACTTTATAGCTTCATCATAATTCATCCTAAAAACCTAATTATTCTTAATTATAAAGGTTATTTTTCCTTTAGATATTTCAGCAGGATTATCATTATTTGTTGGAGAGAAGGTAAGTTTATAAATTTCTTCTTGATAAATTTTTTCTACAGCTGGACTCAAAGTTGTTTCTAGGATTCTTAAGCCAATAATTTCACCATAATAATCAACCTGGATTTCAAATACAATTTTTCCACTTTCTCTACTATTATCAATAGGATTTGGTTCAAAATCCCATATCCATCCTTGCATTTCGAGAGAAGATCCTTCTGATCCAGATTCTGAGGGAGAATTATTTTTAAATATAGCTCTTTCATCTATTATTTTAGTTGAGGGTTTATTTTCATTCATAAATGAAGAATCTTTTGACTCATTTTTTTCATTTATTTCAACATTAGGACTTTCATCTACTACAAGTGATGATTCTAGTTTAGATATAGGTTCTAATTCTTCAACATCAGTAAGATCTGAAGATTCTAAATCATTTGAAGTAATATCTTCCTCATTAACATTTTCAATTACAGTTTCATCTAAATCAATATCTTCTTTTATATTATTATCTAATAACTCTTCTACAATTTCTGAATCGTTATCATCATCATCTTCATTATTATTATCAGAAAGCTCATTACTATCAACACCTAATTCAATTCCATATTCCTCAGGTGGCGGATAAGTTTCTTTCCATGCAACAATAATCATTAACATCAAAAAAAATAAAATATTTGTTCCTATAGTTAAATAGAATGCTCTTTTTTTTAAATCCTGATTACTATTTCTCATTTTTTAGGTATAGAGGCTATAGAAACTTTTGCTTCTAATGATGTAGCAATTCCAGCTACATTTACAAGATGTTCAACTGGAACATCTTTATCACAATGAAGAACAACAAGTCCCTCATCATCTCCGATAGCATCTCTTAAAATCATTTCCAGGTTTGCTAATGAAGTTTCTTCTTCATTAACAAAATACTTTAAATCTTTAGTAATTGTTACTGATACTTTCTGAATAATGATAGTGGATGATTTACTAGATGGTAAATTAACTGGTAAACCAGATGGTGTAACAAATGACGCAGTCAACATAAAAAATATTAATAATAGAAATATAATATCCGTCATTGAAGACATACTAAAAAGTGGATTAATTTTATTATTTGATTTTAGATTCATTTTCTGTTTTGTAATGTCTCGATAAATTCAATTGTAGTATATTCCATTTTATGTATTAGTTTTTCAACTCTAGAGACAAGATAATTATAGGATAAGTAAGCAACTATACCCACAAATAATCCAGCTGCTGTCGTTAACATAGCTTCATATATACCACTAGATAAGAGTTTAGGACTAACTGCTCCTTCTTCTTCTGCAATAGAAATAAATGCTTGTATCATACCTGTTACTGTACCAAGAAATCCAATCATTGGTGCTGCTCCAGAAATTGTTGCAAGTAAATTAAGATTTTTTTCTAGGTTATAAATTTCAATTTTTCCTACATTTTCAATTGAAGACTCAATGTTTTTTAATGATGTATTTAATTTATTTAGACCTTTAAGTATCATTCTTGACACAGGGTTATTAGTATCATTACAGACTAGTATTGCTCCATTTATATCATCATTTTTTACTCGTGATATTATTTCATCAGTAAATCCTTTAGGAGATTTAGATTCTCTATTAATTATTAATATCTTTTCGATTAAAATATAAATTGTAATTACAAACAGAACAAGAATTGGAATCATCATTATTCCTCCTTTAAATAGTAATTCCATTACAGTTATTTGTTCTTGATTTACTACATTAATTGTAGAATCATTTGTGTTCAAAAATTGCAATATCAATGTTTTAAAATCCATAATTCGTTATTTAGTTTTTTCTTATATATTGATAAATTTTCTTTTGCGTTATTTATTTCATCATAACTACTAACAGCAACTCTATACATATTATTTTGATTTATAGGTGAAATAATTATTGCATTAAAACTATTTTTAGCTAAATCATTAGCCTTATTTAAAGATAAATTATAATTTGAAAAGCTTCCCGCTATAATATAATATTTTCCACTTAGATAATTAATCTCATCTATTTCTATACTTTCTATATCTTGAACATCAAGATTTGAATCATCTATATATTCAAATGTAGTAGTATCAATTGATATAACTTTTTCATCAACAATTATATTATTCTCAGAAATAGGATCTACTTCTATAGATTTATTTTTAAGATTATATTCAAATTTATCATAAAAATAATACCCTATTATGCATAGGAAACATAAAATGAAAAAACTTGATGAATTATTTCCTTTTAATTTATAATCATTAAGATCAACTTGCTTTAGACCAAAATCATAATCATTTTTACTCATCTAAAATACCCATTTAATACCCACTAAAAAATTTAATCCTAATTCCGGATACATAAAAAACCTTTCATTATATCTATTCAAAATATTATTAAGATTAAAGTTAAAATCTAAGTTATCAGAAATTTTATATGACCCATCAAGAAAAACATTAATATATGATTTCATTTTAAATAATTCGCTTTTATAATTAAGACCATAATTTTCTAGCTTAAAGTTTGCTCCTAGACTAAAAGTAATCTTATTTTTTTTATATGTATTTAAAACATCAATTTCATATTTTGGCTGAAATACTTGATTTTCTTCAAAAATTGAATGGAGAAAATTAATAGACGACTCTATGTTATTTGAAAATCTAGCACTATAATTAAGTGTTAAATAATTTATTACTTGAGTAATATTTTCTCTCTCAATAGTATAAATGTACATAGGAGCTTTAATTTCTGAAGGTAAAGATTCACCTTTATATAGAACGTAATTTAAATTTGCATTCACTTTAAGTGACTCAAAACCAAGAGATAAAGATGAATTATTAAATACATTTAAATCTATACCAGTTTTGATTCTATATAGTTCTTTGTTAAAATCAAATTGATTTGATATACCTTTTTCATATAAAAAGGGCATAAGATTAATTTCCTGAGAATATTTATTATGGTTAAATCCTCTAGAGGCTGATAAATTAATGGTTAATTTTTTATTATAATACCTAAATTTAATAGATGGAGAAAAAGAGGATATGTTTGATTTTCCTAAATAGCTTCTTGATAAATACTGATAAAGTGAATTTAATGTAATATTTAAATTATTAATTGAAAAATTAAATAAAACAGGAAGATCTAACTTAGTAATAGTAAGTTTATTATGATTGTTTATATTTTGATTATTAATTTGATCCAGTTGATAATTATCAAATTTTGGAATAAAGGAAATTAATGTATTTGATAATGGTACACTTATATTGCTAGTAATTGTATTTTGAAATTCATTATAAAATGAATTTTTGAAATTTTCTCCAGTATAAGAAATATTTAAATTATATTTTTTACCAATATTTTCCCAATCAACTTTATAAATGAATGAGTTATTTGTAAAACGTAGTTTTTCAATTAAATCATCATTTAGAATTATGTTTTCATCATCTACAAATCCATAATATCCATTAGAAAAAGAGTTAAAATTGAAATGGGAAGAAATTCTTGAGCTATTAGAATATTTATAATCTGCAAAAAAATTAATATCATTAATTTCTTCACCACTCACTGAAGATAGTTTAGATCCTTTAGAATTTAATTTTATAAATATATCTGAATATAAAGCAAATTTATTTCCAGATTTAAAGTATGGATTTGTATTAATAATAAAGGTTGAATAATTACCTCCTTTAACATCAATAAATATATTTTTAGTCTCTTTGTATGATGTGTTATCTCTTAAAATTTTATCTATTTTCTTCTTTGAGGAAAAATCTACAAATTTTATTGATTCAAATTCAAAAATTTTTTTTGATATGGTTTTATTTTCAAGAGATATCTTATTAATAGACTTATCAACTTTAGGTAAAATAATTTTACTATTTTTTTCAATAAGAATTTGTGCATCTTCTATTTCACCTTCATTCGACTGCGAATACAAGTAGTTAATATTTAAAAGAAATAATATTACAATTAATCTAATCATCAATAGATATTTTATTTTTTAACTTTTCAGCTTCATTTTTAATCTGGTTTATATTGCTGTTTTCAATCAGAGACTCTAGTGTTGCGATAGCTTGAAAATTTTCTCCCATAGATATAAATATATCAGCAATTAAAATATAGGATTTACCAACCCAAAACTCATAATTTGAAAAATTTTCGTTAAGTGAATAAAGACTTTCAAGCGCCTGATTTTTTTGCCCTTGATCATAAAAAATTTTAGCTAATAAATAGTTTGCTTCAGCAGCACTTTCATCTTTGACTAAATTTATAGTTGTAAGTAATTTATCAATACCAGTTGATGTATTACCTGATTCCAGAAATGATTTAGCAGATAATAGGTTTATTTTATTTCTATTATTAAAGGATATCTTATCAAAATTATTTATTTGTGATGAAAAGTATTGGACTGAATCATAATTTTTCATGAAATAGTAATTTGTTAATGATCCTACATAAGAATCTATTTTTTCTCTGTTATTCTTACTTATTCTTTCAAGATCTTTATAATATTTTAAAGACTCTATATAATTATTTTCTTTAAAATTGATTTGAGCTAATCTATTTATTGATCTAGAATAATATTTAGAGTTTATACTATCAACTAAAATAAAGTATACCTCTTTTGCAGAACTAAATTCATTAAGTTTAAATAAAGATTCAGCCAAATAATAATTAGTTTCATGTTCGTTATAAACATTTTGATCTTTACCTTTTATATCATTAACATATAAAACTAAATCTTCATATTTCTGGTTAAAATAAAGATTTCTTACATTATCAAATTGAATTTTTAAAATATTATTATTTTCAGGAAATCTTTTCTTATAATCAGCTATAAGTTTATTTAATTGTGAAAAACCATTAGTAAAAGAAACAACTTTTTGCATCCCTAATATAGCTTGGCTCTGAATATTTTCATCTATAATATTTTTTAAAACATATAAGAAATCATATTCTGCTTGATCATATGATTTAAGGTTAAAATAAGAGGTAGCTCTATTTAAATAAGAATAAGGTATGTACTCACTAAATTTAAAATTTTGAATTAAAAAACTATAATTTACTATTGATTTATCAAACTCAGAGTTTTCAAAATATATTTGTGCTTTTCTAAATATAGCATCATCATCTAATGATTTTTCAGGATTTGATATGACCTTATCCATATATATGATTGAATTTGTAAAATCTTCTAGTCCATAATAAGATAAACCTATTTGATAATTGATATAATTTTTATTTATATCACTATTTTCTAATGATTTATTATAGGTTTTTATAGCATTTTTAAAGTTTTTTGACGCATAATATGAGTCTGCTAGACGAAGTAATAAATCTCTGTCAGCACTTTGAAATATATTATTTTTAAGTGAAAAGTAACTACTTAGATACTTAGATGACTCTTCATATTCATTTTGATTAAAAAATGAATAACCAAGTAATTCCAATAACTTTAATTTAAGATCCTTATCAATTTTTTTATTTATAACCTTTAAAATTTCATCTGATGATTTATTATATAAATTACCAATAAAATATGCCTCAGCTTTGTTTAAATGAGACTTTATATATATTTCATAATCTGAATCATATCTCTGCGAGAGATTAAAGTATTTTATAGAATTTTTAAAATTTCCTCTGTTAAATTCATTTACACCTTTTTGATATGTTACATATTGAAATTTAATTTTATCTTCCTCAGAAATGTTTTCTTTAGAATTTATAAATGAAATTATTCTAGAATAATTATTAGTCATAAAATAATTTTCGCTTAATAAATCATTTATCTCCTTAGTTTTAAAATCAGGATATTCTGACTTTAATTTATTAAGAACAACAATTGAAAGATCATAATCTCCTAATTCATAATTAGACTTAGCATAATTCAATAATGATTTTTTAGTGTATTCTTTATTATTATTTATTTTATAAGATGCATAAAAATAATTTTTTGCAAGATTAAATTGTTTTTCTTCTAAAAATATCATGCCAAGATAAAATGATGATAATTGAGAGTAATCTGATAAATTATCCGATAAAGATTTAAAAATTGATTTTGATTCATCATAGTTTTTAAGAATATAATTTGAATAACCTTTTAGAAATGAGATTTCGTCTTCTCTATCAATATTATTTTTAATTTTATTTAAAGTAATAATCGAATTATTGAAATCTTCTAAAATAAAAAGTGCTTTTCCAATAAAGAAAAAACAGTAGTCAATATTATCTATATTAGTTCTGTGATAATAAATTCTATCATTTAAATTAATTGTTGCTTCGTAATCTTCTTTTATATAATAAATGCTTATAATATATTGAAGGTATTGTTTTTCTAGATTTATATCTGAAATATTATCAAAATAATTTAGCGCTAAATCAAATTCTTCTCTTTGATATGATATGATACCAAGAAATAACTTTTTTTTATCATCATAAATAGAGGAAGACACTTCTTCTAAATATAATTTAGACTTTTCTAAATTTTTATTATTAAACTCCCCTACTCCAAGTAGAAAATTAATTTCATCATTTTTATTTTTAATTAATTCAAGATACTTAACAGAAGATTTAAATCGATTAAGATTAAATTCAGATTTTCCATATTCAAATAACAAAACCTCTCTAGTTTTAGAATTATTAGTCAATATAAAATTCTCAACATATTCTTTTAAATTAATAAGTTTTCTTGCTGGTAAAATCTCAAAAGAATTAAAATTAGATTTTAATAGAGAAATTAAATATTTGGAAACTATTTCAGGATCAATATTTTCAAAATCATCTAAGGAATAGTTATCATCAAAATAAGAAATGTAAATTGAGTAATTTTCAGAATTATAATAATGATTTAATTTTTCATCTACTTGAGAAAGTAAAGGAAAAGTTGAAAATGACAGAAAAATAAATATTATTAATTTCATTTATAAAATATTTTATAAATCAATTCAGCCATTAAGGATTGGTTACTTGATTTAATTTGTTTTAGTCCTTTAGAAATTAAATCTAAATCTCTGATAAAATTTATGATAATAAACAGTTCATTTAAATTATAGTTTTGATTTGCTTTTACGTATGATCTAGCGACATAAGGATGAACGGATATTACAGATGATATATTATTCACATCAGTTAAATTTTTAGATTTGACAACCAATAATTTTGAAAAAAAATTATACATATAAATAATTAATTGTTGAATCGGATATTTCTTTTCATTTGATATAAAATATTTAATTATTTTACTGCATTTAATTGAGTTTCTATCTACTAAACTGTCTTGAAATTCAAATAGATTATATTCTCTATTAATTCCTATGTATTTAATTATATCTTCTTTGGTTATATTATTATTATCAACATTTGAATAAATTTTTGATAATCCATTATCAATCTTTTCTAAATTATTTCCAATATTTTCAATTAAAATAAATAATCCTTCATCTGATATTGAGTAATTGTTTTTTTTAACCTGAGATTTTATCCAAGCAGGTAATTGATTATCATATATTTTATTTTCTTTAGAGCTTGAATCTAAAATAGATGAAAAATTTTCGAATGATTTAAAAAGTTTTGATCTTTTATCGAGAGTCTTATTATTTAAACAGAATATTAATGTAGATGTTAAATTTATATTATTAAAATAATTTATTAAAACTTCATTTTTCTTTTCATTATTTCTCTTAAATATATCAAGCTCTTGTGATTCCTTGATAAGAATTAATTTTCTATCAGACATCATAGGAAAACTTTTACAAGAATTGATAACTTTTTCAATTGAAGTATCTCTACCATAAAGAATTTCTAAATTAAACCCTTTATGCTGATCTTCAATAAAATTATTTTCAAAAAATGATGATATTTTTTTAATAAAAAATGTCTCCTCACCCATTAAAAGATAAATTTTAGAAAATTTATCTTCACTCAAATCTTTAGTAATTTGATTATAACTCTGAATCATTAAATTATTTCATAAAAGTAATTAGTTTTTTAATAATATTGTATGTTATTAATTATTAAAAAAAGATATAATGAAAAATTTTGTAGAGGAACTTAAATGGAGAGGTTTAATTCATGACATTACTCCATCTACAGAAGAATTTTTACTTAATAACTCATCATCAGGATATATTGGTTTTGATCCAACTGCAGATTCACTTCATATTGGAAATTTAGTACAGATAATGACATTAGTTCATTTTCAAAAATGTGGACATAAGCCAATAATATTAATTGGAGGAGCAACTGGAATGATTGGAGATCCATCCGGAAAATCAAAAGAAAGAAAATTTTTAGATGAAAAAAAATTAATTGATAATCAAAATAAAATAAGATCTCAGTTTGAAAAGTTTCTAGACTTTTCTGGGAATAATTCAGCCAGCGTAGTTAATAATAAAACTTGGTTTGAAAATTTTAATTTACTTGAGTTTTTAAGAAATGTTGGAAAACACATATCTGTAAATTATATGATGGCAAAAGATTCAGTGAAAAATAGACTAGAAACAGGTATTTCTTTTACTGAGTTTACTTATCAGCTTATTCAAGGTTATGATTTTTATTGGCTGTGGAAGAATAAAGATGTTAAAATTCAATTTGGTGGATCTGATCAATGGGGAAATATACTTACTGGAAATGAACTTATAAGAAGATTAGAGGGAGGTGAATCCTATGCACTTACTACACCATTAATTACTAAATCTGATGGTGGAAAATTTGGTAAAACAGAGGATGGAAATGTTTGGTTAGATGAAAATAAAACAAGCCCTTATAAATTTTATCAGTTTTGGATTAATGTATCTGATGAGGATGCAAAAGTTTTTATTAAAATTTTTACTCAGAAAAGTAATAATGAAATTAAAAAATTAATCGTAAATCATGATAAAGAACCTCATTTAAGAATTATTCAAAACGCTTTGGCTGAAGAAATAACCGAAATTGTTCATGATAAAGAAAAGCTTAATATTGCAAAATCAACCTCTAGTGTTCTATTTGGTAAATTTTTAAAAGAAGATTTTGATAATTTAGAAGAAAAAGTGATGGAATCGCTTTCTACTGCGGTACCATGTGTTACAATAAAAAGAGATAATTTATTAAATGATTTTAAAACTATCTTAACAGAATCGACAAATTTTGAAATTTTTAAATCAAAATCAGAACTTGTAAGAATGATTAAAAATAATGGTTTGAGTATTAATAAGGATAAAATAAATAATGAAGATTATATAATTTCCGATAACCTAAAATTCAATAAATATCTTCTTTTACAGAAGGGTAAAAAAAATTATACTTTTATTATTGTCGAATAAACTTATATTTGTGGTAAAATTCAATCAATTATGCAAAATTCAAAATTAGTTTCTGTTATTATTTTCCTACTTTTTGGTCTAACAATCCTTTTTTCATTTGCTTCTAGCATATTTTATGTTGTAGAGTCAACCGAAAGGGCCGTGATATTTTATAAGTTCGGTCAGGGATTAGACAAAAAAAATGTTATTCAACCCGGTTTTAATTTCAAAGCTCCGTGGAATGATTTATATAAGTTTGATATTACTGATAACCTTGTAGAGGAAACAATCGATGTTTTAGACGGTAGTGGTTTAAGTATTAATGTAGATGTTACAATGAATTTCCATCTTAGATATGATAGTGTTGGTGAAATTTATGAAACATATCAATTTGATTATTTAAGGAGATTAGTAAGACCTGTATTTAGATCTACTGTTAGAGATGTTATGGGAAGATATACTGCTGAAGAAATTTATTCAACCAAAAGAGCTGAAGTAGAAAATCTAATAGAAGAAGAAGCCAGTGAAGTTCTACTTCAACCTGGTAATAATATTGTAATGAAATCTTTACTAATAAGATCAATAACCTTACCAGCTCAAATTAAGACTGCAATTGAAAATAAATTACAACAAGAGCAAGAAGCGCTAGCTTATCAGTATAGATTAGAAAGAGAAAAAAGTGAGGCAGAGAGAAAAAGAATTGAAGCAAAAGGAGAAGCTGATGCTAATAGAATTGTAAGTAATAGTTTAACTCCAAACCTTCTTAAAATGAGAGGAATTGAAGCTACAAGCAGATTGGCTGAATCTCAAAATTCTAAGGTTGTAGTTGTTGGAAGTGGAAAAGATGGACTTCCTATTATTTTAGGGGGTAATAATTAAAAAATGAGTGAGTCAGCATCATTAAATTTTAACGGTAAAGAAATTAAATTACCAATATTAACTGGATCAGAAAATGAAAAATCAATTGATATTTCAAAAATCAGATCTGAAACTGGGCTGATAACTTTAGATAAAGGTTTTAAAAATACTGGATCTACAACAAGTAATATCACATATTTAGATGGAGAAAAAGGTATTTTAAGACATAGAGGTTACTCTATTGAGGAATTAGCTGCCAAATCAACTTTCACTGAAGTTTGTTATCTATTAATTTATGGTGAATTACCTACAAAAATTGAATTAGATAATTTTGAAAATACAATAAGAATTCACACTCTTGTTCATGAAGACTTTAAAATAATTTTAGAAGGATATCCTTCCAAAGCCCATCCAATGGGAATATTATCTTCTTTAATAACTAGTTTAACTGCATTTTATCCAGAATCTTTAGATCCTAATAGATCAAAAGAGTTAGTTGATTTAAGTATTGCTAGAATTTTAGGTAAGTTTCCAACGTTTGCAGCATGGTCCTTCAAAAAGAGAAATGGTCACCCGATAATCTATCCAGATAATAGTTTAGACTATTGCTCGAATTTTTTAAAGATGATGTTTGAATTACCATCTGAGTCATATGTACAGAATCCTGTTATTACTGATGCATTAAATAAATTATTAATTCTTCACGCAGACCATGAACAAAACTGTTCTACTTCAACCGTTAGAATAGTAGGTTCAGCTCAGTCAAGTATCTACCCTTCTATTTCTGCAGGAATTAACGCCCTATGGGGTCCATTGCATGGTGGTGCTAACCAGGCCGTTATAGAAATGCTTGATTCAATTATAAGGGATGGAAATAATATAGATAAATATATTAAAAAAGCTAAAGATAAAAATGATCCTTTTAGATTAATGGGTTTTGGACACAGAGTCTATAAAAATTTTGATCCTAGAGCAAAAATTATAAAAAAAGCTGCTGATAATGTATTAGAAAAGCTTGGTGTTAGTGACCCAGTTCTAGATTTAGCAAAACAACTTGAAAAAATAGCACTTGAAGATCAATATTTTGTTGATAAAAAATTATATCCTAATGTAGACTTCTACAGTGGTATAATTTATCGTGCCCTTGGATTTCCGCCTGAAATGTTTACAGTTATGTTTGCTTTTGGCAGATTACCTGGTTGGATTGCTCAATGGAAAGAAATGAGAGAAAATAAAGAACCTCTTGGAAGACCAAGACAAATTTATACTGGTGAAAAAAAGAGAAGCTATACTGATATAGCAAAAAGATAATTAATATTTTCTATCTAAGATTTCCTTCATAATTATTGCTTCTTTTAATGACTTTTTATTTTTTAATTTTTTTGACAAAGTTATTCCTTTTGGTTTTTTGGTGATTCCCCTTTTTCTACTAAAAGATGTTTCTTTCTTATTTAATTTATCCTTAACAATTGGGTCTTTCTCAGCTTTCTCATCTTTAACTTCAATTATTTTTTCATCACTTTCTAATTCTATATTCTCATCAATTTTTTGATCCATTTTATTATCATCATTAATTTCTTGAAATGCTGTTTTAAATATTTTATCAATTGAAAGATCGTTAGTATTATTAGGTTGTTTTTCAATTGTATTAGGTTGTTTTTCTTGTGTTTTTTTCTTCTTATTAAAATAGTTTGATAACCATGCAATTAGTGCAAATATTAAAGGACCTATAAATTCAGCAAAATCAGAAAAATCCATTGTTATATTATTATATTTAGGTCAAAAATAAATGATAATTATTTAATGCGATTAAATAAATTAGAAATTAAAGGTTTTAAAAGCTTTGGAGATAAAACTACCATAAATTTTGATAGTGGAGTAACTGGAATTGTAGGTCCTAATGGCTGTGGTAAATCAAATGTCGTTGATGCAATAAGGTGGGTTCTTGGTGAACAAAAAACAAGTTTATTAAGATCTGATAAAATGGAAAATATAATCTTTAATGGATCAAAATCTAGAAAAAAATTACAATTAGCAGAAGTATCAATATCATTTGACAATACAAAAAATTTAATTCCTACAGAATATTCAAATGTTACAATAACTCGAAAATATTTTAGATCAGGAGACAGTGAGTATTTCCTTAATGATGTCAAATGCAGGCTTAAGGATATCACTAATCTCTTTTTAGATACAGGAATTTCTTCTAATAATTATGCAATCATTGAATTATCAATGGTAGATAATATTTTAAATGATAAGGATAACTCTAGATTACATTTATTCGAAGAAGCTGCTGGGATATCAAAATTTAGAAAGAGAAAAAAAGAGACATTAAATAAGATAAAACAAACTGAACAAGATTTAGACAGAGTTGAAGATTTAGTTTATGAAATCGAGAAAAATCTAAGATCATTAAAAAGACAGGCAAAGCAAACCGAGAAATATTACAGATTTAAAGATGAATATAAACTAATAAGTATAAATGTTGCGCTAGAAATTTCTAAAAAAACAAGAGGTATTCTTAAAGAGAATAAAGAAAAATTAATAAAAATTGAAGATGAAAACACAAAAGTTATATCTGATTTAGCAAAAAAGAACTCAAAGTTAGAAGCTTCTAAATCTTCTTTAATCCCTTATGAAAAAAAACTTATACGTTTTCAAAAAAATTTGAATTCTGTACTTGAAAAAATTAGAAACTTTGAGGAGTCTAAAAGAATGAAATCTCAAAAAGCTAAAATGTTAATTGAAAAAATAGAAGACTTGAGGGAAAGAATTAAATACGATACTGAAAGTAATAAAAGATCTGAGTTTTCAATATCAAGTATTCAAAAAGAGATTTCAAAAAATGAAGATCAACTTAATAACATTATAAAAAAATTAAAAAAAACAAAAAAAGATTACAAAAAGTATGAAGAAGAACTAAAGGATAAAAATGTAAAGATTACTGATATAAAAGAGGTAGAAGATCAATTTAGAGAATTAAATTATAATCTTGAATCAATATCAAATAAAAGAAATCAAGTTGAAAGTTTATTGTCCTTAGAAAATATCGATAAAAGTTCGATAATTGAAAAGATAAAATCTATTGATAAAGAAGTTGAAGAATTAAAAAAAGGATTTTATGTAATAGAAAATCTCTTCAAAAAAGAGAATAAAGAAATTATTAGAATTAATAAATTATTTACTGAAAAGTCAAAAGATTTATCAAATGATGAAATAACCTATAATTCATTAAAAAGTAATATAGAATCACTTAAAAGAGAAATAGAATATAAAAATGCCAC
This sequence comes from uncultured Marinoscillum sp., assembly GCA_902626505.1. GTDB lineage: Bacteria > Bacteroidota > Bacteroidia > Cytophagales > MED-G16 > MED-G16. Next base: position 19,637 of record CACOFQ010000015.1, read on the forward strand.
TTATGAGTCAAATAAGAAAAGAATAAATGAAAACATTAAAAATCTAGATGTTTCTGAAAAGGAGGTTGTTAAAATTGACTCTGATTCGGATTCAAATGATAATTCATTAATTAAATTATATGATCAAAAAAATAAATCTGAGAAAGATTTAGAAAAATTTGAAGATGAATACTATAAATTAAAATCTACAATTAATCTAGATGACTCATCAATAAAAGAGCTTCAGAATAAAAAAGATATAAATATTAATATTATTGATGAATTAAAATCAAACATACATAATAACGAAATAGAATTAAACTCTGTTGAACAAAGAATATCAATTGAATTTGACCTAGAATTGAATAAATGTAAGGCAGATAAAAATTTCTTTGATCAGAAAAGTGTAGAACAATTCACTGAAAGAAGGGATAAACTTAAAGAAAAAATTGAAAAAATTGGTCAGATAAATCCGTTAGCTATGGAGGCTTATAATGAAATTAAAGAAAGACATGATTTCATCAATAAAGAAAGAGATGATTTGTTAGAAGCTAAAGATTCACTTTTAAAAACAATTGATGAAATTGATATTGTTGCAAAAAAATCATTTTTATCATCTTTTTATAAAATTAAAAATAATTTTAAAACCGTTTTTAGATCTTTATTTACAAATGATGATGATTGTGACTTAGTTATAAATGATGAAGATAATCCACTTGAGTCCTCTATTGAAATAATGGCAAAACCAAAAGGAAAGAAACCACTAACAATTAATCAACTTTCAGGTGGTGAGAAGACATTAACAGCTACTTCATTACTTTTTGCAATATACCTTCTTAAACCAGCTCCATTTTGTGTATTTGATGAAGTTGATGCCCCTCTTGATGATGCTAATATTGATAAATTCAATAAAATTGTGAATAAATTTTCAAATTCCTCACAATTTATTATAGTTACTCATAATAAAAGAACAATGAATAATGCAGATATAATTTACGGTATTACCATGCCTGAGCAAGGTGTGTCTAAAGTGGTTCCAGTTGATTTAAGAAACTTAAATGTATAATATGAAAAATGACAAAAAATCAGTAATAGGAGGTGAATTTCTTCTAAATGATACTGACTCAGAAAATGTGTTCACAATGGAAGATTTTGATTCTGATCAAAGAATGATGGCAGAATCATGTATAGATTTTTTAGAAAGAGAAATAATTCCTCTAACGGATAAAATTGATAGTAAAAATCATCCAGAACTAATGCCTAATTTATTAAAAAAATCTGGAGAATTAGGTTTACTCGGATTATCAATTCCTGAGGAATATGGTGGTATGAACATGAGTTTTAATACAAGTATGTTAATTGCTGATATAGTTGGAATTACCGGATCATATTCAACTGCATATGGAGCTCATACTGGTATAGCTACTCTTCCTCTAAAATATTATGGAAATGATGATCAAAAAGAAAAATTTTTAAAGGGGTTAGTTTCAGGTGATATAAAAGGTGCATATTGTTTAACTGAACCTGATTCAGGTTCTGATGCAAACTCTGGTAAATCAAAAGCTAAACTTAATTTAGATAAATCTAAGTATATCATTAATGGTCAAAAAATGTGGATATCTAATGGTGGTTTTGCTGATCTTTTTATTGTTTTTGCAAAAATTGATAATGATAAAAATCTAACAGCTTTTCTAATTGAAAAAACTAGAGATGGAATCACAATGAATCCAGAGGAAGAAAAACTTGGAATAAAAGGATCTTCGACACGTCAAATATTTTTTAATGATGTAGAAATACCTGTTGAAAATATGTTAGGTGAAAGAGAAGGCGGTTTTAAAATTGCATTAAATGTGCTTAATATAGGGAGAATTAAATTGGGTGCTGGAGTTTTGGGTGGTTGTAGAGGCATTATTGATAATTCAATTAAATATTCTCAAGAAAGAATTCAATTTAATGTTCCTATAGCATCTTTTGGAGCAATCAAACAAAAACTTGCTAAAATGGTAGTTCAAACATTCAGTTGTGAGTCAATATGTTATAGAGCAGGCGATGATATTGAAAAAAAAATAATTGAACTTCAAAATGATGGAAAGGAATTAAATGATTCAGAATTAGAAGCTATAGAACTATTTTCTGTTGAATGTGCTATTTCAAAAATATACGGCTCAGAAATATTGGACTTTGTTGTTGACGAAGGCCTACAAATATATGGTGGTATGGGTTTTTCAGAAGAAGCACCAATGGCAAGACCATACAGAGACGCTAGAATTTCTAGAATTTATGAAGGAACAAATGAGATAAATAGAATGTTGATTGTTGGTACCCTATTGAAAAGATCATTAAAAAAGGAAATTAATTTATTAGAAGAAGCTATGAAGCTTATAAATTCTAACAAAATAGAATCATGTATTTATGATGAAAACAAACATTTTAAATCTACATATGATTTAATTTCGAATCTTAAAAAGTGTCTTCTTTATATATTAGGTAAATGCGCAATGCATTTTAAAGATAAAATTAAATCAGAGCAAGAAGTTATGATGAATTTAGCTAATATGATAATATCAATTTATGTTATAGAATCAACTATAAAGAGATGTGAAAAAGTTTATAATTCAACAAAAAATGAAATTTTAATTGATATTTCAAAATCATCTATTTATTATAATTTATCATCATTTAGAAATAATGCGATTGAATCTATAATTTGTTTTATGGAAGAAAATAATCAAGATAATACTGAAAAATTAATTGAATCAGCAATTAATTTCAAAAGATTTAATATTAAAAATATTAACAGAAATATTGCAGATTATTTTCTTGAAAAGAAAAATTATAAAATATTTAATAATTTTTCATGAAAAGAGGATCATTTAATTCTAGACTAGGTTTTATATTAGCTGCGTCAGGTTCCGCTGTTGGCTTAGGTAATATTTGGAAGTTTCCATTTGAAGTAAGTAATGGAGGAGGTGCGGCATTTCTATTAATGTATCTCTTTTTCTGTTTCATTTTATGTTTTCCTGTTATTGTATCCGAAATAGCTATTGGTAGGAATACAAAAAAAAATGCTATTGGTGCATTTAATGAAATGGGTAAAAGAAAATGGAACTTTATTGGGAAAATGGGAGTTCTCTGTGGGGTGTTAATATTATCTTTTTATACTATAGTAGCTGGTTGGGTATTAGGATATGTATTTGAAATGGTTACAGGTAACTTTTCGATAGCTGATAATTTTGGAAATTATGTAAATAATACAACAAGTGTTTTACTATATGCAGTTTTATTTATGTTTCTTACTGCATTAATAGTTTCAAGAGGCATAGAAAAAGGCATTGAAAAAGCTGCAAAAATATTAATGCCATCATTAATCTTTATTATACTTTCTTTAATAGTTTACGCTTTAACATTACCTAATTCAATTGATGGTATAATTTTTTATTTGGTTCCTGATTTTTCACAAATTAATCTAACTGTTGCAGGTAATGCTTTAGGACAAGCTTTTTTCTCATTATCACTAGGAATGGGAATGCTTATTACCTATGGAAGCTATATTGATGATAAGAATAATATAATTAGTTCTGCAACATTAATAACATTAACTGATGTCGGGATTGCTTTTCTATCAGGTTTAATTATTTTTCCATTTGTATTTTCTTCTGGAATTGAAACAGAAGGTGGTCCAGGTTTAATTTTTCAAGTTTTTCCTCAAATTTTTGAAAATTTAGGTGGTACTACTGGTATTATTGTTGGATCAACCTTTTTTATATTATTATCATTTGCTGCTATTACTTCTACAGTTTCATTATTAGAAGTACCTGTAAGTTATCTTGTTGATGAATATAAGATTGAAAGAAAATTTTCAGTTTGGATTGTTGCATTAGTTATACTTTTAATAGGTATACCTTCTGCATATTCACAAGGAAAAAGTGAGCTATTTACTAATTTTATTACATATTTTGGTGCTGATAAGCCTATTGATTTCATGCAGTTTATAATTGATGTCTCAAATGATACTCTCTTACCATTTGGTGGTTTTCTAATTACTATATATGTAGCATATGTTTGGAAGAAAAATAACTTAAGCGATGAAATTTCAAAAGGTAACCCATATTATAAGGGTTCATTTATGGAAAAATATATTAACTTTTCTGTTACTTTTATTTGTCCTTTAATCTTAGGTTCAATATTCCTACTTACTTTCTTAAATAAATTTTTTGGAATTTAGTTATTCGAATCTCAGTGACTCAATTGGATCTAAAGAAGCTGCTTTTTTTGCAGGAATGTAACCACTTAGAATACCTACAAGTGTACTTATCAAAATTCCCATTGTTATCCATAACCAAGGTACAATAAAACTTCCTCCTCCTATGTATATTGTTACAATATTCCCAAAAAATATTCCTAATGTAACACCCCCAATACCACCTATTAAACAGATCATAATTGATTCTATAAGAAATTGATCTCTAATAATCTTAGGCGTAGCACCTATGGATTTTCTAATTCCAATTTCTCTAGTTCTTTCTGTTACTGAAACTAACATTATATTCATTAGACCAATTGATGCACCTAATAAGGTGATGAAACCAATAGTGAATCCACCAATTTTTAGATATGTTGAAATTTCATCTAGTTCAGAATCTAATGATTCGTTTCTCTCAATTTCAAAAGAATTTTCAGATCCTATTCTGTCTCCTCTATAAATTTTAAAAAGATTTTGAGAATAATTTATATCATCATCAACAACATCTAAATCATTTACTTTTATAGTGACTTCATAGTTTGCGGTAGGTCTTAACTTTCTTGAAGTTTCAATTGGAATAATTATCCTATTATCCCCTCCTCCACCAAATGAGCTACCTTTCTCTTCTAAAACACCAATTACCTGAAATTTATTTCCTCTTGCTGAAATAAATTTATTTAATGGATCTTCATTATTTTTAAAAAGATTTGATTTTAATTTTGATCCAATAATTGCAACAAATTGTCCTCTTTCATTTTCTGATTTTGTAAAATTTCTACCTTTTTCGATTTTTAATTGAGTTACATTAACTAAGTTATGGTCACCGGCTTCAACAAAAACATTTGGATTTGTTACTTCAGATTTATATTTAATTTCTGCAATTCTTGTTACAGTAGTGCTAACAGTAGCAGTACCAGCACCATTATATTTTTTTAGAAACTCAGTAATTTCTCTATATCTTATTGGAGGATAATTTTTTTTTACTACACCTGATTCTTTTCCTCTATCATTTCTTAAGCTTCTAATATAGTATGCGTTAGAGCCTAACTCTGAAAAACTGTCAGAAACAGATTTTTTAATACCGTCTATAGAAGTTAAAATACCAACTAAAGATGCGATTCCGATTGATATTATAGCTGCAGTTAATAATACTCTAAGTTTGTTAGATTTAATAGATGAATATGCTTCTAATAAATTCCAATTTAACCCAATTAAAATATTAATAATTTTTTTCAAATCTGCATTTTAGGCAAATTTATAGAAAAAATTATAGAGCTGCTTTCGTAGTTGAAACAATTACAGATGCTATCTTATATGGATCACCATTTGATGCAGGTCGTCTGTCTTCTAACCTACCTACCCATCCATCCTCAACTGTGCCAATAGGTATCCTAATTGATGCTCCCCTATCAGAAACTCCGTATGAAAACTTATCAATGGATTGAGTTTCATGTAATCCTGTAAGTCTTTGATCATTATCAGCGCCATATACTTCTATATGTTTTTGAATGTTTTTTCCACCGAAACCATCACATATTTTATTAAAAACTTTTTCATCACCAGATGTTCTCATTATTTCATTAGAGAAGTTTGCATGCATGCCCGAACCATTCCAGTCACCATGAATAGGTTTAGGATGTAAATTAATAGTAACACCCCACTTTTCAGCATTTCTTTCAGCTAAATACCTTGCAACCCAAACTTGATCACCAGCATTTTTAGCTCCTTTTGCAAAAACTTGATATTCCCACTGTCCAGTAGCAACTTCTGCATTAATGCCTTCTACATTTATGCCAGCTTCTAAGCACTGATCAAGATGTTCTTCAACAATATCTCTTCCAAATGCATTAGCAGCACCAACACTACAATAATATTGACCTTGTGGTGAAGGGTATCCATTCTCAGGAAAACCAAGAGGGAGGTTTGTTACAGGGTCCCATAAAAAATATTCTTGTTCGAAACCAAACCAGAAGTCATTATCATCATCATCAATTGTAGCTCTACCATTAGATACATGAGGAGTTCCGTCTGCATTTAAAACTTCAGTCATTACTAAATAACCATTTGATCTTTCTGGATCAGGAAAAATAGCTACTGGCTTAAGTAAACAATCTGAATCATTTCCATCAGCTTGTTGAGTTGAACTACCATCAAAAGACCACATTGGACAGTCTTCAACTTTACCGGAAAAATCTCTTTCTATTCTAGTTTTACTTCTTAATGATTGAGTTGGCTGAAATCCATCCAACCATATATATTCTAATTTAGATTTATGTGACATACTACTATTAATATTTATTTAAAATTTAAACCGAAATTATAAAAATTATTTAAGTGAAATTGAATGTTGTTAAAGAAAATTTACATATCATATTAAAAAAATACAGATCTCATAAATAACCTTGTATATTAAGATATAATTTTAAGAAAATTGTAAAATATATAGGGTAATTTTTTAATTTTTTAAAATATCAGAAAAAGCTTTTTTGAACTTGTCTATTTTGGGTGATATAACATAAGAACAATATGAGTTATTAGGATTTAATTCATAATAATTTTGGTGATATTGTTCCGCAGGATAAAAATTTTCTAGTTTTTCAATTTTGGTAACTATAGGGCTATTCCAAGCACCTGATTCATCAAGTTTTTTAAGAGTTTCTTCTGATAATCTTTTCTGATCAGAATCATGATAAAGAATAATAGAACGATATTGAGTACCTACATCAGCACCTTGTCTATTGAGAGTAGTTGGGTCATGAGTTCTCCAAAATATTTCTAATAGTTCTAAATAAGAAACTATAGATGGATCATATGTTATACTTACAACTTCAGCATGGTTAGTTGTTCCAGATGTAACTTCTTCATATGTTGGATTTTTGGTATCTCCAGCAGCATAGCCAGAAACCACATCACTTACACCTTCTACTAATTCAAAAATAGCTTCAGTACACCAAAAACAACCAGATCCAAATGTTGCAGTTTTTAAATCCATATTATTAGAATTAAGTATGTAAAAAAAAATTAAATATTTCATTTAGTAACAATATTTTTTTTCTATTTTTTTTGCCTCTAAATTATTTAACGACGAGGCAATTGAAAAGTTTTTACAGGCATTTTGATCATTTTTTAATTTTAAATAAACTAGTCCAAGGTAATAATATGACTCAGAAAAGTCTGAGTTAAGAGATACAGATGTTTTAAATGACTTAACAGCTTCAGGGAATAAACCTTGATATTGTTGAGACCTACCTAATAAGTAATAGGCATTATGTAAATCAGGATTAATTTTTATAGCCTTTTTTGAATATAATTCCGCATCAAGATATTTTTTTTCTCTAAGACTATTTATTGCTAAACTTAATATTGCATTTACATTATCCTTATCAATACTTAAAACTTTATTATAATCAGATAATGCTTTTTTATATTCACTTATTTCTTCATATGATCTTCCTCTTCTGTATAAAGATTTTGTATCATTTGGGTTTAATTTTAAACTTTCAGAATAATATTCAATGGCTTTTCTATAATTTTTATTTTGATAATAAGAATCTGCTAATCTTGATTCTTCAGAAGCACATGAAAATAATAAAAAAGCTAAAATAAATTTTTTCATATAAAAATATTATATATTTTAGGCAAACCTAAAAACAATATTTGATATGTCTAATATTAAACTATCAAAATCAGAAGAAAATTATTTAAAATCAATTTTCAATCTTTCAGAATTTGGCAATAAACAGGTATCAACTAATTCCATTTCAAAGATATTAAATATTGAGCCAGCTTCAGTTACTGATATGATAAAAAAACTTTCAAAAAAGAATTTAATATATCATGAAAAATACAAAGGAAGTACTATTTCTAAATCTGGAATAAAAATCGCATTACAAATAATTAGAAGACACAGGTTGTGGGAAGTATTTCTTCATGATAAACTAAAGTTTAATTGGGATGAAATTCATGAAATTGCCGAAGAATTAGAACATGTTTCTTCTGAAATGCTAATTGATAATTTAGATAAGTTTCTAAAATATCCCAAAATAGATCCACATGGAGATCCTATACCCAATAAATTAGGTGAAATTGACTTTGTTGATAAAATTTCCATATCAGATCTTAAAATAAATGAGAAAGGTATTGTTTCTAGAATAATTAATGAAGATGAAGAATTTTTTAATCTTCTTAAAAAACTAAAAATTGAAATTGGATCTGAAATTACTTTAATAGATAAAATTGATTATGATAATTCAGTTGAGATTCTAATAGATAAAAAGTCAGTTATAATATCTAAAGACATTTCTAATAATATAAAAATTACAAAAATATAAAATGGATAGTATTATTAATTTTTTTGGAGCTCAATCCTCACCAATTATTCAAGCTTTATATGCAGGATTATTTACTTGGATATTAACTGCAATTGGTGCTGCACTTGTATTTATGTTTAAATCTACAAATAGAAAATTTTTAGATGCAGCATTAGGTTTTACAGGTGGAGTTATGATTGCAGCAAGCTTTTGGTCTTTATTATCTCCTGCAATAGATGCAGTTGAAATTCAAAATGAATTAGGTAAATCTAATTTACCATCTTTTCTTCCTCCAGCAATTGGTTTTTTTCTTGGTGCTGCTTTTATGTTTTTTCTAGATAAATCTATTCCTCACCTTCATATTTTTGGAAAAATTGAGGAAGCAGAAGGGCCAAAGACCGATTTAAAGAAAACTTCGCTATTAGTATTGGCAATAGCAATTCATAATATCCCTGAGGGATTAGCAGTAGGTGTAGCCTTTGGAGCATTAGCTTCACCAGAATTTTCTTCTGTATTTAGTTTAGGCTCAGCAGTAGCATTAGGTATTGGAATAGGTATTCAGAATTTCCCTGAAGGCTTTGCAGTCTCAATGCCTCTAAGAAGAGCAGGATTTAGTAAAATAAAATCATGGAAATGGGGACAATTATCTGCAATAGTTGAACCAATTTTTGCTGTTATTGGAGCTGCTTTTGTAATATTAGTTTACCCTATTCTACCCTATGCATTAGCATTTGCAGCAGGAGCAATGATTTTTATAGTGGTTGAAGAGGTAATACCTGAAAGTCAAAGAGGTGGAAATGTTGATTTAGCGACTATGGGACTTATTTCAGGGTTTATAGTAATGATGTGTCTTGATGTAGCATTAGGTTAAAAATTTCAATTTATTTTTTTGTATTTGTAATTACTACTTTTAGTAGTTTTGCTTTAAATGAATTTAAATGATACAATAGTAGCTCAATCAACCCCTTCTGGTGAAGGCGCAATTGGAATAATTAGATTATCAGGAAAGGATTCAATTACAATTATTAATTCATTATTTACATCAAAAGATTTAAACAAAGTAAAAACACATACTATTCATTATGGAAATATAGAATTTAATAATATCATAATAGATGAGGTACTCGTTTCAGTATTTAAGGAACCTAAATCATATACAAAAGAAAATATTGTTGAAATATCTTGTCATGGATCAAATTATATTATTAAAAAATTAATATCAGCAACAGTAGAATTAGGTGCTAGAGTTGCAAATAAAGGTGAATTCACTTTCCGCTCTTTTTTAAATGGAAACATTGACTTATCTCAAGCTGAAGCAGTTTCTGATCTTATATCTTCAAATTCTGAAAACTCTCATAAAATAGCTATAAACCATATTAAAGGAGTGTTTTCTAAAAAAATAAAACAACTAAGAAAAGATTTGATAAACTTATCGAGCTTACTTGAATTAGAATTAGATTTTTCTGAAGAAGATGTTGAATTTGCAAACAGAGATAAACTCGAAAAATTATTAGATGAAATTGTATCATTTAATAATATGTTACTGGACAGTTATAAATTAAACAATGTTATTAAAGATGGTATTAATGTCTTAATACTTGGCAAACCTAATGTTGGAAAATCAACAATACTTAATAGCTTATTAGAGGATGATAAAGCTATAATTTCTGATATACCAGGAACAACCAGAGATGTGTTGGAGGACACTATAACTATAGGAGGTAATTTATTAAGGTTTATTGATACAGCAGGGATAAGAGACACTGATGATAAAATTGAGAAAATAGGGATTAAAAAAGCACTCAATCAAGTAGAAAAAGCAGCATTAATATTATATGTAATAGATTTAAAAAATACAGATTTAAAATCCATTAAATCAGAACTAAATTATGATTTTCTTAAAAACAAGAATGTTATTGTTATAGGGAATAAGAATGATTTAAAAATAGAAAAAGAAATCAATGAATATTTTATTAACAATAAAATACAACAAATATCTGCTCAAAAAAATGATGATATTATTAATTTAAAAAATTCATTGAATTCATTTATTAAAGAAAATTTAGTAAGTTCAGATTCATCAATAATGATAAATGAGAGGCACTTTGCTGCATTAAATAATGTAAATAAATCTATTTTTAACGTTAAAAAGAATTTAAAAAATAAGTCAAATACTGATTTATTAGCTTTAGATATTAAGTATGCACTTAATCATCTTGGAGAGATAACAGGTGAAATATCTAACGATGAGGTTCTTGATAATATATTTTCAAAATTCTGTATTGGTAAATAATTTTAAGCCACTCATATTTACATTTTTAAAATAAAAAAGCTCATATTTATATTAGCTTTTTACTTTAATACAAATAAAGTTTTATTCTTTTACAGCTTGACCTTTAGTTTGTACCCAACTAATTAGTTGTTCACCATCAATTTGATACCATTCAATCACAAGTGAACCATCAGATCCTGTGAATTGAGCATTTACCCATTGGCCTTTTTCATTCCAGTTGTCATCATCTGTTTTTGAAGGATATACAGAAAATGCATAATCAGTATTCCACTCCCAAGCAA
>CACOFQ010000016.1 GCA_902626505.1 uncultured Marinoscillum sp.
TTCTTTAAGAATTTCTTCTTGTTTCTTTGCTGTTTGTTTTAAGTTTTCTTCTAAAACTTTATTATTTGATTTATTAGCTAAAACTCCAAATCCATGGGGAATTAAATAATTTCTTCCGTAACCGTTTTTAACGTTTACTACCTCATCTTTAAATCCTAATCCAGGAACGTCTTTAATTAATATAATATCCATATCAATTTGTATCAGTTGTATAGGGTAATAATGCCAAATGTCTTGCTCTTTTTATTGCTTGAGATACTTTCTTTTGATACTTAGAACTAGTTCCTGTAATTCTTCTGGGTAAAATTTTACCTTGATCATTAATAAATTGTTTAAGAAAAGATGGGTCTTTATAATCGATATATTTTATACCACTCTTTTTAAATCTACAAAACTTCTTTTTTTTACTTGACCTGTCAATGGCCTCATTTTGCAATGCTGAATTGAATTGATTTCTCATTTTTTATTTTTCTTATTAAATTCTCCTTTTGCTCTTCTTGAATTATATTCTAAAGCATCTTTACATAGAGATACTGTTATGTATCTCAGAATAGATCTATCTCTTTTTAGTTCAGTTTCAAGATTTTTAACAAAATCAATTTTCTCAGTTTCATACTGAAAAAGATGATAAAATCCTGAATTTTTATTATTAATAGGATAGGCAAGTTCTTTAAAGCCAAGAGACTCATTACAAACTATCTTGATCTTATTTGAATCAAGAATTTTTTTATATTTTTTAACAGTATCCTCTACCTGTTTTTCAGATAGAACGGGATTAATTATGAATACTGTTTCATAATTTTTATTCATATAAATTCAATTAAATGAGTTGCAAAACTAATATTTTGTTGTTAAAATCATAATTATTTTACTAAAAATTCTCCACTTCCAATTTTATAATCATCAGTGAATAAATTCACTTTATATTTTCCTTTTTTAAACTCTTCATTTAAAGAATAAGTAACATTCAAATTTTTTTCTGATTTATCAATTAAGAGTTCTTCATTTAAGGTGTAAAACACCTCTCTTTTTTCAAAAGTAAAAGATCCAGAACCATTTGATATGTCATAAATAATATCTCCGTTAGGTTTTACTAATGAAATATATAAATTAATAACTTCAATTTTAGCCAAATCATTTTCCCCTAAAGTGAAGTTTATATTTAATTTATCTAGTGATCTACTTCTAAATTGATTTCTTTTTTTTGAGCCATTTCTAAATATTCCAATTACTTCAATATTTAATAATTCAAGTCTAGATGCAACTTTTATTTGTTCTTCTAATTTTTGATTTGACCTATTAATATTAGTTATCGTACTGTTTAAATTGTTGATTTCAATTTTTTGTTCTTTATTTTCTTCAAATAATTGTTCATTAACTTTTTTTAATCTTTCAATTTCTTCATCCTGTGCTAATAAAAGTTCTGTATATCCTTCAACTTTACCCTGAAGTCTATTTATTTGGGCATAAGCTCTAGTTCTAAATTCTCTTTTTTCTATTTCTAGGTTTTCTTTGATAATTAATAATGAATCTATATCACCACCTAACTGAGATATAGTTAATATTTTTTCATTTAAAGAATTAGATATTGAATCTAAATCTAAATAAACATTATCTAGTTCTTCTTCTTGTTTAATTCTAATTTTTTCAGATTCATTATTTTCATATATAAAGAATATTAAACCACAAATAATTAAAATAATTACTATTGTTAAAGCTTGAATAATTTTTTTTTCTTTCATGGCATTTATAAATTGAATGTAAAATTAAATAATAACCATTGAACGTAAAAATAGATCAATCTTGGAAAGATATATTAAAGCATATTTTTGTGAAAGATTATTTTAATGACTTAGTATCAAAAGTAAAAGATGAATATAAAAATGAAACAGTTTATCCCAAAGGTCAAAAAATTTTTAATGCATTTAATTTATGTCCATTTGACAAATTAAAAGTAGTAATATTAGGTCAAGATCCTTATCACGGAGAAAATCAAGCAAATGGACTTTGTTTTTCGGTAAATAAAGGTATTTTATTACCACCTTCTCTAAAAAATATTTATAAAGAACTAAAAAGTAATTTTAATGATTTTATTTATTCTGATGGTGATTTATCTCACTGGGCATCTAGTGGAGTACTTCTTTTAAATTCTATCCTAACAGTAAGAAAAGGGTTACCAGGTTCCCATCAGAATTTAGGATGGGAAAGGTTTACTGACGAAATCATTAAAATAATATCTAATAAAAAAAGAAATATAGTTTTTATTTTATGGGGATCATTTGCAAAGTCAAAAATTCAATTAATTGAAAATAAAAAAAATCATCTAATTTTATCCTCGACTCATCCGTCACCTTTTTCAGCACATAATGGATTTTTTGGAAATAATCATTTTAAGAAAACAAATGAATATTTAAAAAGAAATGACTTAAGCGAAATAAACTGGTGAATTCTAATTAATTATTTTAAGAAATCTCTCCCAACGAATAGCTTTTAAAAAATTATTTTCCTGATAGTCATAAGAAAACCATATAAATGAAGCTTCTCCAAGAATATGATTATATGGTACAAATCCCCAAAATCTTGAGTCCTCTGAATTATGCCTGTTATCACCCATCATAAAATAATAATCTTGTTTAAATGTATAATTATTAACTATTTCATTATTTATAATAAGATTATCTTCCTCAATTTTTACATTATCTAAATTTTCATAATTTAAAATTGTAGATCCATATTTTTTTAATGTTTCGTTATTAACTGTTATTTCTAAATTCTTAAATGGAATAGTTAATGGACCATAAAAATCTGTATTCCATGGGTATTCTTTATCTGGAAAAATTCTACCTGTAGACATTGATTTATCCATTCTGTACAGGGTTATATTATCTATAAATGATTCTTTTCCCAAAGCTTGAGCATTATCATCTTGAGTATTAATATAATATCCGTTTGTTACTTTAGTATATTCCCATATATTATATTTTTTGAAAATTCTCTGATTAATTGTTTTATCTGTTTGAACAAAATATCTATTTTGAAGTCCTTCTGGTAAATCTAAATTTTCTCCATTAATCTTTACTGTTCCATTATCTATTTCTATTGTATCTGAAGGTAAACCAACACATCTTTTCACATAATATGTTTTAAGGTCTAGTGGTTTATCTAACTCATCAGGATAATTAAATACTACTACATCATTTCTTTCTATATTTCCAAAACCAGGTAACCTGAAAGTTGGTAATTGAATCCAATCTAAATATGATTTAATATTTGTACCCCAAATTTTTTGGTGCGTTAAAGGTACTTGTAATGGAGTCTTTGGTGTTCTTGGACCATAGTTTAATTTATTAACAAATAAAAAATCACCCACAAGCAAACTATTTTCCATTGATGGGGTGGGTATTGTAAATGCTTCAAATGTTGCCCATCTTATTAGAGTAGCAGCTACAACAGCAAATAACAAAGAATCAAACCAATCTCTTATAGGTCCCTTTTTCATTAAAGCAAATTTAGTTTTAAAATTTAAAAGAATATTAATTAATAAATTTTTAAAATGTTAAATAAAGTGAAACTCCAACTAAATTATTTGAATTTATTTTTTTAATGTTAGGCTCAATTTTAATTGATAAATCACTATTTGTATCAAATTCATTTAAATGAGCGAAAATATGTGCATCAACAATATTCAATAAATAATAAACGCCAGTAAAAATTATGAGCATATCTCTATTTCTTCTCCAAAAGTCCATATTTCTTTCTAAAGAATTTTTACTAAAATTTGGAAATGGATTAACTGTTGATATATTATCATCAATTTCATAGGTTAATGCATTTTTAAATTCATGGTACATGTCGTTATTAAATTTAATATAATGACCTATAACGGCATATCCTCCATAAATGACTGGTAGCTTCCAATATTGTTTATTATAAACCTGTCCTAGACCTGGCATAATAGCAGATAGTTTTGTAGCCTTTTTGGGATTGTAAACCTTTAAACTTTTTTCTTGAGAAAGAGAGCAATGAAATGAAATGATAATTAAGAAAATTATATTTCTCATTTAAATTATATCTAGTAATTCTAAAATTCTATTTAAATCATTTGTTGATTTATAAGGGACAATAATTTTACCACTTTTCTCATCTCCTTTTGTAGTAATTTTAGTTCCAAAAAATGAGGATAATTTTGATTCAAGTTTAATTATTTCATTATTTTTTAAATTCTTTTTTAAATTACCTAGGTTCTTAGTGTTTAAATTTCTTACAAGTTCTTCGGTCTTTCTAACTGATAATTTATTTTTTAAAATTAAATGATAAATTTTTAACTGAACATCACTTTTTTCTATAGCTATTAAAGACCTTGCATGTCCCATTTGTATTTTACTTTCTTTAATTCCTTTTTGGATAGAAGGTGGTAATTTTAGCAATCTTAAATAATTATTTATTGTAGTTCTATTTTTACCAACTCTTTCTCCCAATTCCTCTTGTTTTATTTTTAATTCATCAATTAGTTTTTTATACGAAATAGCAATTTCTAAAGAATTTAAATTTTCTCTTTGAATATTTTCAATTAAAGCTATTTCTAGTAAATTATCATCATTATTATTCCTAATGAATGCAGGGATTTTTGTTAATCCACTTAATTTTGATGCTCTATATCTTCTTTCACCAGATATCAATTGGTATTTGTTATCATTTATTTTCCTGACGGTTACTGGCTGAATAATTCCATGTTTTTTTATTGATAATGATAGTTCACTTAGTTTTTCTTCATTGAAATATTCTCTTGGTTGGTCTTTATTAATTGTTATATCATTTATATCAATCTCATCAAAGAATTTATTTTCATCTTTATTTTCAGAAACATTTAATAATGATCCCAATCCTCTTCCTAAAGTATTTCTCTTATTTACCATGTTACTTTTACTGAATTATTTTTGTCAATTACTTCCTTAGCTAAATTTAGATAGCTTATTGATCCTTTACAACTTGCATCATAGGATATTGCAGGTATTCCAAAAGATGGTGCTTCACTTAACTTAACATTTCTTGGAATAATTGTGTTAAAAACTAAGGTTTTAAAATGAGTTTGTACTTCTTCAACTACTTGATTACTTAATCTTAATCTTACATCGTACATGCTCATTAAAATTCCTTCAATATTTAGATTTTTGTTCAGATCATTTTGGATAAGTTTTATTGTTTCCAATAATTTACCTAATCCCTCAAGTGCAAAATATTCACATTGTACTGGTATTATAACTGAGTCTGAAGCAACTAATGCATTAACAGTAACAATTCCAAGAGATGGAGAGCAGTCAATAATTACAAAATCATAATTATTTTTTATTTTATCTATAAAGTATTTCATTCTTAGGTCTCTATTATCGATATCAACCATCTCAACTTCAGCTCCAACTAAATCAATATCTGAGGGTAGTAAATGAAGATATTCTATGTCTGTTTTTAGAATACTCTCTGTTTCGATATTTTGATTAATCATGCATTCATATACTGTTTTTTTAATTTGACTCGGATTAATTCCTAATCCTGATGTAGTATTAGCTTGAGGGTCAGCATCAATTAATAAAGTTTTATATTCTAAAGCTGCCAGGCTAGCTGCTAGATTAATTGATGTTGTTGTTTTACCAACGCCACCTTTTTGATTTGCAATTGAAATTACTTTACCCATGTATCTACGTAGCTATATTAAATTATCTATTTTTTTTCTTCTTTTCTTGTCTTGCCTTCATAGCTTCTTCCAGTCTTAACTGAAAACTTGACTTATTACTATTTAAATTTCTTTTTCTATTAAAATCAATCTCTTTTTTGATTTTCTCTTCATCTACGAACATCTTAAATATATTAATTTGAGCATAAGATGCAACGTTTGACAGAAAATAATAATATGTCAAACCAGCAGAAAAATTGTTAAAAATAAATAAAAACATGATTGGGAGGACATATTGTATTGTTTTCATCGGTCCCTCCATTGTTTGCATCTGTGAGTTTGCTTTATTTATTAAAATTGTAGATACTGTCATAAGAATTGTAAATAAACTTATATGATCTCCATATAATGGTAGATAAAATGGAAGATCAAGAATAGAATCATAATTTGACAGATCTGTTGCCCACAGAAATGATTTCCCTCTTAGTTCGATAGCATTAGGTAAAAAGTAAAACACTGACACTAAAATTGGAAGCTGAAATAATATTGGCAGACATCCACCAAGAGGACTTACCCCAGTTTTAGTGTAGAGCTCCATAATCTCAGCTTGAGATTTTTGCATATCTCCATCATGTTTTTTCCTTATTTCCTGTATCTCAGGATTTAAAACTTTCATCTTAGCCATCGAGAGATGTGACTTGAAGGTTAATGGAGTAACTACTATTCTAATTAGAACGACCATGAACAGAATGATGAGACCGTAATTAGATGTAATGTTCTCCAAAAAATTAAAAATTGGTACAATGATGTATCTATTAAATCCTCCAACACCAAACCATCCCAGATATAAATTGTTATGAAATTCATAATCTATTTCTTTTAATATCGAATACTTATTTGGACCAAAGTAATACTTTAAGGTAATTGTGTTATTAATAAAAGGTATTTCTGAGTTTAAAGTAAATTTTTTGTTGAATAAATCACTTTCTTGATATTCAGAAGTTAAACTACTATTAACAATATAATTTTCAGATATAACAGCAGAACTAAAAAATTGTTGTTTAAAAGATACCCATCTTAATTCCTTCTCTATATCTATTTTTTCAAGATCAGAAGAGCTTGCTGATGTGTAATCAAATTCATCATCTTTAGTGAAATAATTAATTCTTGTCTGATTTTTTTCATTTGTTATGTTATTCTCTTGATGTAAGAGGTTACTTGACCAGTTAAATTTTATATTCTGAGGGTTAATAAATCTATCATTAAGTAAAATTTTTGACTCAATTAGGAACCCTTCATTTATTTCATATATAACAGTGATTTTTTTTTGATCTAAATCAGATGCAGTAAAAGTAACTATTTTATTTTCTCCGTTATTTTGAATTTTTTTATCAAATATAATTTCATTAAATCTAGTGTTATCACCGTCATTAATGATAATATCAAAATTTCCACTCTCTCCATAAATATTTACCTTTTCGTTTTCAGGATTTGTATAATTTTTGAGTTTGATGTCAGAAATAATCGCTCCCTTATTACTAAAAGTTATAATTATACTTTCATTTTCAATAATAAATGACTCCTCTTGGATGTTTGAGTTGAACCTTTTATCAATAGTATTTTCTTTATTGCTTTCAATATTTTCAATGGTATTATTATTAATAGATTCTGTTGCTACTGCCTCATCAGAATTTTCAGGTGATATGTTTTGACCTGGAGGAAAAAATGTATAATAAGTAAGAATTAGAAGCATTATCAAGGTAAATCCTATAAATCTATTATTATCCATTTTTGATTGATTTTATTTTTTTTACAAAACTAATAAATAGAGGATGAGGTTTTAAAACTCTACTCCTATATTCTGGATGAAACTGAGTTCCAATAAACCAAGGATGATTTTTTAACTCAATCACTTCAACTAAGTTTAATTTATTATTTGTTCCTGTAGTTAACATTCCATTGTCATTAAACTCTTTTTTATATGAATTATTGAATTCATATCTATGTCTATGTCTTTCTTTAATATCAATATTTTTATAAATTTTATTTATATGAGATCCTTTTTCAAGAGAACATTTATATGATCCTAATCTCATAGTACCCCCTTTATTTTTAATTTCTTTCTGCTCCTCCATTAAATCAATAATAGGATATGGTGTATTTTTGTCAAACTCGGTTGAATTTCCTTTTTTATGTCCTAATACATTTCTGGAAAACTCTATACAAGCACATTGCATACCAAGACATATACCAAAAAAAGGAATACTATTTTCTCTAACATATTTAATTGCACATATCTTTCCTTCAACTCCTCTTTCTCCAAAACCTGGTGCAACTATTACACCATCAATATTTTTAAGGCTTTTTTTGATATTTTTTTCATTTAAATTCTCGGAAAGAATCCATTTGATTTCTACTCTAGAATTCAAATTAGCACCCGCATGAATTAAAGATTCTGAGATAGATTTATAGGCATCATGCAATGAAACATATTTTCCTATTATAGCTATATTTAAAATATTGTTGGATGAGTGTAAATTCCTCAAAAAGTTTTTCCATCTACTTAATCGTAATGGCTTTTTCTTTTTAATGTTTAAATAATTCAAAACAATTTCGTGTAATCTTTCATCTCTCATAAGAACGGGCACATCATAAATTGATTTAGCATCAATTGATTCAATAACTGAGTTTTTTGATACATTACAAAAAAGAGCGAGTTTATTTTTTATTTCTTTACTTAATTTATGTTCACTTCTACAAACTAGAATATCAGGCTGAATACCTGCTTCCAATAACTTTTTAACTGAGTGTTGTGTTGGTTTAGTTTTAAGTTCTCCTGATGTTGATAAATAAGGTATAAGTGTTAAATGTATATTTAGAAAATCATTTCTATTCAAATCAAATTTAGCTTGTCTAACTGCTTCGAAAAAAGGTAAAGATTCGATATCTCCAATACATCCCCCAATTTCAGTTATTACAATTTCAAATGAATTATTTTTTCCTATTTTATAAAAACTATTCTTTATTTCATCAGTAATATGTGGAATAACTTGAACAGTTTTACCTAAAAATTCTCCTTTCCTTTCTTTTGAAATAACATTATTATAAATTCTTCCTGTAGTAACATTATTATCCTGTGATGTTGATATTCCAAGAAATCTTTCGTAATGACCAAGATCTAAGTCAGTTTCTGCTCCATCTTCTGTAACATAACATTCTCCATGTTCATATGGACTCATTGTACCTGGATCAATATTTAAATAGGGATCAAATTTCTGAATCGTAACTTTGTAACCTACTGCTTTTAATAAAAGCCCTAGAGATGCTGAAATAATTCCTTTTCCTAGAGAAGATGTAACTCCGCCCGTTACAAAAATGTACTTTTTATTCATAATTGTTATTATCAGTAACGGGAACCAAATTTAGGCTAAATAATTATATTCTTTTTATATAATTTAATTTTATTAATATCCTGAACTAATATTTTAAATTTGTGTTTAACTATGAGCTATAAGAAACATATTGATAGTGATAATAATCTTACTTTGATTAAAAATTATGCAATAAAATTGAAATTAGATGCATATTTAGTAGGAGGATACGTTAGAGATTTTATTTTAAATAATAAAAGTAAGGATATAGATATTATGACAATTGGAGAACCTTATTCTTTAATTTCTAATTTATCAAAAGAAAAAGGATTCTCAAATTATAAAATATTTAAAAATTTTGGGACTGCATCAATTAATTATGAGTCATTAAATTATGAGTTTGTAGGAGCTAGAAAGGAGTCATATAATAAATCATCTCGTAATCCTAAGGTAACTCCAGGATTATTTAATGATGATATGAAAAGAAGAGATTTTACAATTAATGCAATAGCTATTTCATTAAATAAAGATTATGGAAAGTTAATTGATGTGTATAATGGTATTGAAGATTTAAAAAATAAAATAATTAAGACATGTGATGATCCTCATAAAACCTTTGAAGATGATCCATTAAGAATGATGAGGGCAATTAGATTTGCTTCACAATTAAATTTTGATATTGAAGAATCTACTTTTAAATCAATCATTAACAATGCAGATAGAATTAAAATAGTTAGTCAAGAAAGAATAACTGATGAATTAAATAAAATTATTTTATCTAAAAAACCATCATTTGGGTTTAAGTTGTTATTTGTTTCTGGACTCCTGAAAAAAATTTTTCCAGAAATGAATAATTTACAGGGTGTTGAAAAAATTAATAATCACTCTCATAAAGATAATTTTTATCATACTCTTGAAGTACTAGATAATACCTCTAATATATCTGATGATTTATGGTTAAGGTGGTCAGCGATTTTACATGATATAGCTAAGCCCCATACAAAGAGATACAAAGAAAATATTGGATGGACTTTCCATGGCCATGAAGATTTAGGCGCAAGATTAGTTCCTAAAATATTTAAAAAACTAAAATTACCTTTAAATAATAAAATGAGGTATGTTCAAAAATTAGTAAGGCTTCATCTAAGACCAATAGCTTTAGTTAAAGATCACATAACAGATTCAGCTATAAGAAGACTTGTTTTTGATGCTGGTGATGATATTGATGATTTATTAAAATTATGCAGAGCTGATGTAACTACTAAAAATCCAGAAAAATCAAAAAAATATTTAAATAATTTCAAAATAGTTGAGAAAAAAATAAAAATTGTTGAAGAAAATGATAAGATAAAAAATTTTCAACCACCTGTTTCAGGTGAAGAAATTATTAATATTTTTGCAATAAAACCATCTAAATTAATTGGTGAATTAAAAAATGAAATTAAAAATCAAATTTTGGATGGAAAAATTAAAAACAATAAAGTTGAAGCTTTGAAATTATTAAATAAACTTGCTAAATCTAAGGGTCTTAAACCCGTAAAATAGTTAATCATGAAAAAATACTTATTTATTATAATATTCTTACTAATTAATCTACAATCGTTCTCTCAAATTAATGAGTTTAATATTCAAAAGAGTATTTATGAAAAGGCAAAGACTTATAATGACCCAAATGTTGCAATCACAGCTCTTTATAATATGGTTGCTATTCAACCAGATAATGTGCTTTTAAAAGATTCTTTAATGAGAGAATATTTATCATTATCTCAATGGGCGCCTACTTACATGATCTCTAGAGAAATTTTAGCAATTCAACCTAATAATAATTTTGCACTTGAAGTTTCATGTGTTGCATTACAAAATCTTGGATTAAAACAAGAAGCTTTAAATGAATATGAATCTCTTTATCTTAAAACTGATAGAGTTGATGTATTATATACAATTTCATTTCTTCAATTTGAATTGAAAAATTTAAACGAAAGCCTAACAAATTTAGAAATACTTCTAAATAACGATCAAACAGAGGAAATGGTAGTTAGTGTAAGTAAAGATGAAAATGATAGACAAGAAGTTTCAATGAGAGCCCAATTAAATTATCTGAAAGGTCTAGTTTTTTTGGAGCAAGGAAAAAATGATTTAGCAAAATCCTCATTTAATGATGCTTTGAATTTATCTCCTGAATTTAAAAATGCTCTAGATAAGTTAAATTCTCTTTAATTACTTTTTATAAAATTTACCATCATCACAAACATAAACATCTTTTTTATATTTATTCATTAGAGAATAATTATGTGTTGTCATTATTATACTTGTTCCTTTTTTGTTTATATCAAGTAAAATTTGCAGAATATTTTCAGCTACTTGTGGGTCTAAATTTCCAGTCGGTTCGTCAGCAATTATAAGCTTGGGATCATTTACAATTGCTCTAGCTATAACTAATCTTTGTTGTTCACCTCCTGATAATTCATAAGGATAATTTTTAGCTTTATTTTCTAGTCCAACTATCTGAAGTAATGAATTTATTTTTTCTTTAATCTTAATTTCATTATCCCATCCGGTTGAGGTCATAACAAATTTTATATTTTCATAGGCATTTCTATCTTGAAAAAGCTGAAAGTCTTGAAAGATTATTCCAATTTTTCTTCTTAAAAAAGGTAATTGATTTTTACTTACAGTTGAAATATCCTGATTATCAAAAAATATTTTACCCATTTTAAGAGGTATGTCAGAATATATGGTTCTTAATAATGAACTTTTTCCACTTCCTGTTTTACCTATCACATATATAAAATCTCCTTTCTCTAAATCTAAGAATACATCATTTAGAATAGTCTTGTAATGATGAAATATTGTGGCATTTTCTATTTTTAATATTGTATTATCATTCATTTTATATTCAATTTTTGAAGTTTTCCAAACTCTAAACTTTTAATATATTCAATGATTTCTTTATCTGAAGATTTAATTCCATATTTTCTTAATTGATTAACTGGTCTTTCGGCACTGAAATATTCAATAAGAATAAAATCATCGTTTCTTAACTGAATGAAATCTGGAATTTTTGCCTTACCCTTTATTTTGATTATATACATAAATAAAAAAAGGCAAACTAGATTCGCACCGCTACAACCACTTACCCTTGCTTCTTTCCAGACCTGGGGGATTCAGCAGGAGCTGGTCGTACTAGCTTGCCACATTAAAATTAATAAATTCATTTTTGAATTCTTTTTTTTAATAATTTTATATTGAATTAATTTCATTTTTTATGAAACTAAGAAGTCTAATACAATTAATTGTTTTATTAAATTTATTTGGGAATACACTTTATTCAAAAAATACCATATCTATTGGAGTAGTATCATCTTATAATAACTCAAATATTAATTTTTACAATAATTTTTTTCCTCAAAATATTAGAACAAATACAATTTCAAATTATAATTTTTCCTTTTTAGCTGAGATTAAAAATTCAAAAAATACTGGAATAAGAATTGAGGTTTCAAAACTTAGAAGAGGATGGAGTGAAAATTTAAATTCTCAATTGATAAGTAATGAATTTGAATTTTTGAATCTGCCAATAATGATGACAACCTATTTTGGAGAGAAAAATTTTAAATTGAATTTTTCATTAGGGCCTTATGCTGAGTTTCAAATAAAAAATAATTTAAATGATTTAAAGTCTTTATTTCCTAATTATGAATTTTTCTTTAATGACAAAAGAGACAATTCTTTTGGATATGGAATTAAAGTAAGTGGTGGTTTTTCAATAGATTTTAATAAAAGTTCTATTTTATTTTTAGTTTCCTACTTATATAATTTTGATAATCTAATAGACGTGGAACAAAAAACTAATTTAATACCAGATATATCTAATTTGAGAACTCTTTCTTTTTCATTAGTATATTTGTTTAATTTTACTAAAAAATGAAATTTAAGTTTTTAAAATATTTTCTTACTCTTTCTATACCATTCTTGGCATATATTTCATTTAATACAACTGGAATTTTAACTTATGCTCCAATTTTAGAAGCTTTTTTACTAATACCACTTCTAGAATTGCTTTTTAAGCCTTCAACCAAAAATATTTCTCAGGCTGAAGAGGAGATGGCAAAAGATGATATGTCATATGACATAATTCTATATTTGTTTGTTCCATTAATTTATTTTTTAATTTGGGAGTTTTTAATATCAATGAGTGAACCTATATCCACCTTTGATAAAATTGGTAGAATTTTATCTATGGGTCTAATATGTGGGGGTTTTGGTATAAATATTGCTCATGAATTGGGACATAGAAAAACAAAATATGAGAAATTGTTTTCAAAAATATTACTCCTACCTTCTCTTTATATGCATTTCTTCATTGAACATAATAGAGGTCACCATAAAAGAGTTTCAACTAAAGAAGATCCTTCTTCGGCACGTTTTGGTGAAAATATTTTTTCTTTTTGGCTTCGAGCGGTTTCATTCGGTTATTTATCAGCTTGGAATCTAGAAAATAGTAGACTTAAAAGAAATGGAAGTAATATAATTTCTTTTAAAAATGAAATGATAATATATCAATTAATCCAAATTACTTTTTTGAGTTTAATCTGTCTTAATTTCGGATTTCAGATTATGTTATATTTTATTTGTTGTTCAATTTTTGGTTTTCTTCTTCTAGAAACGGTTAATTATATTGAACATTATGGTCTACAAAGAAGTAAAAATGAGAGTGGAAAATACGAGAGAGTTCAGCCATTCCACTCATGGAATTCAAATCATCCGGTAGGTAGAATTATGCTTTTTGAATTATCTAGACATTCTGATCATCATTATAATGCTTCAAGAAAATATCAAATTTTAAAAAATCATGATAATACCCCTGAAATGCCGACTGGATATCCAGGTATGATGATTTTATCTCTTATACCTCCATTATGGTTCTATGTCATGAATAATAAGGTCAAAAAATTTATTCATTGACTTTGTAATTTAATTTCTAGGTTATAATTTAGTTGTATGTTTAAAATAAATACTTGGTGGTCATTTTATAATTCTATGTAAAGCAGATAGCTAAATGTATTTAATAATCAAAACCCAAGCTTGAAGCTTGGGTTTTTTTGTTATGAAAGTTAAGACAAAATTTTTAAAGGTAATTTCAGATATTCATACTCCTGTTGGTGTTTATCTTAAGCTTAGAGATTTGTATTCAAAGATTTTTCTTTTAGAAAGCTCTGATTATAAAGGTTCTGAAAATAGTTTATCGTTTATTTGTTTTGACTCCAAAGCTCAAATTTCAGTCTATAATGATATTGTAAAAATGACTTTTGATAGTAAGGAAGAAAATAAAAAAATAGAAAATGATAAAGGCGCAACTTATTACCTAAATAATTTTATCAATCAATTTAAGATTGAAAAAAATGAATTTGAATATCCATCAAATGGTTTGTTTGGTTATATATCTTATGATTCTATAAAGTATTCGTATAATATTTCGATTTCTAATCCTAAAGAAATTAATATCCCGGAGATATTATATGATGCTTTTAAATATGTCATAGTTTTTAATCATTATAATAATGAATTAATAATTTTTGAACATCTCTATGGTACCGATAATATTTCTGAAATTGAAAAAATTAAAAATATAATATCAGGAAAACCAGTTAATCCATTCTCATTTAAAATATATAAAGATGAGAGAACTAATTTATCAGATATGCATTTTAAAAAATTAGTTGATAAGGGTATTAATCATTGTAAGCTGGGAGACGTTTTTCAACTTGTATTATCTAAAAGATTTTATCAAGATTTTCAAGGTGACGAATTTCAAGTTTATAGAGCATTGAGATCCATAAATCCATCTCCATATCTATTTTATTTTGATTATGGAAGTTTTAAAATTTTTGGTAGTTCTCCTGAAGCACAAATTGTAATAAAAAATGATAAGGCAACTATTTATCCAATTGCGGGAACATTTAAAAGAACAGGTGATGATGAGTATGATAAGAAACAAGCAGAAAAATTATCTAAGGATACAAAAGAAAATTCTGAGCATGTAATGTTAGTAGATTTAGCTAGGAATGACTTAAGCAAAATATCAAAAAATGTTGAAGTTGAAAAATTTAAAGATATTCAGTTTTATTCTCATGTTATTCATCTGGTATCTAAAGTGACTGGAGATATTACATCAGATAAAAAAATAGATCTGATTTCTAGAACTTTTCCTGCCGGAACTTTGTCTGGTGCTCCAAAACATAAAGCAATGCAACTAATAGAAGAACATGAAAATATAAGTAGAGAATTTTATGGTGGAGCTATTGGGTTTATGGGGTTCAATGGTGACTTTAATCATGCTATAATTATTAGATCATTTTTAAGTAAAAATAGAAGATTATTCTACCAAGCTGGAGCTGGAATTGTTTTTAAATCAAATCCAGATAGTGAAAATCAAGAGGTTTATAATAAAATTGAAGCTTTGAGAAAAGCAATTAAAACTGCTGAGAAGATATGAGAATTTTAGTTTTAGATAATTATGATAGTTTCACTTATAATATAGTTCATATTCTGAGGGAGCTAGATGGTTTGGAGATATCAGTTATAAAAAATGATCTTATTAAGATGAATGAAGTTCAATCATATGATAAAATTATATTATCGCCAGGTCCATCTCTTCCTAAAGATTCAGGTAAGATGAATGAATTAATTTCGAACTATTACGATAGTAAACCAATACTAGGTATATGTCTAGGTCATCAAGCCATTGCAGAAAATTTTGGTGGTACGTTGTATAATATGGAAGAGCCATTACATGGAGTTCAAACGGATATTTATTTAGAGGAGGATTACATATTTAAGGGTATTGAATCTAAAATTAAAGCTTGTAGATATCATTCATGGTCAGTGCTAAATGAACCTTTTCCAGAAGAATTAAAAATAACTGCAAGAGATTCTGATGGTGTAATTATGGCATTATCTCATAAAAAACTTGATCTAAAAGGTATACAGTTTCACCCTGAATCTATTCAGACAAAAACTGGTTTTAATATGATACAAAATTTTATAAATAATTAATATGAAAAATTTACTGAAAGATTTATATAATCATAAGATAATGAGTAAAGAAGAGTCAAAGACTGCTTTAATCTCATTAACTGATGGAAGTGCAAATAGTTCTCAGATATCTTCATTTCTAACAGTTTTTTTGATGAGAGATATAACTTCTGAGGAACTTGATGGTTTTAGGGAGGCAATGATTGAATTATCACTTGATGTAGATATTGATGGTGATGAATTAATAGATTTATGTGGAACAGGAGGTGATGGTAAAGACACATTTAATATCTCAACAATATCATCTTTTGTAGTAGCAGGTGCTGGTATTAAAGTAGCTAAACATGGAAATTATGGTGTTTCATCATCATGTGGTTCATCTAATATTATTTACCACTTAGGACACGAATTTTCGAATGATGTTAGTTCCTTAAAATATAGTCTAGATAAATCAAATATATGTTTTTTGCATGCTCCGTTATTTCATCCTTCCTTAAAAAATATTTCTCCGATAAGAAGTGAATTAGGGGTAAAGACATTTTTTAATATGCTCGGACCAATGGTAAACCCTATTCAGCCAAAAAGTCAATTGGTTGGGGTTTTTAATTCAAATATTTTTAGACTTTATTCACATATCTATAGCAAAACTGATAAAAACTATTGTATTGTTCATAGTATAGATGGTTATGATGAAGTTTCTTTGACTGGAGCTTTTAAATTATTTTCTAATAATCATGATATAATGTTAGAGCCTAAAGATTTAGATTTTAATTTAATTAATTCTGAGAATCTAAGTGGAGGTAAAAATATTGAAGAGTCCTCTAAAATATTTTTAGATATCTTAAAAAATAACGGAACTCGAGAGCAGGTTGATGCTGTTCTTGCTAATTCAGGCTTAGCAATTTATTGTGCAAAACAACTTTCTTCAATAAAAGAGGGTATAGAAATAGCTAGAGAATCATTGGAATCTGGAAAAGCATATAATTCGTTAAAGCTTTTTATTGAAAACAAATGAGTATACTAAAAGAAATTATTCTTAATAAAAGGAAAGAGATTGATTATTTAAAAAATAATAATTCGATTTCTGAAATTGAAAAATCTTTATTTTTTGATAGAGAAGTTATTTCTCTTAAAAAATCATTAATTGAAAAGTCTGGTATTATTTCTGAATTTAAAAGAAAATCTCCATCAAAGCCAGATATAAATTTAGATGCAGATGTTCAAAAAATTACTAGAGGATATGAAATTTCTAATTCTAGTGGGCTATCAATTTTAACTGATTCAAAATATTTTGGAGGATCTAATGAGGATATTACTCTAGTTAGAAATGAGATAAATATTCCCATTTTAAGAAAAGATTTTATATTAGAGGAATATCAGATTGTAGAATCCAAATCTTTAGGTGCCGATATTATACTTTTAATTGCAGCTTGCTTATCAAAAGAAGAGGTTAAGAATCTGTCAAGATTTGCTAAGTCTTTTAATTTACAGGTAATTTTAGAAATTCATTCAGAAGATGAGATTGCTCATTTATGTGATTTTATAGATGTGGTAGGAGTAAATAATAGAAATTTAAAAAAGTTTAAAACGGACATTAACAATTCAATAAAAATAGCAGGTATGATTCCTTCAAGTTTTTTAAAAATATCTGAAAGTGGAATATCTACTTCTAAGGAAATTTTTCAATTAAAAGAATATGGCTATGATGGTTTTTTAATTGGTGAAAATTTTATGAAAAATAATGATCCAGTATCTGCATGTTATGACTTTATAAAAGAATTATGATTAATAGGTACAGAATTAAAGTTTGTGGTATTACGGATGAAAATAATTTTTCTAAATTAAAAAAATATCAAATAGACTACTTTGGATTTATTTTTTACAAAAAATCTCCAAGATATATTTTGAATAATCCTGATCATGCTTTTATTAAAAATATAAAAAATAAAGTTGCTGTTTTTGTTGATGAGAATATTGATAATGTAATAAGTATACTAGAAAAGTATGATTTTTCTTACGTACAGTTGCACGGTAATGAGAGTAGTGATTATTGTATGAAACTTAAAAAGAAAGGAATTAAAATAATTAAGTCCTATTTAATAAGAACACAAGAAGACTTTCATAGTATGAAGTTAGATAAAGAATCAGCGGATTATTTTTTATTTGATTATAAGAGTGATAAATATGGTGGATCTGGAAAAACTTTTAATTGGGAAATACTAAACAACAAAGATTTTGATAAACCTTTTTTTCTAAGTGGGGGTTTATCCTTAGATAATCTTAATAATCTTAATATGATTAATGATAATGAAATGCTTTATGGCTTAGATTTAAATAGTAAATTTGAAAAATCTCCTGGCTTAAAAGATATTGAAAAAATTGGTAAATTATTTAATTTGAATTTATGAAATATAATGTAAACAGTAATGGTTTTTACGGTGATTTTGGAGGTGCCTATATACCTGAGATGCTATTTTCAAATATAGACGAGCTTAAAAAAAATTATCTAAGAATTGTTGAGAAAGATTCTTTCACAAGAGAGTTTAATTTTTATCTAAAAAAATATGTTGGTAGGCCTACACCATTATATTATGCTAAGAGATTATCAGAAAAATATGGATCGAAAATCTATTTGAAACGAGAAGATTTATGTCATACTGGTGCACATAAAATAAATAATACAATAGGACAAATTTTATTAGCCAGAGAACTGAAAAAAACAAAGATAATTGCTGAGACTGGGGCGGGTCAACATGGTGTTGCAACAGCTACAGTATGTGCTCTTATGGGAATGGAATGTGTAATTTATATGGGTGAAGTTGATATTGAAAGACAAAGACCGAATGTAGAAAGAATGAGGATACTTGGTGCAGAGGTTAGACCTGCTACATCAGGTAGTAGAACCTTAAAAGATGCAACAAATGAAGCGATGAGACATTGGATAAATAACCCCGACGACACACATTACATTATTGGATCAGTTGTTGGTCCGCATCCATATCCTGATATGGTTGCGAGATTTCAGTCAGTTATATCTGAAGAGTTGTTAGGTCAACTAAAAAAAGTTGAGGGAAGAGATTATCCTGACTTCGTCATAGCTTGTGTGGGTGGAGGAAGTAATGCAGCAGGTATTTTCTATCATTATCTTGATAACCCAAAAGTTAACCTTGTTGGTGTCGAAGCAGCTGGTCTTGGAGTATCTACAGATAAATCTGCAGCTACAACAAAACTTGGAAAAAAAGGAGTTTTACATGGAAGCAAGACATTATTAATGCAAGATGAAAACGGTCAAGTAACAGAGCCGTATTCTATCTCTGCAGGATTAGATTACCCGGGAATAGGGCCATTACATGCACATCTATTTGACTCAAATAGGGGTGAGTATATTAGTGTTGATGATGATGAAGCAATGAATGCAGGAATAGAACTAAGTAGATTAGAAGGAATTATACCTGCTATTGAAACTGCTCATGCATTTTCAGTCTTTGATAAATTAGATATGAAGGGAAAAGTTGTTATAGTTAATTTATCAGGAAGAGGAGATAAAGACCTAGAGACTTATATAAAATGGGGTAAATATTAATATGAACAGAATAAATAAACTATTTAAAGATAAAAAAGATAAAATATTAAGTATATATTTTACTGCAGGTTATCCCAATTTAAACGATACCACGGAAATCATCAAAACCCTAGATGAGTGTGGTGTTGATCTAATAGAAATAGGAATGCCATTTTCTGATCCTATTGCTGACGGTCCGGTAATACAAGATTCCTCAAATGTAGCCATTGATAATGGAATGAACTTAAATTTATTATTTAAGCAATTGGAGGAAATTAGAAACATAACTGATATTCCCATAGTTTTAATGGGCTATGTTAACCCTGTGTACCAGTTTGGTTATGAAAAGTTCATTAAAAACATCTTAGAATGTGATTTAGATGGTCTTATTTTACCAGATCTTCCGTTAGATGATTACATAAATGAATTTAAACCAATTTTTGATAAGGAAAATCTATCATTTATTCCTTTAATTACCCCAAATACCTCTAAAGAAAGAATCAGACAAATTGATGACAACTCTAATGGATTTATATATATGGTTTCATCATCATCAATAACAGGTAAAAAAAGTAGTTTTGATGATAAACAAATTCAATATTTTAAAGATGTAAAAGGATTATCCTTAAAAAATCCTACGATTATTGGTTTTGGAATTTCAGATAAAGAATCTTTTAAACAAGCTTGTAAGTATTCTCATGGCGCAATAATTGGTACCAAGTTCATCAAAGAAATTTCGAATGGTAATTTAAGAGAATCTATAAAAGATTTTATTGCTAGTATCAGATCTTAAAAAGGGAGATCAGAATCATCACTCTCCTGACTTTCAGCTTCATTAGGTGTTTCTTGATTAATACCTTGGTTTTCTGACTCAATTTTCCAGCCTTGGATTGAGTTAAAATATCTTATATTTCCCTCTTTATCTTCCCATTTTCTTCCTTTAATATTAATCAATACATTAATTTCATCTCCAACATTTAGGGAGTCAAGTAAAGAAACTTTATCTTGAATTAATTCAACTTTTATATATTCTGGGTACTCAGGATTTTTATTATCTTCAATAATAAATTCTCTTTTTTTAAATGTTTCAGTAACTTGTACTGTATCAAAAATTTCAACTAATTTTCCTTTAATATTCATATGCGTAGATCTAAGAAGTTATTTTTATTATTTGTTATTATTTGGTTGCTAATAATAGTTTATTTGATGATTGATTTTTCTAATAAATCTAAGGCACCATGGAAAAAATCAGCAACAAATAAAGAACTTAGCGTTAAGTTAATTCATTAATTTTTTTTTCTATCATACTATAAATTTTTTTTAAAAATTTAGGGTCTTCTATGAAGTCATCTTCTGATAAATCTATAGTTAATATCTTTTCTTGAGTATGTTTTTTTATCCAATTTTCGTAATATATGTTTAGTTTTTTAAGATACTCTTTGTCAATAGATTTCTCGAATTTTCTACTTCTCTTATCAATATTTGAAATGATTTTATCAATATTTAAATTTCTTAAATATATAAGTAAATCGGGCTCATTAATATATTTTAGAATTGTATTATACAGCTTTTTATAATTATTAAATTCTCTTTCCATTAAAACACCGGAGTCGTATAGTGTTTTTGTAAAAACTTCATAATCCTCATAAATTGATCTATCCTGAATTACTACATTATTACTTTCTGATATTTTTTGAATCTGATTAAACCTACTATTTAGAAAAAAGATTTGGAGGTGGAATGACCAATCTTTCATTGACTTATAAAAATCATCAAGATATGGGTTGTCTTTAACTTCTTCAAGCTGAAGCTCCCAATTAAATTTTTTAGATATTTTTTCTGATAAAGTAGTTTTTCCAACTCCAATATTTCCAGATATAACAATATGATTAATTTTTTTCAAAATTTTAGATTTAATCCTAATCTTATATTCCTTCCTGGAGCACTAATTCCAGACGAATATGTTCTGTAATGTATATCAAATATGTTGTCAATTCCAAAATCAAAATTTATAAAATAGTTGTAGTTGAATTTATAAAAGAAATTATGTGTTATCCATGATGGGGAACCAGAATCTGTATAAAGATATAATTTGTTTAATTCACTGACAGAAAAATTCTTCAGTTGCTTTTTTCCATTGTAGCTAATGAAATATCCAATTTGGTGTTTTTTATTTGAGTATGTGAAAGAAAATTTTCCAAATAGAGGAGGTGTATGCCTTAATGGTCTGTCATTCAATAAATCTTTAGACTCGCTGTAGGATATTGAATTTTCAATTATTATAGGATCACTAATTTTTAATCTTATAGTATTTGAGAACCCATATATATAAGCTTTCCCACCATTATTTAGTTGTTGAACTCTACTTAATACACCATCGTAAATAATTGAATCATTTCCATTTAAATTTCCATCTCCTCTAATTATCGCATTACTCAGTCTTATATAAAACAGAGAATTTTTAATATTTAAGTTTGAATTACTTATCTCATAATTTACCTCAAAATTATTTACATATTCTGGCTTTAAATTAGTATTTGGGATGATTATATTCCCTGGTTCAGAGTCAAATATCTTTCCAACATCATCAAGATTAGGAGATCTAAATCCATTTGAATATTGAAATTTAAATGATGAGTTTTTATAATTATACCTAAAACCAATATTTCCGCTAAAGGAAGATGTATTTAAATTAATTTCATCATAAGGGAAGACATAAAATTCATTTGATAAAACAGATTTAAGAGTGTTGTTACTCGCTCTTAACCCAATATTTGTAAAAATTTGACCTAATTTTCTCTTGTTTGAAATATAAATAGAATTAGAGTAAAATTCAGTTCCATTATCCGGGTATCTAGTTGAAATTTTTTCTTTTAAATTATTTATAATATTTATCTTATTTGCTTCTGATTTGACATTATTAAATATGAATTCATATCCATAGAAAGTTTCACTCTTTTTATTTTTTTTATCAAAATCTAAATTTATTGCTGCTACATCAACATTTTCATTTCTGTTATTTAAAAAATCATCTTCAAATTTTCTATCGTATCTACTTTCTTTTACTTTTTGATGTGATATTATTAACTTAAAAGCATCAAAATATTTAGTTTTAGTGAAGTTATTTAACTGAATTTTATTCATCAAGAAATAATTAGGGCCATAATACCATTCACTATATTTTGGAATATAACCATCAGTGTAAAGAGTCAATCTATCATATCTGGGAATATTTGAAGATTTAGAAAGATAAAAACCATGGATAATATTTGTATTATCATTGAATTTAAAATTTAATTTATTAATAAAATCAACCTGATTATAGCCACTGAATTTTTGAATATTTTTATTTTCATTTAAGATTATTTTATCTTCATTAATCTCTCTAATTACATACTCATCTCTGTAACCAAATCCCTCGTATTCTTTTTTTCTTTTATTTCCAGATCTCAAATCTTCAAAGGAGTTTAGAGATAGACTTGTCAAAGAAGCAATTTTTTTACTACTAATTCCAAAATTTAAGGAGTAGTGTCTCGAGTTGCTAGATGAATTATATTGAAATTTCTGAGATGAGTTAAACTTAGTTTGACTTGCATTAAAAATTGGTTCTTTTATTTTAAAATTAATAGCGCCACCAAGAGCATCGCTTCCATACATTACAGATGCTGGACCAAATAAAACTTCAACACCCTCCAATATATTTGGATCTATACCTATAATGTTATGAATATTTCCACTTCTGTAAATAATGTTATTAAGTCTTATCCCGTCTAAAGTCATAAGTATTCTATTTGCCGAAAAGCCTCTTATCATTGGGCTTCCTCCACCTAATTGACTTTTTTGGATAAAAATTTCACCTGATTTCTCCAATAAATCAGCTGAAGTTTGAGGCGCTACTTCTTTAATTTTTTTTTCGGATAATATTAAGGTTTTATTTGTAATCTCTTTTCTATTTTCCTCCCATTTGTTTACTGAAAAAACTACTTCATCAATATTTATAATTTTTGTTTCTAGTATTAGTACATTCTTTTTAATTGATGATTTTAATATATTTTTATTTTCAAATGTTGGATGTTGAACAAATATTGTGTCATTATCTTTAAACTCTGATAGATCTACTTCTCCTTTAAAATTTGAAAATTTAGCTTTTGTTTGATCTTTCTTGAAAAATCCAACATTATAAATAGGATCATTTTGACTATCAACAACTTTTATTTTTTGACCAATTACCGGATTAAAAAAAAATAATAGAATAATAATTATATATTTTT
The DNA here is from genome assembly GCA_902626505.1 of uncultured Marinoscillum sp. Classification (GTDB taxonomy): domain Bacteria; phylum Bacteroidota; class Bacteroidia; order Cytophagales; family MED-G16; genus MED-G16. The sequence continues at coordinate 23,911 of CACOFQ010000016.1, forward strand.
CCATACTAGTGCTGCAGATCCTAAAATGGCAGAGTCTTTATCTTCTAATCCTGAAGTAAGTAACTTTACCTTTCCTCTGTAAAATGGTAGTAAATTCTCTTCAAATGATTTTTTTGTTGGTTCTAAAATCCATTTTCCTGAATGTATTAGTCCACCGGTTAAAATTATAGCTTCTGGCTGAGAGAAACTAACGAAATTAGCTAGCGCTTCTCCAAAAATTTTACCAGTATACTCAAAAGTTTTTATAGCAATAAAATCATTATTTTCTGCTGCTTTTGTTATGTCTTCACCATGTAAATCGTTGAATGAGATACCTCTAAATATACTATCATTCATATATCTTGATAGCATATACATGATTGTTCTTTTTATTCCAGTTGCTGATACGTATGCTTCTAATCCTCCCTGAACCCCTAATCCAGTTAATCTCCCCATATTATTAATTGAATAGTGACCAAGTTCTGCTGCAAAGCCATCATTTCCTTCAATTAATATGCCATTGCTTACAATACCACTACCAAGTCCTGTTCCTAATGTTATTACTATAAAATCTTTATAATTTTTTGCATTTCCATACATCATTTCACCAACAGCGGCACAGTTTGCGTCATTAGATAGAAAAATTTGAGTATTGATTTTGCTTTTAAGTTCATCAATAAGATTTAATTTTCCTTCCCATTTTAAGTTAGCAGGAGTTTCAATTGTTCCATTTTTAGATGCATTTGGAGCACCAATTCCTATACCACAAATTGAGTTAAGATCATCAGTTATTGATTTAATAGAGTTATGTAATTCTTGAATATAATCTGAAAAATTATTTATCTCCTTAGTTCTGAACAAAGTTTTTTTGATACAATTTCCATTCTCAGAAACTAATCCAATTTTAGTGACTGTTCCTCCAATATCAATGCCTACTGCTAATTTCATTTTTTATCAAATTTTAATACAAGTGAATTAATACAATATCTTTTTCCTGTACTTGATGGTCCATCATTAAAAACATGTCCTAGATGTCCGTTACATGATTTACAAAGTACTTCAGTTCGGATCATACCATAAGAATAATCATTTTTTGTTATTATTGAGTCATTTGACTTTATATCTGAAAAACTAGGCCATCCTGATCCAGAGTCGTATTTGTCTTCAGATGAAAATAGAATATTATCACATCCAACACATCTGTATTCCCCATTATCATCGTTATATAATAGGTCTCCTGAAAATGCTGGTTCAGTTCCTTTATTTTTAAGGATTTCAATTTGACTTTTTGATAGTGAATTTTTCATGATAATCGCAAATATAAATCTCAAAAATTATTATTATTGAAATTACAATACTATTTATCAGATTCTAATGAATATTAAAGGAAATGCAGTTGTTCTTACTAACGGAAAATTTAATTCAAAATCAGCTAAGACTGCTCATGGATTGATAAGAGGTTCTAAGAGGTTTAATGTAGTTGCAGTTATTGATAGTATTTTCTCTGAAAAATATGTTCATGTTGATAAAAATGGTAAAATAGATTTATTGGATAATTTATCTAATATTCCAATTTTTAAAGATTTTAATTCCTTTCTTCAATCTTCTTTAAAGGTCGATTACTGTATTATTGGAGTAGCTTCTGCAGGTGGCTTACTTCCTGATGAGATGAGGGATGATGTTAAATTATCCTTAAAAAATGGTATTTCAATTATTAATGGTCTTCACTCTATTTTAAATCAAGATGAAGAGTTAGTTGAAATTTCAAATCAAAGTAATGCCAAGATTTTTGATATAAGAGCTTCAAGGCCAAGGAATGAGTTGAGTTTTTGGTCTGGGAAAATATACGATGTTAAAGTACCAAAGATTGTAGTTTTAGGAACAGACTGCGGATTAGGAAAAAGAACTACAGCTAAACTAATAGTTGAGAATTTAGAAAAAAATAAAATAAAATCAGATATGGTATATACTGGTCAGACGGGATGGATGCAAGGCTGGGAGCATGGCTTTATATTTGATTCCACCTTAAATGATTTTGTTTCTGGTGAGCTTGAGAGGGCAATCTATGAGTGTTATACCTCAAAAAAACCGCAATACATACTAATTGAGGGTCAGGCTGCATTAAGAAATCCTTCAGGCCCGTGTGGTAGTGAATTTTTAATATCTGCTAATGTGGATGGAGTAATTTTACAGCAGTCTCCAAAGAGAAAATATTTTGATGGTTGGGAACATGTTAATGCTGTTATGCCCTCTTTAGATTCTGAAATAAAATTAATTAATTCATATGGAAAAGAGGTTTTAGCTATTACTTTAAACACCCATGGTATGACTGATCAAGAAAAAATATATCATAAGGAGTTAATTTCTAAAGATTTAGATATACCTGTCTTTTTACCAATAGATGACGGTCTTGATGGTATCACAGAAATTTTACAAAATAAGTTTTATGAAAATTGAAAATATTGAGATTGACATAATTGACATCGATCTAACTAGGCCTTATACTATAGCTTACAAGACTACATCCTCAATTAAGACTCTGGTAGTAAAAATTATTTTATCTGACGGTACTATTGGTATAGGAGCATCAAATGTCTCAAAATATGTAGTTGGATTAGATACTACTGATTCGTACAATAATTCAAAAGAATACATAGATCATTTGAAGGGTAAGGATATTGATTCTTTCTGGATGATTATTAATGATATAGAAAATGAATTTATAGGTGATCCAGGATCAAAAGCCGGTTTTAATTTAGCAGTTTATGATGCATTCTGTAAGAGTCTTGGTATTTCTATTGGAAAATTTTTGGGTAGAAAAATCAAATCTCTTCCAACGTCTATAACTGTAGGGATAAAGAATACTGAAGAGACTATATCTGAAATTAATGAGTATCTGGGCATGGGCTTCAATCATATTAAAATAAAATTAGGAAATGATGTTGATGAAGATATTAGGAGAATAAATATTATAAATGAAAAATTTGGCAGTAAAATTAAGATAAGGATAGACGCAAATCAAGGTTGGTCTCTGGATGATACAATTAGGTTTTATGATGAAACTAAACATATTGAGTTAATCGAACAGCCTCTGTCCGTTAAAGATTTAGGTAATTATTTGAAATTTCCATCTAAAATTAAGGATTTAATAGCATTGGATGAGAGCCTTGTTAATTTTAAAGATGCAATTAAATTATCCAGTGAAAATTTTGGTAAAATTTTTAATATCAAATTGATGAAATGTGGTGGAATAACTACTGGTCAACAGATCGCAAATCAAGCATATCAAAATAATATAGATTTGATGTGGGGATGTAATGATGAGAGTATAATAAGTATTTCTGCAGCATTAAATACTGCTTTATCCTTTGAAAACACTAAGTATCTTGATTTAGATGGTAGCTTTGATTTAGAGAGAGATATAGTTAGTGGGGGATTTAATTTAAAAAATGGAGTTCTTCAGCCATTAGATTCACCTGGCTTAGGAGTTAAATTACTGTAAATGAAAAATTTAATTTTAATTTTATTATCCTTTCAATTTTCATTGTATGCTCAAAATGATATACTTAATAACAAGATAGACTCAATAATTTCATCTGCAATAAAACTTAATGCATTTCCTGGCGCGCAGATTGTAGTATTAAAAGATGGCGAAGAAATTATAAATAAAAGTTACGGTTATCATACATATGATAGTATAAAGATGGTTACTAATAACTCTATCTATGATTTAGCATCAATTACTAAACCCACTGCTGGTGCATTTGCTTTGATGAGTTTGTATGAGGACGGCCTAATTGATATTAAATCTCCTTTAAGCAAATATGTAAAATATTTTAAGAATACTAGAGTAGGAGATACTAAAATAATAGATTACTTACAGCACATAACAGGTATAAGACCATGGATTCCATTTCATGAAACAACCAGAAAAGATAATGGTATGTTTAAAAGGAAAACACTTTCATTTATTTATAAGAAAAGGTTCAATATAAAGCTCACAGATAGTCTTTATTTATTTAAGAATTATAAAAAAGAAATATTCAAACAAATAAAAAACACGAATTTTATAGAGGAAGACACAGTATTATACTCTGGGCTTTTTTATTATCTAATTCCAGACATAGTTAAAAACCTTTCAGGAGATACTTTTGACTCTTACCTAGAAAAAATTTACGATAGAGCAGGTTTAAAGACTATGGTTTTTAACCCATTAAAAAAATTTAAACTTGATGAAATAGTACCCACTGAAGATGATAATTTTTTTAGAAATTTTCAAATTCATGGTGTTGTTCACGATGAGGGGGCAGCTATGATGAATGGGGTATCGGGCAATGCAGGATTATTTTCTACAGCTACAGATCTATCAAAGTTTTATCAAATATTTCTAGATGGGGGTATGTATGATAAAAATCAATTGATTGATAAAGAAGTTATTAGTCTTTTCACTGAATATGATAATAAAAATCAAAAATTTTACCGAGGCCTTGGTTTTGATAAGCCAAAACCAGAGTATGATATAGATAAATGTACCTACTCAAGATATGTTTCAGATTCAAGCTATGGTCATTCTGGTTACACTGGAACATTTTTTTGGGTTGACCCTACTTATAACTTGATATATATTTTCTTATCAAATAGGGTATACGACTCAAGAGAAAACAGGCAAATCTATGATTTGAATTTAAGAACAAATATTCATGATTTTATTTATGAAAATTTAGTTGAAATAGAGTCTGATATTTATTTTTAAGTTATAAAAAGATTTTTAAAACCTTATTGCTTGTAATAAGTATATTTAATATAAATAAAAAGTATGAAAATTTTAATATCACCTTCTAAAACTCTAAGCTTCGATAGTGAAGTAAATTGTGAATATAAATCAGAAAGTAGGTTAATTGATGAAACAAAAGTTTTGCATAAAATTTTGCTAGACTACACATCTGATGACTTAAAAAATCTGATGGGTGTTAGTGATAAGATTGCCGCATTGAACTATGACAGATTTAAAAATTGGGAAGATCCTACATCCTCAATTAAATCGAGACAGGCAGTATATGCATTTAAGGGGGATGTCTACTCTGGGCTAGATGCTGATACAATAGATGAAGATAAGTTTGATTACCTTCAAAATTCCCTTAGAATTTTATCTGGTTACTATGGCTTACTAAGGCCTTTTGATCAAATTCTACCTTACAGATTAGAGATGGGTACAAAGCTTGAAAATGAGAATGGAAATAATCTATATAAGTTTTGGGGAGATAAGATAACAGATGTTTTGAATGAGGATATAGATGAAGATGATATTGTGGTAAATTTAGCTTCTGATGAATACTTTAAGTCTATAAATAAGGACAAAATTAAATCTACAATAATTACACCAGTTTTCAAGGAATTTAAAAATGACACTTATAAAGTCATTGCAATTTATGCTAAAAAGGCAAGAGGCCTGATGTCAAGATTTCTTATCGAAAGAAAATCTACTAGTGTTGATGATATAAAATTATTTAATGTTGATGGCTACTCTTTTGATAGTGATTTATCAAACGAACATCAATTGATATTTACTAGGTAGTAGCGAGAGGGGGAATTGAACCCCCGACCTCCGGGTTATGAATCCGACGCTCTAACCACCTGAGCTACCTCGCTAAAAAGTAGGCAAATCTAGATATATTATTATAAATAAAGAAAATGTTTTGTGTTCTTAAAATATACTATTAAATTAAAAAGTAATTAATATTTTAATTAAATGGCCAAACAAAAATTTGTAGGCGAATATCCAATTAACGCTTCAAGAAAAATGCTTTTTCCTTATCTAAGTACAGCCACTGGGCTATGCCAATGGTTTGCAGATGATGTTAATATAAATAATATAGATAAAACTCTAATTTTTTTGGTTGATGGTGAAGAAAGAATAGCTGTGATTGATTCAATTAAAAATAATAGGTATGTTAAATTTAGATTTTTAAATGAAGATGAAAAACCTAAAGAAAACGATACTTTAGAGTTTAGGCTTGAAATCAATGAATTAACGCAAGAAGTTTTTGTTAGAGTTGAAGAATTTACTGAATCTGATGATTTAGATGAATCATTTCAAATTTGGGATAATTTATTAGCTCAACTTAAAGAGATTATAGGAGCTTAAACTGCATCTCTTGTGAAAAAACTTGATTCATTAATACTTAGATCCTTTATTGGTCCTTTCATTGTAACATTCTTTGTTGTAGTATTTATTCTTCTTTTACAGTTTATGCTAAAGTATTTTGATGATATTCTTGGTAAAGATTTATCTTTTGGTGTTTTATTTGAATTCTTATTTTATTTCTCAGTAAGAATTACTCCAGATGCGTTACCTCTC
>CACOFQ010000017.1 GCA_902626505.1 uncultured Marinoscillum sp.
CCCTGACACTCCAAGTGGAGCAACTGTAGATGCTAATGGGTGTGAACTACCACTATTTACTGAAAACGTAACGTTTGTAGAGAATATCTATCCTAACCCAACGGATGATAGGTTAACGATAAATGTTAAACCTGGAGTAGAAGTAAAAGACCTTCATTTTAATGATCTGTCTGGTAAAGCTATTAAACCAAAGTCAATAGATAGAGTTCAAAATAGGTTAGAGGTAAATGTGTCTAATCTCCATGAAGGAATATATATCCTTGAGATAGTTACAGATAAAGAGGTAAATAAGGTTAAGATTATAATAGAGAGATAGATTATGATTAAATATTTTTATTTTTTATTAATAATAAGTTTATTATCATGTAATCAGAATAAATCGAATCTTATTTCGGCTCATGATTTTGATGAAATGATTAAGTTAGATAAATCATCAATTATAATTGATGTAAGAACACCAGAAGAATTCAATAAAGGTCATTTAAGAAATTCATTAAATGTAAACTGGTTTGATGATAATTTTGATGATAATATCGATATTTTTAGTAAAGACTTGCCTGTATTTGTTTATTGTTTAAGCGGTGGAAGAAGTGCTAAAGCAAATGAAAAAATTCGCTCCTTAGGATTTAAAAATGTTTATGAATTAGATGGTGGTATCTTAGAATGGAGAAAAAATAAGTTCCCTGAGGCATCTCTAAATAATAATTATGATAATTCTTTATCTGTAGATGATTTTAATCAATTTATTAATTCCGAAAAAGTTGTATTAGTTGATTACTACGCAAAATGGTGTGCTCCATGTAAGATAATGGAACCTTATTTAGATGAAATATCATCTGAATTCTCAAAAAATTTAGAGTTAGTAAGAATAAATTATGATGAAAATTTACCTTTAGTAAGAAGTCTTGAAGTTTATGGACTACCTGTTCTACAACTCTACAAGGATAAAAGACTATTGTGGTCTCACATCGGATTTATAGAAAAAAATAGGGTAGAAGAACAAGTTAAAAAATATATCAACTAGAAATTTAAATTACCAGGCAATACCATAATCTTCACCAAAATCACTAGAGCCTCCTTGAAATGTTTTATTAATATTATCAAAGAATATTGCATTTATTGGACCTGAAGTTTTTGATCTGAATTGAAGTTTATATCCTTTTTTTCTAAGTTCTTTTCGAATAAATGTGGGAGTTGAGTCATGAAGTAATAAATCTCCTGGTCTATTTTCGTGGTATCCAAATGAAGACCTCATTTGGAAGCTGTTTATATTTGGTGCTTCGCAAGCTTCTTGTACATTCATTTCAAATTCGACCATATTTAAAAAGAATTGAAGAAGATTTTGATCTTGAGAATCACCACCTTGTACAGCAAATGACAAATAAGGTTCATTATTTTTTAATGCAATAGTAGGGGTTAAAGTTGCCCTAGGTCTTTTTCCTGGCTCTAAAACATTATAAGGTCCATCTTTAGGGTCTAACACAAAACTTTGCATCCTTTGACTTAAACCAATTCCAGTATTTCCTGCAATCACTGCAGGAATCCATCCACCACTAGGAGTTATGGATACAATCCAACCTGACGTGTCGGCAGCTTGAACAGTAGTAGTTCCAGCCATAAATGATTCTTCAAAATCATTGTTATTGCTCATATTATGATTAAGATCGAAAGCTGATTTAATTTTATCTAAATTATTATCTGTCTCCCATGATTCTATATAATTTAAGAAAGGATTATTTCCTTTTTGAAATTCATAGGGGTTACCTGGTTTAATTTCTTTATTATTTTTATCAGATATTAGTTTAAGTCTTTTTTTTGCATAATCCTTAGATAATAAACCTTCTATTGGCTCTTTAGGATTAAAATAAGGGTCTCCATAATAAAAATCTCTATCTGCAAAAGATAGGTTCATTACTTGATAAAGATTATGAATATAATTTGATGAATTAAATCCCATAGATTTGAGATCAATATTTTCAACCATATTTAAAGACTGAAGTAGAACAGGGCTTTGAACCCAAGTTGTTAGTTTATATACATCAATATCTTTATATGTTGTTTTAAGTGGTTCTTCTATATAAACTTTATAGTTCTTTAAATCTTCTTTTGTAATTAATCCACCTTGCTCTTGTGTAGATCTAGCTATTTCTTCAGCTATGTCACCTTCATAAAATCTTTTATAGGCTTCATAAATTGCATCTTTTCTATTTTTACCATTAGATATAGCTTCCCTCTCTGTCTCTATTAATTTTTTTAAGGTATTAAATAAATCCTTTTGAACAAAAACCTCTCCTTCTTTTGGAGATTCTATTTCTTTTCCTTGATTAGTTAGGAAGATATCTTTTGAATATTTCCATTTTTTAATTTCTTCTTTATTTCTTTCGATGGAGTTTGCTGCTTGGGCTTCAATAGGATATCCATTTGCCATTTCTAATGCTGGTTGTAAAATTTCTTCTAAACTCATTGTACCGTATTCAGCAAGCATAACCATGATACCTGCAGGAGTACCAGGTGTAACTGCAGCTAATGGTCCATATCTTGGAGGAATTGAATATCCTTTTTCTTTATAAAATTCTGGCGTTGCTCCAGTAGGTGCAACACCTAAAGCATTTATACCTATAACTTTTTTTAAATTAGGATGATAAATTAGAGCTTGAGTTTCTCCTCCCCAACCAAGGACATCCCACATAGTAGCAGTAGCAGCAACCATTGCACAAGCTGCGTCAACTGCATTTCCACCATTACTAAATATCATTGCTCCTGCTGTGGCTCCTAATGGTTTACCAGTTATTGCTATCCAATGTTTACCATGTAATATGGGTTTATTAGTTTGAGAAAAAGTATAAGATGCAGATAAAAATAGTATTAAGAAAGTAAAATATTTTTTAATCATTATTAATCAATTTTATAGGGTAAATATTTGTTAATATCACCTCCATAACTAATTACATCTCTAATAATTGTTGAACTTATTGGAGCCAAATTAGGGGAGGTAATTAAAAATACAGTTTCAAGATTAGTATTTAAATCTCTATTTATCTGAGAAATAGAATTTTCGAATTCAAAGTCTGTAGTATTTCTTAGACCTCGTAATATATAATTTGCTTTATTTTCTTTTGCTATTTCTGCAGTTAATTTATTGTATGATATAACACTAATTCTTTCGTTATCACTATAAAGATCATTGATTTTATTTTTAATCATTTCAACTTCAAAGTATCTATGTTTTTTTGGGTTATTGCCAATTGCAATACATATTTCATCAAATATTTTTAAACCTCTAATAACAATATCATGATGTCCAAGAGTAAATGGATCAAAAGTTCCAGGAAATAGTGCAATTTTTTTATTCATAATAATTTTGAATTATTTCAAAGATAGATTTTTTATACAAATTAATATTATTAAAATATTTCTTCATTTCATTATTAATTCTTTTAAAATTTTGTGAGGACTCAACAATATAAATTTTAGATTTTTTTCTATCATGATTGAACTCTTCAAATGTTAAAATTATGTATTTAATATAGTTTTGATTTTTGAAATTAAACTGATTATAAAAAATTAATTTTCCCCTTTCTATAATGCCTATATGAATTTTTTTATCAAAAAAAACAACAAATGTTTCTTTAGATTTATTTTTTATAGATGTAAACTCATTAATTAAAATTTCACTGATATGTGCTATTAATCTAGTAGATCTAATGCTACGTATTTGATTATAGAAATATGTTAATTTTAGATCCTGATCTTTTATTTGTATCGTCTTTTTTTTATAGTTTTTATTTATTCCTAGTGTATTTTCTATATTTAATTTTTTTAGATATTCAGGTAATTTTTTTGGAAGAAGTAAAAAATCAGATGTATCAAAAATAAGATATTTTTTATTCCATTTATCAAATTTATTAACAATTAATTCTTCCTTAGATTTCTTTAAGATATTTGATGAAGAGATAAAATATGAAAAATTATCACTTGATTTTATAATATATATATCAGGTCTGGATGAATTTGATTTAGACAATAATATTTATTTATTCCCAGTTACCAGCAGTTGTAATACTGGTTCTTGATCCAAACCTTAAAGGTTTATTAATATTTGCCTCATTAGCTTCTTTTCTATCAGGATCAAAAGGTTTAGGATTTCTTACTTCTACAACATCTACTTGAACTCCTCCTTTTTCAATTTTACTAGCCCATATCTCAAATTTAACATCATCATATCCAGGTACATTGATAAGTTCTGAAGCGTTAAAATTAGGATATGAAGAAAATAATGAATCTACAACTGAAATACTTCCTAGGGTATCTAAATATAAAGTTGTTTCTTCAGCTCCATAATCTAATAAAACAGTTTCTTCTCTTCTTTGAATCAAAAATATTTCACCATTTTCAATAAAATTAAAAAGAGTATCCCATTCACTTGCATATTCACCATTAACACTTTGAAATGCAATTTGTGCTTCTCTTATTAATTTTAGTCTTTCTATTACCTTAGATTCTGCAGAATTAATTCTTGCTTCCTCATCTATACTATATTTTATTCTGCTCACTAAAAAAAAAGCAAGGCATGCAGCTAAAAATAAAGTACCATATGTATACAATTTGAGATTATTCATATTTTAATGTTATTTGAAATAGTATGCTATTATAAATAATTGTTATAAGAATTAAAAGATATCTATTGATAGTTTCTCGCTCCAAAAATTTTTGATCCAATTCTAACCATATTACTTCCTGCCTCTAAAGCTAATTTATAATCATTGCTCATACCCATAGATAATATTTCAATGTCATCAATTGAATTTTTAACATTATTATAAATTTTATTTAAATTTTCAAATTCTGATTTTACTATATTTTCTTCATTCGAAAATGAAGCCATTCCCATAAGTCCTCTTATTTTTATATTTTCATATTCTTTTAAAAAAGATTTATTTATAAAATCAATTTCATTAGTATCGAATCCATATTTTGTATTTTCCTGGGAAATATTAATTTGAATTAAGCAATTTGTTACTTTATTTATTTTTTTTGATTCTTTATTTACAATTTTTAATAATTTGATACTATCAATACTGTGAATTAAGCTAACAATTGGAACCACTTTCTTTACTTTATTAGTTTGTAGGTGACCAATCATATGCCAATTTATATCTTTTGGAAGATTATGATATTTATGCTCAAGTTCTTGAACTTTATTTTCTCCAAAATCTCTGTGACCTAAATCATATATTTTTTGGATTTCTTTAATAGGTTTAGTCTTGCTAACAGCAACACATGTGAAATCTTTATTATGTAAAATATCTTTCACTTAATCTTTTAATATGTTATTTACGAAAGTTGATTTTAATAGTATGAAGATAAGAAGAAAAATAATACCCCATAGTAAATAATATTGATAAAAATCTAAAGTGTTTTTATATCTGTTCTCTTTTATTTCTGATTTTTCAAAAGTATCTATTTCTGTAAAAATATTTTGAAGTGATTTGTTGTCAGATGCTCTATAAAATTTTCCTTCAGTTGTTGTAGCAATATCTCTTAAATTCTTTTCGTCTAATGAATTTTCTACATATCGAGTTCTACCAAAATAGTCTTTACCAAATGGAACTTTTCCATTTTTTCCTATTGCTATACTGTAGATTTTAATTCCATATGCTTTGGCAATTTCTGAAGCTGTTAAAGGGTCGATATTTCCAGCTGTGTTGTCTCCATCACTTAATAAAATTAATATTTTTGTTTTTGAAATAGATTCTCTCATTCTATTTGTTGCTATTGCTATTGCGCTACCGATTGCAGTTCCTCTAGAGCTAATCAAATCAAAATTAATTTCATCAATATATTTTTTAAGTAAAGTATAGTCTGAGGTAAGGGGACATCTAGAATATGATTCACCTGAGAAAACTACTAGACCAATTCTATCTTGAAATCGTTGGTCAATAAAATTTTTAGCAACAGATTTTGCAGATTCTAATCTATTTGGAGTAAAATCTTCGATTTGCATTGATTCACTAATATCAATAACTAACATTATATCTATTCCCTCTGACCATTTTTCAATTTTTTCATTAGATTTTTGTGGTCTTGCTAGAGAGATTATGAGTAAGGATAATGATATTATAAAAAATAGGTTTGGTATAAATCTTAAGAATGAATATTTAAAATTTGATAACTCTTTCTTTGGTATAGAAACCTCAAATGTTGCTTTCTTTGATAAGACTTTATTTAAAATAATAAAAAATGGAATACCAAAAAACAGGTATAAAATATATTCATTATACCACTCGTAATTTAATAACTGGTTTATGCTAAACCATTCACTAGAAAACCAGCCTTGTAGAGAATTTTTATTCATTTCTAATATTAACTATGTACTTATCAGCAACATTATTTGCTTTTAATTTTAAAGCATTTAAATTTTCCAGTTCTATCGGAGAACTATTATCTGAATAAATGCATTTATCAGATATTGATAAAATCCCTAATATATTTTTATCATTAATAAAGTATGATATTTCATTAGTTGTAGAACTAGAAAATGGTTTATTTGTAAATTTTTCCATAAACCTTTTCCATAATAATAGTAATTTTTCTAATTCTCTAATCTTATTATTCTTAGAGTAATTTTTTGACAACAATTCAAACTCAATATTAAATTTATTTAACTGACTTTTTATTTTTCTAATTTTAAAATATTTAATAATTTTTTTTCTAAATAATATAAATATCAAAATAATTATCGATAGGATTATTATTATTAAATAGATTACCTTTTCTGAATTAAAAATTGATTTTAACACTGAAAATAATGTATTGTTTATTAATGAAGAAGATATATCTGTCACCTGAGATATTAATGTTATGCTGTCAGTATTTGAAATAATATTTAAACTGTCGTCTTTGTTAATAATGGTTGCTTCTAGTTTTATATTTTGAGTAGAATCAATTTCAAATGTTCTTAAGTAATAAACTGTGCTATCTAATATAATATTATCTATTTGAATTGATGGAAAGGTTTTTTTATCTATATACTCAAAGGTTAAATAGTTATATGATGAATCAGGTTGGATAAGCTCAATACTTTTAGGATATTTTAAAATAGAAATTAAAGGGATTGAGTCTCCAATTTTAACTGAATCTTCAATAAAATATACTTTATATTCAATTTCTTGAGAAAAAACCTCTGAGATATTTAAAAAAAATAAAAATATAAAAGTGAAGTTTTTCATCTATTTTTTCTGTATTTAAATAGCTTAATAAGATTTTTAATATAGTTTTCTTTTGAGTTTATTTTTAAATAATTAATACCTATAGAATTCATTTTTTTCTTTATTTCATTCGATTTCTCATCGAAAAATTTATTTGTCATTTTTTGAAAGCTTCTACTAGATGTATTCACCCATTTTTTAAAATTATTTTCTTTTTCTTCAACTTGAATTATACCTAACTCAGGGATTTTTGCTTCATAATCATCATAAATATGAAGGCATATAACATCGTGAGACTTAGATAGTGATTTTAAGCTTTTAATATAGTTTTCATCTATAAAATCACTTAATATGATTACTAAGCTTTTTTTCTTTATTGTACTCATAAAAAACTTAACCATTGATGTAAGGTTAGTTTTATTAGATTTTTGTTTTAAATCGTAAAGATTTTTAATTATTCTATATCCGTGTGATATTCCCTTCTTTGATTCAATAAAAAGCTCTTTTTGATCAGAAAAACATATTAGACCAACTTGACTATTTGTATTTAAAGCTGATAGAGTTAAAACTGAGGTAATTTCCTTAGAGATATTTATCTTATTTTCTTCTCTGCCAATATGTTGAGATTTACTAACATCTACTAAAAAAAATACAGATTGCTCTTTATCTTCCTTATATGTATTTGTATAAATTTTATCTTCTTTTGCAGTAATATTCCAATTAATTGACCTATGGTCATCACCATACTGATATGGTCTTAAATCATCAAAATCTAAGCCAGAGCCTTTAAATATTGAATTGTAGTCTCCTTGATTAGAATTATTAAGAAATTTTCTAATCTCAATCTCATATTTTCTTACTTTCTTTAAGATATCTTTCACTATAAGTATATTTACTACAAAACTAGAATATACCCCATAAAATGAGGCTTATTAAAATAAAGTATTTCCTTTTTTTAACATTTTTTATCATCATGTCTTGTCATGATAAACCAAGAGAAGATCATATCAATAAAAAACTCATGGTACAAATTTTATTAGACTTACATATATCAGAAGAGATTATTAGTGAGCTTCCTTATGAAAAAGATACTTTAAAAACACTTTTCGCTATCAAAGAACAAGAAATTTTCAAAAAATATAAAGTAACGGAAGAATTATATAGATCTAGTTATTCTCACTATTTTTTTAATCCTGGAGAACTGGATGATATATATAGGGTAGTAATAGATAGCCTAAGTTTATACCAACAGACAAAACAGAAACAATACTAATATTTTATCGTTATTTAGTGGATGAGAAAGCTTATTCTATTACTTACATTATTTTTTATTTCATGTTCAAATGATGACGATATTGTTAATTCTGAATGGATAATTATTGCTTGTGAAGGAAATTATGGTTCATCTAATGGATCTATATATTTGATAAATCAATTTGGTGAAATGGATTCTATACCAAATTTAGGAGATGTTGTTCAATCTGTTGAAGTTAATAATGATAAACTTTTTGTTCTTGTAAATAATTCTCACAAACTACATGTTTTTGATATTAATTCAGATGGTATATCACTACCTGGTATTGAATTAGATTTAAATAATTCAAGTCCAAGGGAAATGTTTGTTGATAATGATAGAGTATATTTCACCAACTGGAACACAAAAGATGTAAAGTATTTAAACCTTTTTAATTATAAAATTGAAAAACTAGTAGATTTAGAAGGTTTACCAGAGGGTATTATCAAAAAGGAAAATGATTTGTTTATTGCAATAAATATGAATGAGGATTATTCATCAGCAAATAAAGTTGTTAGATATGATATTAATCAAAATAATATAGTTGATGTAATAAATGTTGGGGAAGGTCCGCAAGATTTAGAATTTCATAATAATGAGCTTTATGTTTCTAGGACATATTATGATGAAAACTATTCTGCTTTCCACGGTACATCTAAATATTCATTAGATAATAGTGATATTTTAATAAGAAATTATGGTGAAAATACTCCTTGCGGTGGTTCTATACATAATATTGATAATTTGATGTATAGATCTGCTCTTGGTGGAATTGTTGAATTAGATGAAATT
Organism: uncultured Marinoscillum sp.; assembly: GCA_902626505.1. Taxonomy (GTDB): domain Bacteria; phylum Bacteroidota; class Bacteroidia; order Cytophagales; family MED-G16; genus MED-G16. The sequence goes on from CACOFQ010000017.1 coordinate 9,295, forward strand.
TTAAATTTAAAATCAAGTAATAAAATAGGTGATTTTAATCAATCTGAAGTATATTCAGTAGAAGTTTTTGGGGATAAAGTATATTTCGGTTTAACAGATTATAATAATTTAAATAAGGTAAAAGTAGTTAATTTAGATAACTCTGAATTCGCTTCATATGATGTTGGAATTATCCCTGGAGATTTCGCAATTTGGAAAAAATAATGAGTAAAAATGATATAGATCTTCATGGTAAATTCTATGATGATGTTGAATTAACTTTAGAAGATCATTTTTATAATAACACACCTCCTTTCAAGATAGTAACTGGAAATTCATCAAAAATGAAGAAAAAAGTTATTTCTTATTTAAATAACAATGATTATAAGTATATGTCAGGAAATCTTTATAATCAGGGTTATATACAAGTTTTATAACTACTTGATATAGTTTTCAATTATATGATCTGCAATTGATAATGCTGAAGTCGCGGCAGGAGAGGGAGCGTTAATTACATGAATTTGATTATTGTGAGTTTTAACTTCAAAATCCATCATAAGGTTTCCACTTGAGTCAATTCCTTGAGCTCTAACGCCTGCAGGTCCACTTTTAATGTCTTTGCTTCTTATTTCTGGAATAAGTTTCTGTGTTTTCTTTAAAAATGATGATTTTAAAATAGATGTTGAAAATTCATTTATACAAAATGTAAGATTTTTACCAATAAATTTTAGGAATCCTGAATAACCTAGGTAATCAATCATATCATTTATTGAAATATCCGAATTTTTATAACCTTCTCTTTTGAATGCAAGTACTGCGTTTGGACCAACTTCTCTATCATCATTTATCATTCTTGTGAAGTGAACACCAAGAAAAGGAAACTTAGGATTTCCCACAGGATATATTAAATGATTTACTAATTTTTTAGCATGATCTTCTATGGTGTAGTATTCTCCTCTAAAAGGCACAATTTTAGCATTTAGTTTGTTTTTTGTAAATTTTTTATAATTTATATCTGACTGTAATCCAGTGGTATAGATTATAATATTGTAACCAATACTTGAATTATTATTAATGTAGCTTAAATTTTTTCTTTCTTCTATTTTTTCAATTTTTGAGTTTAAAAAAACATCCCCATTTGAGTTAATTATATTTTGTTTCATTGATAACATTACTCCCATATAATCTACAATTCCTTCTTCAGGAACTAGTAAGGATTTATACGAGGATACAAAGGGTTCTCTTTCCTTCAATTCATTATTACTTAGATATTTTAATCCTTTGAGACCGTTTAATTTTCCTCTTTTTGCTGTATTTTCAAGTAATTTAGCTTCATCTTCATTACTGGCAACGACAATTTTACCACATATATCATGATTAATTTTATATTTTTTACAATAATTAACCATCTGTTTTATTCCTGAAACAGCTAATTTAGCTTTTAAAGAACCAGGTTTATATGCTAATCCACAGTGTAAAACACCACTATTCCGACCAGATTGATGAAATCCAACTTCTTTTTCTTTTTCGAAAACATGAACCTTATTTCCCTTAACTTTTGATAGTTTGTACCCAAGGGCCAAACCTACTATTCCTCCTCCTACAATTGCTATATTCATGATATTGTATAGATTTATGTAAAAATACAACGAGATAATAGAATAATTAGTTTTTAATGAAAATCATTGCAGATGTTGGGGGAACAAGAGGTCGTTGGGTTTTGGTTGATAAAAAGATAATTAGAACAGTTAAAACTGCTGGATTTAACCCTTATTCATATAAAAGTTCTTCTCTAGAAGACATAATAATCTCACTTAAATCATCATTTAGCAAATATAAAATTGATGAAATAATCTACTATGGTGCTGGAATTAATAATAAGGAAACTAGTGATTTAGTAGAGGGTTTATTAAGAAATCATTTTAAAAATACTCAAATAGATGTTTTTTCAGATTTATTAGGATCATGTAGGGCTCTTTGTAAAAATGAGAAAGGTATTGTTTCCATATTAGGTACAGGTTCTAATTCTTGTTATTATGATGGTAATGAAATTAATATGCAAATTAACTCTCTAGGTTACCTTCTTGGTGATGAGGGATCAGGATATGCTTTAGGTAGAAGTTTTTTAAAAAAATTTCTGCGAAACGAATTAAATGATAAAATATCAAGGAATTTTGAGGATACTTATCAAATTGGAAAAAATAATTATAGGGTTTTATATGAAAAAAATTCTAATAAATTGATTTCCAAGCTCGCTGAGTTTATAAATGAAAATAAAGATGATAAAATAATAAATAAGTTGATATCTGATCATTTTAATAATTATTTCGATGAGATAATTTGTAAATACAATTCAAAAAACCTTTACTTAAGTGGCTCTATTGCTTATTTCTTTCAAAATGAAATTAAAAATATATCTCAATTATATAATATTAATGTAGTTAAGGTAATAAAAGACCCTATAAATCATTTGGCAGATTTTCACGTTATATAGAATATTATTTTACTTTTGCACCGATATGGGAGATAAGAAAAAAAATTTACTTAAGTATGCTGGTGAAATTTCATCTCCAGTGATTAAACAAGATGACATTAAGAAATGGGAATCAGATGCTGTAAAATCAGTAAATGATCACTTTGCTCAAAAATTTAATGAGATAAAGAATGAATATTCAAAACTTATTGATGAATTTAAGTGGAATGATCTTGTTTATAAGTCAAATTATTCTTTTAAACCTATTCAAGGTAAAACATATCATTTGTACCAAAAAGATGATGAGAAAAAATCTCTTTTTCTATCTATTATTGGTCCAGATGAGTGGAATATGCTTTATATAGGATCCTTCAATCTTATGTCAAATAATAAATGGGAAAAAATAGATGAGTAAATACATACAATACAAAGTAAAAGACATTCAATTAGCTGATTGGGGAAGAAGAGAAATTAAGCTTGCAGAGGCTGAGATGCCAGGTTTAATGTCATTAAGAAAAGAATTTGGCGATAAAAAACCTCTTAAAGGAGCTAGAATTGCTGGATGTCTTCACATGACAATTCAAACTGCAGTTCTGATAGAAACATTAATTGAACTTGGTGCTGAAGTAACCTGGTCTTCATGTAATATTTTCTCCACTCAAGATCATGCTGCTGCTGCTATTGCTGCTGCTGGTATTCCTGTTTATGCTTGGAAGGGTATGAACGAAGAAGAATTTGATTGGTGTATTGAGCAGACTCTTTTCTTCGGTGAGGATAAAAAACCTTTAAATATGATTTTAGATGATGGTGGAGATCTAACTAATATGGTTTTAGATAAATATCCAAAATTGGTAAAAGACATCAAAGGACTGTCTGAAGAAACTACAACTGGAGTTCATAGATTATATGATAGAGTAAAAAATGGAACTCTTCCATTACCTGCTATTAATGTAAATGATTCTGTTACGAAATCTAAATTTGATAATAAGTATGGATGTAAGGAGAGCGCAGTGGATGCAATTAGAAGAGCGACTGATGTAATGTTGGCTGGTAAAAGAGTAGTTGTAGCTGGTTATGGTGATGTAGGAAAAGGAACTGCCGCTTCATTTAGTGGTGCAGGTTCAATAGTAAGTATAACAGAAATTGATCCTATATGTGCCTTACAGGCATCTATGGATGGTTATGAGGTAAAAAAAATGTCAACTTTAATTCCAACTGCTGATATAGTTATAACAACAACCGGAAATAGAGATATCGTCACAAAAGAATGTTTTCTTGCAATGAAAGACAAAACTATTGTATGTAATATTGGACACTTTGATAATGAAATTGATATGGCATGGCTTAATGATAATTATGGTCATACTAAAGAAGAAATTAAACCTCAGGTAGATAAGTACACTTTGGAAAATAATGTGGATATTATTGTTTTAGCAGAAGGAAGACTTGTAAACTTAGGTTGTGCAACCGGACATCCTAGTTTTGTGATGAGTAATTCATTTACGAACCAGACACTTGCTCAGATTGAGCTTTGGAGAAATTCTAAAAATTACAGTAATGATGTTTACATGTTACCAAAAAAACTTGATGAGAAGGTAGCGATGCTACATCTTGATGCTTTAGGTGTTGAATTAGAGAAATTAAATAAAACTCAATCTGATTATTTAGGTTTAAAAATAGAGGGGCCATTTAAGCCAGAACATTATAGATATTAAATATTACTTATTATATTTGCGGCACATCAAGAATACTTAATTGTATACCAACCGGACGATGACGGTGGTTTAGTGATGTGGGCATCAAAGTCAAAATCGATTCTCATAATCTAATCTTGATAAATATTAAATATTAAATTATGAGGCATTTATTTACATCAGAATCAGTTAGTGAAGGTCATCCAGATAAAATGGCTGATCAGATTAGCGATGCTTTACTTGACAATTATTTAGCTTTTGATAAAAATTCAAAAGTAGCATGTGAAACTTTAGTAACTACCGGTCAGGTTGTAGTAGCTGGAGAAATTAAAACCAATTCAATTATTGATCATGATAAAATTATCAGAAATGTGATAAATGATATTGGGTATAATAAGAGTGAATATCAATTTGATGCTCAATCTTGTGGAATATTTTCTGCACTACACTCTCAGTCTTCTGACATAAATCAAGGTGTAGATAGGTCAGATGAGAAAATGCAAGGGGCTGGTGATCAGGGTATGATGTTTGGATATGCATCAAATGAAACTGAAGATTATATGCCAATTTCTATTGATTTATCTCATAAACTATTAATAGAGTTAGCAGATGTTAGAAGAGAAAATGATGAAATTAGATATTTAAGGCCCGATTCTAAGTCTCAGGTTACTCTAGAATACAAAGATGGTAAGCCTAATAGAATTGATAGTATTGTAATTTCTACTCAACATGATGAGTTTGACAATGACGATACTATGCTTAAAAAGATTAAGTCAGATATGATTAATCTTTTTATACCTCGATTTTTGAATAATAATCCTCAGTATAAGAATCTATTTAATGATAATATAAATTATCATATAAATCCTACTGGTAAATTTGTAATTGGTGGACCTCACGGAGACACAGGATTAACTGGAAGAAAAATCATTGTAGATACATATGGTGGTAAAGGTGCTCATGGGGGAGGAGCTTTTTCTGGAAAAGATCCAAGTAAAGTTGATAGAAGTGCTGCATATGCAACAAGACATATTGCAAAAAATATTTGCGCTGCAGGTATTTGTGATGAAATTCTTGTACAGGTTAGTTATGCAATTGGAGTTGCAAAGCCAATGGGTATATATGTTAATACCTTTGGATCATCAAAATGTAATATGAATGATATTGAAATATCTAATGTTATTTCTGAAAATATTGGAATGACTCCTTATGATATTGAAAATAGATTGAAGCTTAGAAGCCCTATGTATTTAGATACTGCTTCTTATGGTCACATGGGGAGAAAACCTTCAGTAATAAAAAAGGATTTTACTTCATTGGATGGTAATAACAAGTCATTTGATGTTGAAACTTTTACATGGGAGAAATTAGACATGATAGATAAAATTAAAGAATTAATTAAATAATAAATTATGAAAAAAACATACAAAGATGTTGATGCGAGTCTTTTAAATGCAATTCCTAATCCGGATAAAAAGACTTATGAAATTAAAATTAAGCAACCAGAACTAACCTTTCTTGGTGTTTATGACCAACCTGATTTTGCTTCACTTTACATATTGTTTTACCCTGGTAAAACGATAATTGAGTTAAAATCATTGAAAATGTATCTTCAACAATATAGAGATCTTATTATCTCTTATGAGAGGTTAATTAATGTTCTCTATGATGACTTATTAAAAGTTTATGAGCCAAAGAGGTTAAGGATAGTTTTAGATTGTAATCCAAGAGGGGGTATTTCTTCTAGACTTACTCAAGACTCTGACTGGAAATCTTTGGGAGGAAAAGAGGAGTATAAAAATTATAATGAAGACGTTTGGTAAAATATGATAAATAGCAGAAATAGTTTCTATTTTGTATTAGGCTTAATTCTAATTGCTGCATTTTCGAGAATTATTCCTCATTATCCTAATTTCACACCTTTATGTGCAATCGCTTTATTTGGAGCAAAATATTTTAGAAATAGGAACTTAGCATTTCTTATTCCTATAGTAGCATTGTGGTTTAGTGATGTAATTATTAATAATTTTATATTAAGTCAATATTTTGAAGGGTTTACATTTTTTTATTCTGGATTTTACTGGCAGTATGGAACTTTTCTATTAATTACTCTTATAGGTAGAAAAACATTAAACAATTTTTCTTACTTAAAGCTTATAGGAGTAAGCATATCTTCATCATTATTATTTTTTATAATATCAAACTTTGGTGTTTGGATATCAAGCTCTATCTATTCTAAAGATATTTTGGGATTAATTGCTTGTTATTCCGCTGCAGTTCCTTTCTATTTTGGAACATTATCAGGATCTGTTTTTTATTCATTTTTTCTGTTTGGTTCTTACGAAATACTATCCAAAAAAACTTCAAAGGTTTTTACAAATAAATGAGTTCTATAATAAATGAGTTAAAATCTAGGATTTTAGTTTTAGATGGTGCTATGGGTACTATCATACAAACCTACAATTTAGAGGAAGATGATTTTAGAGGAGAAAAATTTAAAGATCATAAGTCACCTTTAAAAGGTAATAATGATTTATTATCGATTACCCAACCTAAAATAATAAAAGAGATACATAGGGGATACTTGAATGCAGGTGCAGATATTATTGAGACAAATACATTTTCATCTACATCTATAGCCATGGAGGATTATGGTTTAGAAAATAGTGTATATGAATTAAATTATGAGTCAGCAAAAATTGCTAAAGAAGTAGTATCTGAGTTTAAAGAAAATAAATACGTTGCTGGATCTATTGGGCCAACAAATAAAACAGCATCTATGTCACCAGATGTAAATGATCCAGGTTTTAGAGCAATACATTTTGATGAGTTAGTAAAATCCTATAAAGAACAGGTGAAAGGTTTATACGAAGGAGGCTCTGATATTCTATTTATAGAAACAGTATTTGATACTTTAAATGCAAAGGCAGCTTTGATGGCTGTTGATAATTATTTTGAAGAAAATAATGTTTCGATTCCAGTTATGTTAAGTGGAACAATTACAGATAAAAGTGGAAGAACTTTATCTGGGCAGACAGTTAATGCTTTTTTGATTTCAATATCTCACTTTCCACTTCTTAGTGTAGGATTTAATTGTGCATTAGGTACTAAAGACCTTAAACCATATATGAAAAGGTTAAGTGATAATACTAATTTTTATACTTCATCTCATCCAAATGCTGGTCTCCCAAATGCTTTTGGAGAATATGACCAATCGCCAGAAAATATGGTTGAACAAATGAGAGAATTTCTAGATGAAAACTTAGTAAATATTATTGGAGGGTGTTGTGGTACAACATATGATCATATAAAGCTTATTGCTGAAGAAGTAAAAAAATATAAACCTAGAGTTATACCTAATGAATAACTGTAATAATCTTACTCTTTCAGGATTAGAACCATTTGAATTAAAATCAAATATTAATTTTGTTAATGTTGGTGAGAGAACAAATGTGACTGGTTCAAGAAAGTTCTTAAGATTAATTAAAGAAGAAAATTACACTGAAGCTGTAGAAATTGCTAGAGAGCAAGTTGAGGGAGGTGCTCAAATCATTGATGTGAATATGGATGAGGGGATGCTTGATGGGAAAGAGGCGATGGTTAAGTTTTTGAATTTGATTCAAGCAGAGCCTGACATTGCAAAGCTTCCTATAATGATTGATAGCTCAAAATGGGATATAATAGTTGCAGGTTTAAAGACAGTTCAGGGAAAGTGTGTCGTTAACTCTATAAGCTTGAAAGAGGGGGAGGATGTGTTTATAGATCAAGCTAAAACAATCAAAAAGTTCGGTGCAGCTGCAATTATTATGGCTTTTGATGAAAAAGGTCAGGCTGATACGTACCAAAGAAGAATTGATATTTGTAAGAGATCATATGATATTTTAGTTAATGATGTTAAGTTTAATCCTCAGGATATAATATTTGATCCTAATATTTTTCCAGTTGCTACAGGTATTGATGAACATAAAACCTATGCTATAGATTTTTTTAAAGCTACAGAATGGATAATGTCAAACCTGCCTTGTGTTAATGTGAGTGGGGGAGTAAGTAACGTTTCATTCTCCTTCAGAGGAAATAATAAAGTTAGAGAGGCTATGCACTCTGTTTTCCTTTATCATGCAATTAAGAAAGGGATGAGGATGGGGATAGTAAATCCATCTCTTCTTGAAGTATATGATGATATTCCAAAGGAACTTTTAGAATATGTTGAAGATGTTATTTTAAATAGAAGAGAAGATGCTACAGAAAGGCTTCTTGATTATGCTGAAAATGTATCAAATTCTTCAAATAAAGAGGAAAAGAAGGAGGAATGGAGAGAACTTGAGCTTCAAGAAAGGATAACTCATTCTCTTGTTAAAGGAATCGATAAGTTCATTATTGATGATGTTGAAGAGGCAAGAACATCCTCAGATAAAGCAATTCAAGTTATAGAAATATATCTTATGAATGGAATGAATGTAGTGGGTGATTTATTTGGAGAAGGAAAGATGTTTTTACCTCAAGTGGTTAAGTCTGCAAGAGTTATGAAAAAAGCAGTTGCTCATCTTGTACCATTTATTGAAGAAGAAAAAGTTGAGGGTAAAAGTTCTAACGGTAAAATTTTAATGGCAACAGTGAAAGGAGACGTTCACGACATAGGAAAAAATATTGTTGGAGTAGTTCTTGCATGTAATAATTTTGAGATAATTGATTTAGGTGTTATGGTTCCGCCTGAGAAAATTATAGAGACAGCAATAAACGAAAATGTTGATATTATTGGTTTAAGTGGTTTGATCACTCCATCCTTAGATGAGATGGTATATGTTGCAAAAGAATTAGAAAAATTAAACCTAAAAATACCTGTGCTTATTGGAGGAGCTACAACCTCAAAAACTCATACCGCAGTTAAAATATCTCCCGAATATTCTGGTCCAGTTGTTCATGTAAATGACGCCTCTAAAGCTGTTCCAGTATCAACTAGTTTACTTTCTGAAGAAAGTAAATCATTCACTGCTCGGATAAGTGAACAGTATAAATTGGCTAGAGAAAATTTTAAAAATAGAAAAATCACTAAAAATTTTATTTCTATTGAGGAAGCAAGAAAAAATAAACTAAAATTAGACTGGGAAAATTATACTATTCCAAAACCTAATTTTACAGGTGTAAAAGAAATTGAAATTAAGGATCTTTCCACACTTAGAGATTATTTTGATTGGACTCAGTTTTTTAGATCATGGAATTTATATGGAATTTATCCTGATATTTTTAGCTATGAAGTAAATGGTAAAGAAGCTAAAAAACTATTTGATGATGCTAACGAGTTACTCGATAAAATCATTGAAGAAAAATTATTGACTGCAAAAGGTATATTTGGTATTTTTCCCGCCAATTCTGAGGAAGATGACATTATACTTTATGAAAGTGATAATCCCGAAGTGGTTTTAAATAAATTTTTAACATTAAGACAACAAAGTAAAAAAACTGATGGAAAGCCTAATATTGCTTTATCAGACTTTATATCTCCTTTAAGTAACAAAGTCAAAGATTATATTGGTTGTTTTTGTGTATCTGCAGGATTTGGTTCAGATGAGTTATGTTCTAAATATGAGAAAGAAAATGATGACTATTCAAGTATTATGGTAAAAGCTTTGGCAGATAGGTTTGCTGAGGCATTTGCAGAATACCTTCATAAAGAGTTGAGAACTAAATATTGGGGATATTCAAATGATGAAAATTTTTCAAATGAAGATTTAATTAAAGAAAAATATAGAGGAATTAGACCTGCTCCAGGATATCCAGCATGTCCGGATCATTTAGAAAAAAATACTATTTGGGATATTCTTGATATTGAGAAAAAAATTGGTGTAAAACTTACTGAATCTTTAGCCATGTGGCCAGCTGCTTCTGTTAGTGGATATTATTTTGCTAATCCAGATTCTAAATATTTTGGATTAGGAAAAATTGATAAAGATCAGGTAGAAGATTATTCAAAAAGAAGAGGTATATCAATTAATGAAGCAACAAAGTGGTTAAACCCAAATATTAACGATGTTTAATTAAATTTGAGTTTTTAAGTAAATATTTTAAATTTGTATTTCATCAAGATACCATAATGGTTACCAACCGAGGGTTTACGGTGGTTAAAGATGAGAGCAGTAGCTAAAACCACTAAATAAATTTTTAAATGAAAAAATTACTTTTTGCTCTCTTTACATTTTTAAGTTTTTCAATATTTTCTCAATCAGTATCGGATATTGCTACTCAAGCACAAAACCTTGGGATATCTTCGGAAGAAGATGTGTTAAGAGAGTTACAGAGACGTGGAATGACTGTTCAGGATGCTGAGAGAATGGCTTTAATTTATGGGATTGATTATAATGAATATATTTCTCAGTATATAGCAGGGAATGATGTGGTATCTTCTGCTACACTTCCAGTAGTCTCAGAGTTAGTTATTCAAGGAGATTCTATCCAAGAAATTTTAGAGGATTCTATTCAAAAAGATATTATAGAATCACTTAATTACTTTGGATATGATATTTTCTTAAATAATCCTTTTGCTAACAAAGAATATCTTGTTGGGAATATTGATGAAGGTTATATTTTAGCTCCAGGAGATGTTTTAAGAATATATGTCTTTGGAGATAATACTTATCAAACTGAAGTAAAAATAGACCTTAATGGTAACATTCTCTTACCTGATATTGGAATGTTTTTTGCTTCAGGTTATACCTTTTCATCACTTAAAAATAGATTGAATGAGTTTCTTGGAAGATCATTTTCTGGATTAATTGATTCACCTCAGAGATCCTTTTTAGATGTATCACTCACTCAACTTAGGCCTGTTAAAGTAACAATTTTAGGAGAAAGTAATACTCCTGGACCACATCTAGTAGGAGGATTTGCTACAGTTTTAAATGCTCTCTACTCATCTGGAGGGATAAAAACATCAGGTTCTCTAAGAAACATTCAAATATTTAGAAATAATAAACTTAGAAAAACTATTGATTTATATGATTATATAACCAAAGGTTCTCTTGATGGAGATATAAGATTAATGAATAATGATATAATTTTTATTCCAGTAAGAGAAAATACTGTTGAGCTTAATGGAACTGTTAGAAATGCTTCAATATATGAACTTAAAAAAGGAGAGGGTATTAATGAAATCTTAAATTATAGCGGTGGATTAAATGCTAACTCTTCATCACTTGCAGTTATAAATAGAATAAAACCATTATCTGAGAGAGGATTAAATGAAACGTATTCTAGATACCTCACATCATTTGATATATCTAAATCAATGACTTCTTCGAAAGATGTTTATTCCGTCAAAAAAGGGGAGTACCTCTATGCTATTGCTAAAAAGTTTAATGTTTCAGTTAATGAAATAAAATCTTGGAATAAACTTTCATCTAACAATTTAAAAATTGGACAGAAACTTGAAATTTATAATAAAGATTTTGAGCTATTAGACGGTGACATAGTATCTTTTTCAGCAATTCCTGAAAAAATTCTTAACTCAGTGTCAATAATTGGTTCAGTAAATAGGCCTGGAACTTATCCATTAGATAAATTTTCATCACTTAAAGATTTAGTTATTGAAGGTGCTAATAATATATTACCTAGAACTTACCTTGGAAAAGTTGATGTTTCTAAAGAAAATTTAGATGGATCAAGGTCTTTTATCTCATACGATCTTTCTAAAGTTTTGGATGGATCGTTAGAAGTAATACTTGAAGATCAAGATGAGGTAAGAATTTTTACTTTAAATGAAGTAGAAGGGGATGATCAAATTCTTCTTTCTGGTTTTGGAATTGAAGAGGAAGTAAGTATTCCATGGAGAGATAACCTGAAATTATATGATTTTGTTTTCTCTAACTCACCATTTGAAGAGAAAGAATTTAGTGCAGATTTTTTAAGATCTAGAGTTGATGTTAAAAGGTTTAATGAAGAGATGGGTTTATTTTATACGATTCCTTTAGACATAGACGACGATAAAAATTTTATTCTTGCTAAAAAAGATGAAGTTATTTTATATTCAAAAGATATAACAGAAAACTTGTTACCTTCTTTTCAAATTTCTGGTTTTGTTAATGAACCTGGTGAGTATAGACTTGATTCAGGAATGACTGTTGAAGATGCTATATTAAAGTCAAATGGATTACAAGAATTTGCTAGTTATGATAGAGTAGCTATTTACTCATTAGATTTAAATTCACCTCTCAAATCTACAAATGTAAGATATATAGGTATTGATAAAGATTATTTGATTGGAAATAAAGTTAAACCTTCAAATCCTATATACATCAAGGATTTTGATAGAATTTCCGTGTTTAAGGATCCTAACATAAAAGATATATTTACTGTAAATGTTATTGGAGAAGTTAATTCTCCTGGAGCTATTACATTTGAAAATGTGATTGAAAATATGTCATCAATCATTGATAAGTCTGGTGGTTTAAGCCAAAATGCTTCTCTAGAATCATCATACATTATAAGAGACTCTTTACCATTAGATTTTAATTTTAATAATTTAGAACAAAAAAGAGCATTTTTAAAGAATGGTGATATAATTATTATTTCAAGTAAGAGCGATGAAATAACAGTTACTGGGGCAGTTAACAATCCTTCTAAATCAGTTTTTAAAAAAGGTTTAAGTGCGAAAAAGTATGTTAGGTTATCAGGTGGTAAAATATCAACTACATCAGGTAAGCCATTTGTAATATATCCAAGTGGAAAAGCAAAAAAAGTTGGTTTTTTAAGAAATCCAAAAGTATATCCAGGTTGTGAAGTTTTTGTTCCTTTCGAAGAAAAAACACCATTCCTAGATAGATTGGGTCAAGGTATTAATCAGTCCCTAGATAGGATTGTACAGATGACCACATTAGCGACAGCAGCAATTACAACAATATATTTAGTAAAAAATATTAATAACTAGTTTTGTCTTCAACAGAGTCATTTTCTAATTATAATGATTTAGAAAAAAAAACTACGTCTGAACTTCTTAAAATTATAAATAAAGAGGATAAAATTGTTCCTTTAATAGTTGAAGAGTCTTTAAAAGAAATTTCTGTTCTTATCGATAAGGTTTTTGAAAGAATGGTAGAAGGAGGTAGATTATTTTATATCGGTTCTGGAACTCCAGGTAGACTTGGTATTATAGATGCATCAGAGTGTCCACCTACATTTGGAGTTGATAATAATGTTATTATTGGAGTTATTGCTGGAGGTGATACTGCAATTAGGAATTCAATAGAAGGTGCTGAAGATGATTTAATTCAAGCATGGATAGATTTAGAAAAATATCATGTAAATAATAAAGATTCAGTTATTGGAATAACTGCTTCAGGAAGAACACCTTATGTAGTTGGTGGATTAAAAAAATGTAAAGATGAAGGATTATTAACTGGGCTTCTGACATGTAATAAAAACTCAAAAGCGTCTAAATTTTCTAATATAAAGATTGAAACTATAGTTGGCCCAGAAGTTGTTACGGGAAGTACTCGAATGAAATCAGGAACTGCTCAAAAACTTATATTAAATATGATATCAACAACTTTAATGATAAAACTTGGTAAAGTAAAAGGAAATAAGATGGTTGATATGACTCTATCTAATTCAAAATTGATAGATAGGGGAGTAAGGTTTGTTTCAGATGAATTAAATATTACATATTCTGAAGCTGAAAAATTATTAAAACAATCTAATTCTGTTAGAGATGCAATTAATAATTATAAAAATAATTAATCTACAATACTTCTCAAGAGTGTAATAGATTTATTAGTAAATATTTCAAATTTAATATTTTTCTGATTTAAGATATTATTTGATATTGAAATAAAAGATTTTTTTGATAAAGGCATATCATATTTAGGAGATAATGCATCAAAAGTATCATGAATACCGTATTCAATGATCCATTTGTTACTTTTATTTTTAAATTCTTTTATATTTCTATAATTAAGAAATGGAATAAAAAAATGATTAATTATTTTTCCAATTATTCCTAATTTGAAAAAAAAATTTGAAATTATAAAAAGTGAATTAGAATTTCTTTCGATAAGTCCATATAAATAATTTGGTTTAATTTTTTTTGTAAGAGGTCTCATAAAATATTTCCATCTAAACATTTGATAAAAACTATTAGAATATGAGTGTACAAATATATTTCCTTTTGGCTTAACAAATTTTAGAATTTCTTTTAATACTTTTTTTGGATTAGGTGTATGTTGAATAACTCTATGACAAAATACAATATCAAATGAATCATACTTGAAAGGTAAATCAAGTAAGCTTGCTTGAACAAATAAATGATTGCTAGTTTTTTTGATATTTTTATTAGCTACTTCTAATCCAGCAATATCAACGGAAATCACTTTCGCTCCTAATTTTAATAAAATTTCTGTATCTGGGCCTGCACCACAACCACATTCTAATATTATTTTATTTTTGAAAAAATTTTTATCCCAATTTGTTCTCGATAGAATTGTATTTAACCTGTGACTAGTTTTATTAATTGAATCAAATTGAAGTAACGAGTGTTTTTCTCTTAAAAGAGAAAAGTTTCCTGTTGAATATGAAAAATCTGGTGAAAATTTTAGAATTCCATTATCAAGTCTTGAATTTTTTATTTTTTTTTTGTCAAAAAAAATTAAAAAAGACTTATTTATTTTATCCATTTATTCAAGATTAATTTCTTTTTTAATATTGTAATATTTTTTCCATTTTATTGAAGTACTAATTGGATTTCTTTCCTTATTTTTAATAAAATATTTTATTACCTTCCTAGGTAATCTATCAAAAAATTTTTCAAAAATAGTCCATAAAATTCCATTTATATCATATTTATAATAATAAATATTTTTTGAATGAAGAGGTAAAAATTTTTTAATAGAGTTATGAATAAACTTTATTGTATCGATAGATTTTTTTTTAAAAATCTTTGGACCATCTGCTAAATGTAGGTGGTATCCCTGTAATGTTAAAGTTCCAAATTTCTTAATTAGAGTTGGTCCAAGTGTATTTTTAAAATATACAGTTTTACCATCTAAAGCGTTATTATTATTAAGACTTATAATTGATTTCTGAAATTTCCATGCAATATATCTTAATTGTACAGGATAAAATTTTATTGGAAAAATATATGGTCTTGAATTTTTATTCGTTTGATATATGTAAGAATGTATATCTAATGCAATTTGTGGAGGATTTTTTAATATAAAGTTCCATAAATAATAAGACTCTGGACATTTTTCTTTTGTATTTCCAAAAAAATCCCAATATATATTAATTCCATTCTTATTACACCCATTTGTTCCTAGTTGAAAACCATCTGGATTTATAACCGGTATAATATCAAAAATGAAATTATTCCTTATTTCAATAGCATCCTTATCATCAGAAATTAACCATTTTATTATAGATAGCGTTGAGTAGACATCGGGTTCTGAAGGATGTATTCCTGACCATATTAAAAATCTATCGTTTTTTTTCTTTTTATTAAAATTTATTTCAATTGCACTAATTGCTCTTTTGTCAACTGATTTTCCAATTTCTTGATATTTGATATATTTATTATTTTCATTAGCTATAAGGATTAATTTTTTTTTCAAAAAACTAGGTTTTAAAGATATATTATTTGATATAAATATTTTTTCATTAGGTTTAATTGAAATATTAATTTTATAATCTCTATTATTATTTGCGGATTTTACCTCTTTAACCAAAAACCAATTCAAATTATTTTTACTAAAAAACAATGGAGCGTTAGATGAATTCCAGTCTTTAATTTTTTTTGAATTATCTCTTAAAACATAAATCAAAATGTTTTTTGTTTTATTAGAATGATTTTTAATATAAAAATTAAAATAATAATCATATCCAATAGTAAATTTATTTGTTACGGGGTCTTTAATTGGATTTACTTTTATAATATTTTTTGATAAATAAATACATTTTCCAGAACCCAATGGAAAATTCGATGAAAATGACATGTTATGATTTTTTATTTTATGAAATTGATAAATAGTCATAGAAAATAAAAGAAGTAGTAGCGGGGGTAGGACTTGAACCTACGACCTTCGGGTTATGAGCCCGACGAGCTACCAACTGCTCCACCCCGCGATATAGTCACAATATTAAGATTTGTTTATAAATTTGCCAAATATAATTTAACATATGTCTTTTAAATCTGGATTTGTAACAATTATTGGTAACCCAAATGTTGGTAAATCATCTTTATTTAATGAAATCTTAAATTTTGACTTATCAGTTGTAACTCATAAATCTCAAACTACAAGAGATTCTATTAAAGGAATATTAACAACAGCTAATTTTCAGATAGTTCTTTCAGACACACCAGGTCATGTTGAATCATCTTATCTTCTTCATGATAAAATGAATAAAAATATTTATTCATCTTTAGAGGGGTCTGATCTTATTTTGTATATAACAGACGTGAAAGAAAAAAACATTAATCAAAACTTAATTGATGCTGTTATAAAGCTAGAAATACCCATTTTTTATATAGTAAATAAAAGTGATTTGGATATAAATTATAGACTGTTAAATAATGATCTATTTCTAGATTCGTTTCTTATTTCAACTAAAAATAAAAAAGATATAAATAATATGATTAATAAAATAGCTCAAAAATTACCTGCTCATCCTGCATTTTATTCAAAAGATGTATTAACAGATAAAAATGAAAGATTTATTAATTCAGAAATAGTAAGAGGGGAGATTTTTAAATCTTTTACACAGGAAGTTCCATATTCAACCCATGTTGAAATTAATTCATTTAAAAATGATGAAAAATTATTAAGAATAGAAGGTTATATATATGTTGAAACTGAAAGTCAGAAATCAATATTATTAGGAAAAAAAGGTAAAAAAATAAGGGAGATTAGTAAGAATTCAAGACATATAATTGAGAAAATGTACAATAAACAAGTCTATATAAATTTTACAATTAAAGTTTTGAAGTGGAGAAATGACCAAAAATTTATTTTTTCAAAATACTAGAAACAATGTTTTTATCATAAACTATTTTACCTCCAATAATTGTCATTTCAACATTAGTATCTAATATTTCATCTTCTTCAATTATCATAATGTCTTTATCTAGAATTGTGAAATCAGCTAGTTTATTAATTTCTATGCTTCCCTTTATATCCTCTTCAAAAGCTGCATAAGCACCATTAATTGTATAACTTCTTAGAGCTAATTCTCTGCTCATTTTCTCTCCTGGTTCATATCCACCCAAGGGAGTTTTATTAAGAGTTTTTCGACTAACTGACGCATAAAATGATGGTAAAGGATTTATAGGTTCAACTGGTGCATCAGTTCCATTAATTATCATTGCACCCGACTGATATAATTTTTGCCAAGGGTATGCACTATCAACTATTCTTTGTTTTCCAAGTCTATCAATTGCCCATGGTCTATCTGAAGACATATGAATACCTTGAATTGCTGCAATCACACCTAGTGCTTTAAATCTTGGTATATCAACTAAATCTATATGTTGCGCATGTTCTATTCTAAATCTATGATTATTTCCTTCTTCTAGATGTTGACTATAAATATTAAGAACTTCTCTATTGGCCATATCTCCAATGGCATGTGTACATATTTGAAATCCATTTATAAATCCTTCTTTAGTTATTTTCTTTAAAGTTTCAACTGGAGTTACTATGTGACCATGTTCCCCTTCAGCATCCTCATAATCTTCGATAAGCCATGCACCTCTTGATCCAAGAGCACCGTCTGCATAAAGTTTAATTGATCTAATAGTTAAATGATTATTATATAGTCCTATTTCCGGTCCTTTTTTGTAATAATGACTAAGAAGGCTATCATTATTACCATTTAACATAATTACTAGTCTAAGGTCAAGTTGGCCATTCTTAGCTAATTCTTTATATGCTCTTATATCTTTAAAATCTGATCCTGCATCATGAAATGTAGTTATTCCATTCTCTATGGCATGTTTGTTTGCTAATTTTAGAGCAACAAGATGATCTTCAAAGTTGTTTTCTGGAGGAGATATTAATCCTTGAGCAGTTTCGTTAAAAATACCTGTAGGATTACCAGATATATCTCTAAAAATTTCACCTCCTTCTATTTCTTTTGTGTTTTTATTTATATCAAATAATTCCATTGCTTTTTCATTAGCAAGAGATGCGTGACCGCTTGCATGTCTTAAGTAGACAGGATGATTTGGAACTGCCTCTGATAATTTATTATGAGTAGGGAAACCTCTCAGTAATTTTTCTGGAGAGTTTTTCCATTTGTCTTGGTGCCATCCTCTTCCAATTATCCATTCACCCTCTGGAGTACTTTCTGATTTTTCTTTTACTATTTGAATAATTTCATCATAGCTTGATGTGGATAATAAATCAAGGTTTTTTAGATTATAACCTGTACCCATAATATGAGCATGCCCTTCTATAAAACCTGGTATCATTGTTTTACCAAAAAGGTTAATCTCTTTAGTATTAGAATTTATAAAGATTTTTATATCTGAATAATCTCCAATTTTAAAAATAATTCCGTCTTTTATTGCTACTGCTTCTACAATTGAATTTGTTGAATCAACAGTGTAAATTGTTCCTCCATAAATTACAGTATCTGCATATTGATTTTGTTTACAAGAAATAAGTAATAAATAAATGGAAATAAATAAAATAATTGATCTATTCATATTTTCAATATTGTGTTGATAATAAGTAAAAATATGTAAATTTGCGCGTCCTTTAAAAGGATATTAATAATATGTTTAATTAATTCTATTAAGAATAACTCGACTTAATAGTGTAATAGAGTTTAAGTTTATGGCTGAAAAAAA
>CACOFQ010000018.1 GCA_902626505.1 uncultured Marinoscillum sp.
TTTAAATTTGATAGAAAAAATATAATAATTAAAATGAAAATTTTAGTGGTACGATTTTCATCACTTGGTGATGTTGTTCTTTCAACTCCAGTTCCGAGATTATTGAAAGAAAAATTTCCTAAATCTGAAATACATTTCATAACAAAGAAAGCTTATAGTTCTATTTACTATAACAATAAAAATATAGATAAGGTTATAAATTTTAATAATAATTTATATGAAATAACAAAAAAATTAAAAAATGAAAACTATGATTTAATAGTGGATTTGCATAATAATCTGAGATCTAAATTTATAAAGTTTTTTTTAATGAAACCTTCCATTACATATAATAAACAATTCTTAAAGAGGTGGTTATATAATAATTTTAAAATACTATCTAAAATAAATCATATTTCTGATGCATATATCTTAACATTATCTAGTATTGGAATTAATAATGATGGAAAAGGTTTAGATTTTTATTTAAATAAAAATGAGCTCTCCAAAGTCAGAGAACTTTCAGTAGATTTTAAATATTATTCAGCACTAGTTATTGGAGCAAAGCATTTTACAAAGAGATTACCTCTAAAAAAATTAATAGAATTGTGTGATAAAATTAATGGACCAATTGTTTTAATTGGTGGAAAAAATGAAATTGAAACTGCAAAAAAAATTGAAAATTTTTTTAATGTATCAAATAATGAAGAAGAAAAAATTAAAAATAAATTAAATAAGAAAACTACTATATTAAATTTTTGTGGGAAACTTTCTATTCAAGGATCTGCTTGTATAATTAAACTTTCAAAACAAGTATTTACTCATGATACTGGATTTATGCATATCGCAGCAGCTTTAAATAAAAAAATATTTGCAATTTTTGGCTCTACTCATCAAAACCTTGGGTTTTATCCTTATAATTCATCTTTTTCAATTCTTGAAAATAAAAATTTATATTGTAGGCCTTGTACTAAAATCGGATTGTCTAAATGTCCAGCTAATCATTTTAAATGCATGAATGATATTAAATTTGATATAATTTAGAAATGAAAGAGTTAATTATTGTAAGACATTGTAAATCTAGTTGGTCAGATTTATCATTGAGTGATTATGATAGACCTTTAAATAAAAGAGGTGAGAGGGATGGTGATATTATGTCAAAAGAATTATCAAAAAAAATTAAATATGTAGATTTATTAATATCTAGTTCCTCTAAAAGGACAAAACTAACATCTAACTTTTTCATTGATAAAATAAATATTAACAAAAAAGAATATAGAGATGATTTTTATCACTCAAGCTCAGAAAATATAATTTCTATTCTAGCAAAAATTCATAATAAAATCAAATCAGTTATGATAATAGGACATAATCCAGGTTTTACAGACTTAGTTAATTCACTGACAAATATAAATCTATTCAATCTTCCAACTACGGGAATTGTGATGGTAAAAGTTAATATTAAAAATTGGAGTGAAATATCGAAAAAAAATAAAAATGAAATAAGTTGGATTAAATTTCCAAAAGAATTGAAATCATAAAATATATTCACTCAAATCTTTATTTTGAGTAATTGAATCTAATTTTTCCTCAACCATCTTTTTAGTAATTACCACTTTTGCATTTGGACCAATCTTTTCAGGGATATCAAATAAAATTTCATTTAATAATTTACTCATAACTGTATGTAATCTTCTTGCTCCTATATTCTCAATTTCTGAATTAATTATAAATGCTTTATGAGATATTTCTTCTAAGGCATCATTATTAAAAATTATTTCAACATTTTCTGATTTTATTAAAGCTTTATATTGTTTAGTTAATGAGTTTTTAGGTTCACATAAAATTTTAAGAAAATCATCTTGAGTTAAATTATCTAGTTCAACCCTAATAGGGAATCTACCTTGTAATTCTGGAATTAAGTCTGATGGTTTTGATAGGTGAAATGCACCTGCTGCAATAAATAATATGTGATCTGTTTTAATAACCCCATATTTAGTTGTAACTGAAGTTCCCTCTACAATTGGTAATAAATCTCTCTGAACTCCCTCTCTACTAACATCAGGACCACTCCCTTTATTTGAATTTCCACTTATTTTATCAATTTCATCAATAAAAATAATTCCAGTATTTTCAGCTTTTTGAATTGCTTCTTCTTTTACTTCATCCATATCTATTAATTTAGATACTTCAGATTCTAAAAGAATTTTTTTTGCTTCCCCAATAGAAACTTTTCTTTTTTTATTTCTTTTAGGCATCATATTACTTATCATATCCTGAAGATTAATCATTGATGATTCGTCCATCATTCCACCACCAACCATTCCAATACCAGAATTTGAAGGTTTTTGAACCATGATTTCAATTTTTCTTTCATCTAATTCACCACTATTAATTTTTTCTTTGAATTTTTCTCTGGTTTTTTCATTTATTTCTTTGTCTTTAGTATCACTATTTTTTTCTAAACTTAAGTTGATATTTGACTGAACTTTATTAATAGGGGGTATTAGAATATCAAGAATCAAATTATTCACACTTTCCTGAGCTTTTAATTTAACTTCTTCTTTTTTATTTGTTTTTACGAGATTAACAGACTGTTCAACAAGATCTCTTACCATACTCTCAACATCTCTACCAACATAACCAACTTCTGTAAATTTAGATGCTTCGACTTTAGTAAATGGAGCATCTGAAAGTTTTGCTAACCTTCTAGCAATTTCTGTTTTACCAACACCAGTAGCACCAATCATTAAAATATTATTGGGAATAATTTCATTTTTTATATCATCCTCAACATTCATTCTCCTCCATCTATTTCTTAATGCAATTGCTACGTTTCTTTTTGCATCGGCTTGACCAATTATATATTTATCTAATTCAGAAACAATTTCTTGTGGAGTCATATTTTTAATTTTTCCCATATTTAAATTTATTTTCTTTTAAGTTTATAGTTTATGGATATATTATTTGTATTTGTAATTGAATTCAAAATTAATCTAGAATAGTTTAAATTAAACCTTTTTAGTATTAATTCTAAACCATAAGAGAATCCATTAAATTTATCTGAACTATTAATTTCAAATCCTTTTTCAATTTTACGATTATATCCGAGCATAATATTAAAGTATCTAGATAGTAAAACTTCTATTCCCAATGAAATGTTTTGATAATCTATTTCTTTTTTGAGATAGGAAAAAGAGAATCTAAAAGGCATATATTTTGGCTTAAAAGAGGATCCAATTTTTAAATCAGATTTTATTTTTTCAATATTTTTATTAACTGTAAAACCTATATTTGAAATTACAATTCCAATTGTTAAATCTCTATCCCTATGTGGTTTGAAAAGACCACCTATATCAACTAAAAATGCAGAATTAGAATCCTCATAAAATTTTGAATAATGATATTTAAGATTTGTCCCTATTCTAAATTTTGAAAAGGAATAAGATTTACTAAAATTTAAAATATATTCTTTTGGATAAAAGTCTCCATTATAGTTTCCATTAATGTCATAATTTTTAAATTTTCCATGAGATAGATATTTTATTGCTAATCCATAGTTTCCTAAAAATTTAGTACTATCAGAAAAAAGTATACTTGAGGAGCTAATATCAACTATATAATTAAAATAATTTAATGTTAATAAATTATGTTTAATTAATGCTGGGTTTAATATAAAATAACCATGTTCAGAAGAAATATTATTTCCTCCCAAAGAATTTACTTTAGCATTGTCATTTAAATCTGAAAAATAAAAATTGTGATTTTGAGATAATGTTTCAGTAAAATAGAATTGGAAATAAATTAATTGAACAAAAAAATAATATTTCAAATTTTTAAATAAATAATTTGTAAATGTCATTTAAAATAACATAACTCATTAAACCTAATAATATTATAACTCCAAATTTTGTTGAATATTCTAAAAATTTCTCAGTAGGTTTTTTTCCTGAAATAATTTCATATAAAATAAATGTAGCATGACCACCATCTAATGCAGGAATTGGTAGAAGATTCATAAAAGCTAATACCATAGATAAAAGTCCAATAATTCTCCAAAAATTTCCCCAATCCCACTCATTACCAAATATTTGAGCTATTCCAATTGGCCCACTTAAATTTTTAGATGGATCAATATCTCCTGAAAACATTTTTCCGAATGCTTTAATATTAAGAAAGACAACTCC
Source organism: uncultured Marinoscillum sp. (assembly GCA_902626505.1). Lineage (GTDB taxonomy): Bacteria > Bacteroidota > Bacteroidia > Cytophagales > MED-G16 > MED-G16. The sequence goes on from CACOFQ010000018.1 coordinate 4,167, forward strand.
AAAAGCTTTTTGTGAACCAATTATAAAAGATTGCGATAAATTGTAATCTTTTTTTGAAAAAATTAAAGGCTTTTGTAAAGCTTTAATTCCAATAGTTCCCTCTTTTGTAATCTCTACAACTTTATCAATTAAATCTCCATTTCTATCAATTGTTATTTGAGCTATTGAGCTTTTATTTTTTTCTAAAATATTTCTTAATTCATATAGATCAATTATAAATTTTTCATCAACTTTTATAATTTTATCGCCTTTGATTAAACCTGCTTTTTGAGCATTATTATAGACACTATCAATTAAAAAAGGAGTTCTTGCTTTCAGAAATGATGACATTGCTTCTCTACTATTCATTCTATTGATGAAATTATCTGGAATATTAATATTGACCTGTCGATTTTCTCTTAATACTGTAAAAGTCGTATTATCCTCAAAAAATAAATTAGGATCAAAGAGCTGAGCATCTCTTTCCCAGTCACTTCCATTTATTAATAAAATTTTATCTCCAGTCTCAAACCCAGCCTCCATGCCTAATTCTAAAGCTAAAATACCATTTTTATTTATCTCATCCTTAGATAAATAGGTTTCACCATTATTAAATGTGATCATTGTAAATATTATTAATCCTGTAATCACATTAAAAATTATTCCACCTAACATAACAACTAATCTTTGCCAAGGAGGTTTTGATCTAAATTCCCAAGGTTCAGGATCTTTATTAATATGAGATGTATCCATGGACTCATCAATTATTCCAGATATTTTTACAAAACCTCCTAGTGGAATTGAACCAAATCCATATTCAGTTCCCTTATAAATGAAACTCCAAATCTTAGGTGGAAATCCAATAAAATATTGTTCCACTCTCATTCCAAACATTTTTGCTGTTAAAAGATGTCCGAACTCATGAATGCCAACAATTATAGAAAGTGCTAGAATCATTTGAGCTGCCATTATTAATGCATCCATTATATATTTTTTATTTTATCTTTTGAATATTTTCTAGTCTTTAGATCAGTTTCTATTAACTGATCTAAATTTGGAGATGCAATATATGATATTTTATTTAAAGATTCTTCAATAATTTTTGTCATATCTAGGTAAGCTATTTTTTCCTTTAAAAATGCATCTACAGCAATTTCATTAGAAGCATTTAAAATACATGGCATATTCCCACCTTGCTTACCAGCTTCAAATGCTAAGTGAAGATTTTTAAATGTTTTTATACATGGTTCTTCAAATGTCAGCCTATTATTTCTTGAAAAGTTAAATCTTTTGTAGTTGTTTTTTATTCTTTCTGAAAATCCTAATGCATATTGAATAGGTAACTTCATATCTGGCTCACCCAATTGAGCTTTAATTGATCCATCATTAAATTCAACCATAGAATGAATTATTGATTGAGGATGTATAACAACATCAATTCTATCAATAGTAACATTAAACAGAAATTTAGCCTCAATTACTTCTAAACCTTTATTCATTAAAGTTGAGGAATCAATTGTTATTTTATCACCCATACTCCAATTTGGATGGTTTAATGCTTCTTCTTTTGTTATTTTTTTTAAGTCATTTAATTTTTTATTTCTGAAAGGACCTCCAGAAGCAGTTAAAATTATTTTTTCTATTGTTTCATGTTTCTCTCCAACAAGACATTGATAAATCGCAGAATGTTCAGAATCAACAGGATAAATATTTACATTATGTTTTTCACATAGGTTCATTATAATTTCACCTGCTACTACAAGAGTTTCCTTATTTGCTAATGCTATGTCAATGTTATTTTTTATTGCATTTATTGTTGGAATTAATCCTGATTTTCCAACTAAAGCAGTTAAAACTAGACTAGGATTACAAAATTCTGTAAAATTATTTAGAGCTTTCTCTCCATAATATATATTGATTTTTTCGTTTTTTAATCCTTTTTCTAAATCTCTCTTGTAGTTTATATCTCCAAAAATGATAGTTTCAGGTTTATACTTTATTGCTTGCTCAATCAATAATTTATAATTTCTATTAGCAGATAATAAATCAATTTTAAACTTATTTTTATTTTCAGAAATAACTTCAAGAGTTTGTGTTCCGATTGAACCAGTTGAACCTAAAATTGCAATATTTTTCAAGCCTAATTTAATTTTAAAATTTTATTAATTAATTTATCATTATTAGATAATCTTGGAACTTTATTTTGACCTCCTAATTTACCTATTGATTTCATAAAATTAATAAATGATTCTCTTTTTAATACTTTTATTTTTAATGTGTTCAATATATTGTCTTGAATTAAATCTTTATAATAAGAATTTAGTTCTTGTAAATTTTTATCTATTTCATTTTCAAATAATGAAAGGTTATTTGGCTTACTTTTAAACTCAATTAACCATATATGATGAGATTTTCCTTTTTTGTTAATAATTTTTGGACCTACAGTATATTCAACAATTTTAACCTCCTTAAATTTTTCACATGCTTTTTTTAATGATAAATCAACTTCTTCTACTATGACATGTTCTCCAAATGCAGATATAAATTGTTTAGTTCTTCCTGTTACTTTAATCTTTAATGGATTAAGCGAAGTAAACTTTACTGTATCTCCAATCATATAAGACCATAATCCAGCATTCGTCGTTATAATTAAAGCATAATTTGTATCTAACCTTACCTCTCCAACTGTGATTCTTTTTGGGTATTTATTTTCTAATTCTTTAGTATCAATGAATTCATAAAAAATTCCTGAATTAATTTGAAGCAGTAGATCTTCATCTTTTACCAAATTTTGATATGCAAAAAAACCCTCTGATGCTGGAAAAGTTTCTAATGTATCTATTCTTTTTCCTATACTATTGAAAAGATTTTCTTTATATGGTTCGAAATTCACTCCTCCATGACATAGTAATGAGAGATTTGGAAAAATTTCCTTAATTTTTTTTCCGGTTTTTTTAGTCAAAATATCAAAATACATTTGAACCCATGGTGGTATTCCTCCTAATATTCTTAAATCTTTACCAATTGTTTCATCGGCAATTTTTTCAATCTTTTTTTCCCAATCTTCTATTTTATTAACTTCTTTAGAGGGGAGTATCATATGTTTTAAATATTTTGGTTGATGATAATTTACTATTCCAGAAAGTCTACCGATTTTTATTCCATTTTCTTCAATTAAATTGGGTGAGCCAGAAATAAACATTACCCTTCCATTAATTGATTTTAATGACTTTTTATCAATTAAATAACTAATTAAAAGATGTGTTGCAGAATTGATTTGATTTTTTAATGATTCTTTAGTAATAGGTATAAATTTTGCTCCTGAGGTTGTTCCTGAAGTTTTAGCAAAATATTTTGGTTTACCTGGCCAGAGAATATTTTTTTTTCCTTTTTTTATTTTTTCTATATAAATTTTAATATCCTCATAATCTCTAATTGATACATTTCTTATATAATCTTTATAATTTCTTATTTTTTTAAAATTATGATCAATTCCAAATTCAGTTGTTTTTGATTTTTTAATAAATTTTTCTAATATTTTTTTTTGAATAGTATCTGCTTCATTTTGAGTTTTATCTTGAATAGAATATGAAGAATCTAGAATTCTGTAAAATTTTTGAAAAAAGGGTAATAATTTATAAATCATTATACATACAGTATTTAATTATGTATGATAAAATTAATATCTAAAAAATAAAATTATTAACCTATTAATATTCTTCTGTTAATTTCTTCAATGCTTTTTTTGAAAAAATTATCAGTATCAATCATGTCATTCACAGATTGAACTGCATGTATTACTGTGCTATGATCTCTTCCTCCAAAATGAAACCCTATTGATTTTAAAGAATTATTTGTAAAGTCCTTTGAAAAATACATTGCAACCTGTCTTGCAATAACTATTTCCTTTTTTCTTGCTTTATCTTTCATTTCTTCAATACTAATATGAAAGTATTTTGAAACTATCTCTTGAATATATTTAATATCAATTTCTCTATTAGTATCTTTTACAATTTTAGAAATAATTGACTTAGTTAATTCAATGGAAATTTCATCTTTAGTTATTGTTGAATGAGCAAGTAGAGAAACTAAAACACCTTCTAGTTCTCTAATATTGGTATCGACTTGAAAAGCTATATATTCAATAATCTCTGAATCAATTTTTATATTTTCTTTTTCTATTTTATATTCAAGAATATTTAGTCTTGTCTTATAATCAGGTTTTTCAAGCTCAACAGTTAATCCTGATTTAAATCTACTTACTAATCTTTTTTCAAGACCATTTAATTGAGCTGGAGATTTGTCAGCGGCTAGAATAATTTGCTTATTTTTTAGATTCAATTGATTGAAAATATGGAAAAATACTTCTTGAGTTTTTTCTTTTCCTTTAAAAAATTGAATGTCATCAATTATTAGGCAATCAACATTTACATAAAAGTGGATTAAATCTTTTAATCTATTTTCTTTAAGGGAATCTATAAACTGATTAGCAAATTTTTCAGATGTTACGTAATAGACGGAAGATTTTAGTTTTTTAGAAATTTTATTTCCTATTGATTGAATTAAATGAGTTTTCCCTAGTCCAACTCCTCCATATATCATTAATGGATTAAATGGATTTTTTCCAGGGTTTTCAGAAATTCTTTTTCCAGCTGTTTTTGCTACGCTGTTGCATTTGCCGGATATGAAACTATTAAAGCGAAAATTCTCATTTAAGTTATTGAAAACTCTTTTTTGTTTAGTATCTAAAATTTCTTTTTTATCAATTTTTTCTTCTTTTTTATTCCTTTTAATATTCGAAATTTCATATTCTATTTTTCCATTTTTTCCAAGAACTTTAATAATAACATCATTTAATAGTTCTAAGTAATGATTTTCTAACCATTCATAAAAAAATTTATTAGGTACTATTAATGTTAATGTTTTGTCTTTATAACATTTTGGTTTTATAGGTTTAAACCAAGTAATAAAACTTTGTGAATTAATATTACTTTTAATAATGGACAAACAGTCTTCCCAATGCTTTCTATGCATTTATATAAGTTAAGTGGTTTAAAAAAATTTGCTATTATTTCAAATAGGGATCCAAATATTAATGATTTTCTTTAATTAAAAAAATATTTTTATCTATTGATTTATTTAAACCTTCGTTATTTATCAAATTACTTGCTTAATTTTTTAAAATTCTTTGAAAAGTACAATAAGTTTTTTTTTAAATTATAAGAGTTTAAATTTGGCCTTTCAAAAATTAGTATGTGGATTCAGTCAACTCTTCTTAAAATAAAAAAAGAAACGGATCAGACTTGGAGATTTTTTATAAAATCAAATGAAGATTTTGATTTTGTTGCAGGTCAATTTGTACGTATAAAAATTGATGACTTAGTAAGAAGTTATTCTATAGCATCCTTCAATTCATCTAATAATATTTTCGAATTATTAATTGTAAGATTAGATGGAGGTAAAATGACTAATCTTCTTTTTAATAAAATTAAAGAAGGAGACAAACTTGAAATAAAAGGTCCACTTGGTAGGTTCACTTTACCTGAAAACATTGATGGAGATTTGCTTTTTATTTGTACTGGTACAGGGCTTGCTCCATTTAGAAGTATTCTTCAAAGTATACCACTAACAGGTATTAAACATAATAATATATATTTAATTTTTGGAACAAGGACATCTAATGATTTATTATGTTTTGATGAAATGATAGATTTTCAAAGAAAAATAGATGGATTTAAATTTATTCCTGTTTTATCTAGAGAAAAATGGTCTGGAAAGTCAGGATATGTTCATGATCAATACCTTGAACTTATTAAATCTGATGTCCTTAAAAACCCAATTTTTTATTTATGTGGATGGCGAGATATGATAAAAGAAGCTAGAATGAATTTAAAAGAGTTAGGGTTTGATTCAAAAAAGATTAAACTAGAAATTTACGGATGAAACAAAAAATAAAGCATGAGTGTGGTATTGCTTTTTTAAGGTTAAGAAAACCTATCCAATATTATCTGGATAAATATAAAACCGCCTCATATCCTGTTAACAAAATGTTTTTGATGATGCATAAACAAAGAAATAGAGGTCAAGATGGATCTGGTATTGCTTCATTAAAAATAAATACTGCTCCAGGCAAAAGGTATATTAGTAGATATAGATCAGTTAAAAAAGACTCGATTCAGGATATTTTTAATAAAATCAATAAAAAATTCACTATTGCAAAACAAAAATCAGATTATAAATTAGATGAATCTTGGGTTAAAGATAACATTCCTTTCACAGGAGAATCTTGGTTAGGACACTTAAGGTATGGAACCTTTGGAGGTAATTCTATTGAAAATTGTGCGCCAACTCTAAGGCAAAATAATTGGAGATCTAAAAATCTAATTTTTGCTGGAAATTTTAATATGACTAATTTAGATGAATTATTTAATGTTCTTGTTGATTTAGGTCAAAGTCCAAAAGAGAAATCAGACACTGTTACTATTTTAGAAAAAGTTGGACATTTTCTTGATGAAGAAAATACTAGAATTTATAATAAGTATTCTTCGACTTTAGAAAAAAAAGAAATTTCATTAAAAATAGAGGATGAACTTAATATATGTAATATTCTTAAAAACTCATTTAAAGATTTTGATGGAGGTTATGCATTAGCAGGAATGATTGGACATGGTTCTTCTTTTGTTGCAAGGGATCCAAATGGAATACGCCCATTATATTATTATATAAATGATGAAGTTATTGCTGCCACAAGTGAAAGACCACCAATTAGAACAGCATTTAATTGTGATTTTAATGAGATAAATGAATTAGAAAGAGGAAATGCTCTAATAATTAAAAAGGATGGAAGTTATTCGATTGAAAAATTTATTGAACAAAGAGAAAATAAAGCATGTTCATTTGAAAGGATATATTTTTCAAGAGGAAATGATCCTCAAATTTATAAAGAAAGAAAAAAACTAGGCGAACTACTTATTCCTCAAGTTTTTGATGCTATTAATAATGATCTAAAGAACACCATTTTTTCTTACATACCAAATACATCTGAAACTTGTTTTTATGGAATGATTGATGGAATAAAAAGTTTTCTTACTTCAAAAAAGAAGGAGATATTTATTGATAAAAAATCTTATAATGGTTCTAAAGAAGATTTAATTTATTTAAAAACAAGAATTGAAAAATTAGTTAGCAAGGATGTTAAGATGAGAACATTTATAACTGATGATAATAGTAGAAATGAATTAGTTTCAAACGTTTACGATACAACTTATGATATAGTAAGAAAGAATAAAGACTCTTTGGTAATCATTGATGATTCAATAGTGCGAGGAACAACACTTGAAAAAAGTATTTTAACTTTATTATCATCTCTTGAAGCTAAAAAAGTAATTTTTGTTTCATCTTCACCACAAATAAGATACCCCGATTGCTATGGTATTGATATGAGTAAAATGGACCAGTTTGTGGCTTTTAGAGGATTAATAAGATTAATTAAACTTAATAATAAAGATAATTTAATTAAAGAAATTTATAATAAGTGTAAGAAATCATTATCTGAAATTAATCCAAAAAATCATGTGAAGGAGTTATATGATTTATTTTCATATGAGGAAATTTCTAATTCAATATCTGACTTAGTAAAACCTAAAGGTTTTAAGTCTGACCTTCAAATTATTTATCAAAAAATAGAAAATTTAAATTTAGCTTGTCCTAAAAATCTAGGTGATTGGTATTTTACTGGTAATTATCCTACTCCAGGAGGTAACAAAGTTGCAAATAGATCATTTATGAATTATTGTGAGGGTATTAGTGAGAGAGCATATTAAACTGAAAAACTTTCTCCACACCCACATGTTCTAGTTGCATTGGGATTTTTAAATTGAAATCCTTTGCCATTTAATCCATCACTAAAATCTAGTTCTGTGCCTAAAACATAAAAAAGGCTTTTCTTATCCACTATAATTTTTACACCTTTATCTTCAAAAAACTCATCTGTATCTGTAATAAGTTTATCAAAATTTAAATCATATAAAAGACCTGAACACCCTCCTCCTTTAACTTTAACTCTCACATTATGATCTTTTGAGTAATTTTCTGATTTTCTTAATTCTTTAAGTTTTTTTGCAGCCTTATCAGTAATTTTTATCATCTTACTTTATTGATTACAAAATTATATATTAAAACCTATTTTTAAAATAATTTAGTTGTGAAAAGAACTGAAATAAATGAATTAGGAGAATTTGGAATTATTAATCGAATAAATTCAAAATTTCGAAAAAATCATAAAACCACAATATTAGGTATTGGTGATGATGCTGCTATTACAAATACAGATAAAGAATTGATTTTAACATCATCAGATATGTTAATTGAGGGAATTCATTTTGACCTATCTTATACACCTTTAAAACATCTTGGATATAAGTTAGTTATGGTAAATCTTTCTGATATTTTTTCAATGAATTGTTACCCAAATCACATATTAATTAATCTTGCAATAAGTAATAAATTTTCAGTTGAAGCAATTGATGAGATTTATGATGGGATTAAGTATGCTTGTGACGAATATAATATAGATTTAGTTGGTGGAGATACATCTTCATCAATCTCAGGCTTAATTATGTCATGTACTGTTATAGGGTATGGTGATAAAAAACAAATTTCATATAGAGATAAGGCTAAAGTTGATGATATAATTTGCGTTTCAGGAAATCTAGGGAGAGCTTATTTAGGTTTACTTGTTTTACAAAGAGAGAAAAATAAATTTATACATGACCCTAAAAATCAACCTGATCTTTCTAAATATAAAAAAGTTATTGAAAAACAATTAAGACCTAAAGCTAGAAAAGATATTATAGATTTTTTTAATTCGAACAAAATAATTCCTAATAGTATGATAGATATTTCAGACGGACTTTCATCTGAATTATTACATATCTCTAATTCATCCGATTTAGGGTTTAAAATTTTTGAAGAAAAATTACCAATAGAATCAGAAATTTATTCATTATCAAAGGAATTAAATATTGATTATATGGAAGCAGTTCTTAGTGGTGGAGAGGAATATGAATTATTATTTTCTATGCCATTAGATAAATTTGAAAACTTAAATCTTGATAAAATAGATATTACTCCTATTGGACATTTTACCAAAAATAAAAAAAGAATTCTTGTTCAAAAAGATGGTAAGAATATTGATCTAAATACTAAAGGATGGATACATTTTTAATTTAAAATTTTTACATAATGATAATCAAATTGAAATTCTTTCTCAGGTAAATTATTTTTATCAAATATTCCATAAATACAAGACCCACTTCCTGAAAGACTTACAAATTTTGCTCCAAGGTCAATTAGATGACTTTTTATTTTATTTAAAGTTTTAATTTTTGAAAATACATATTTTTCAAAATCATTTTTAACATAATTATTCCAGTTTTCAATATTTTCGTTTTCTAATACTTCTTTTAGGTTATAATTAGCTTTTGATGGGGATATATTTTTAAAAGCTTTGGATGTATTAATTGATTTATTTGGATTAATAATAATTATTCTTTTTTTTGATAAATCGAGATTTATATTTTCAAATCTATCGCCAGTATTTGTAACATATTTTGTTTTATTTAATATAAAAAAAGGACAATCACTTCCAATTTTATTTGCCTCTAATAATAATTGATCATTATCAAATTTTTCTAATATTTTATTTAAATACTTTAATGTAAAAGCAGCGTCAGATGATCCTCCACCTAATCCTGCTCCTATAGGAATATTTTTATGAAGATGAACATTAAATTTTTTATTTGATTTAAAAGAATTTAGAGTTTTAAGTATAATATTTTCAGATATTTCACAATCAATTTTAATTCCTGATAAACTTAATTTATTTCTTTCATTTTCATTAATTTCAATAATATCATATAATGATATAGGAACAAAACAAGATTCAATTTTATGATATCCAGTATTTAATTTTGAAGTAATATTTAGACCAATATTGATTTTAGCATTTGGATAAAGAATCATTCCTAACTGAATTGATCAATAATATCTTCAGAAATTCCAGTATTTGAAAATCCTCCATCGTGAAATAAATTTTGCATAGTAATTTTTCTACTCAAATCTGAGAATAAAAAAACACAGTAATTTGCACATTCAGATGCATCAGCATTACCAAGTGGAGACATTTTTTCGGCATAATTGAAGAAGGCATTAAAACCTTCAATTCCAGATCCTGCAGTAGTTATCGTTGGAGACTGTGAAATAGTATTTACTCTGGTTTTATATGATTTTCCTAATCTATATCCATAACTTCTTGTTATTGACTCAAGTAATGATTTTGCTTCAGCCATATCTGAGTAGAATGGGAAAGTTCTTTGAGCTGCTATATAAGATAGACCTACAATTGATGACCAATCATTTAATATTTTATTTTTTTCTGCTATTTGCATCATTTTATGAAATGATATAGCTGAAACATCTAAGGTCTTTAGTAACCAATCATAGTTTAAATCTCCATACTCTTTTTTTTTACGAACATTTGGAGACATTCCAACTGAATGAAGTATAAAATCAACTTTTCCATTGAGAAAAACATTAGACTCAGCATACAAGTTTTGAATATCTTCTAATGAAGTTAAATCTGCAGCAATAACTTTTGAAGAACATTTTTCAGCTAATTCATTAATTTTACCCATTCTTAATGCTATTGGCGCATTTGTTAAAGTAAATTTAGCACCTTCATCAAAACATCTTTCAGCAACTTTCCAAGCAATTGAATTTTCATCAAGTGCACCAGATATAATTCCTTTTTTCCCTTTTAATAACATATTTAAAAATTAAAAATTCCTTTCATAGCAAAGTAAGGAATAATAATGTAAAGTATAGAGTCTCTAACTAAATAATATATAAAAATTATAGCAAATAATTTCCAGCCAAATTTTTTGATTGTTTTCTTAAATCCATGTTCCTGGTAATAAATAATATATTTAAGAAGAAATTTAGGAATAAGCTTTTCTTTAAATGACATATTATTCTAAAATTTTATTAAATAAATCACTATTTGATGGTGACAGTTCATTTAAGATATTAAATGCATCTCTTTTAATATTTATAGATGCATCTTTAAATATATTGGTAATCTCATTTGCTTTTGAATTTATAAAAATGTTTATTAAAGATGAATTAAAATTTTTGGAATTAACATCATTGATTTTTGATAAATTTTCTAATATAATACTTTGAGATTCTTCTGGTTTTGAATAAAATTTATCCATACCTAATAAATGATAATTATAATAAGCTTCTCTAACATCAATAAATTCAGGATTTAGGAAATTTTCACATATCCAATATCTATTATTTTTTGATCCAAATTGATCCCACCCCTTATATCCTGAATTTTGAGATTCATTTAATATTTTCCATGCTTTCTTAAAATATTCTTCTCCGCCTAATTTTTCAAAACTATCATAATCTATACCAATAATTATATAAGAATAAAATGCTAAAAGAGATGTTAAATTATCATTAAAACCATTTTCGGAATATTCTAGATTTTGTGATGGAAAATATTCAAAAGTCCACTCTCTATCACCATGATTAAATAATACAGTTTCATATGATGAGTTATAAATAGGTCTAGAAGAAACTATTTGAACGGTTGCTTCATATAAATTTGCTGAAGGTTCATTTAAAATGTTAATTATAAAATTACAATTTATCCTTTCTCCTGAGTTATATTGATCTTGAGTCCAAATATTATTATTTAAAAATTGTTCAATTGAATTTTGCATTTCATCAAAAATCAGAACCTCCGATGATTGAAGTTTTTCAGTATTGATGATAACTCTTGATAATAACTCTTGAGAAAATAATTGACTAAATGATATAAAATATAAAATTAGAAATTTATTCATAAAAAAAGACAGGCTAATCTATGTTAAGATTGTCATCCTCTTCTTTTTCTTCAGGTTTTCTATAGAATAATTCATCATTAACTAATTCTTCAGAAGCAACAGTTGTTGACTTAGGAAGTCTTTCAAAATATCTAGATATTTCTATTTGTTCTCTATTTTCAAAAACTTCTTCTAAATTATCTACATCTGATGCAAACTCAGCTAATTTTTCATTTAATTCTTCTTTTTGAGCAGCAGATAATTGTCTAGCTCTTTTACCTATGACTCTTACAGATTTATAAATATTTCCAGTTTTAGAAGCTATTTCATCTACATTAAGATGAGTTATTTTAGATTTAATTTTCATGTCCTTTTTTTTATTGAGCAAATTTAGTTAATAAATTTAAACTTTCAACATACATTTCTTCAGCTTGTGGTTGAAAAGAACTTTTTGGATACTTATCAATAAAATTTAAATATAATTCAATTGTTTCATTAAATCTTTCTTGTTGTAAATCCTTAAAGCTATTAATAGAAATTAAATACTGTGATAATATTTTTAAATATGCCCCTTCTTCATTAAAAGAAGAGTCTGGAAAATCATTTTCAAAGTTTTGTAGTGCTATTATAGCTGATTTATAATTTCTGGTTTTATAATATTGTTTTGCATTTTCAAAATTTTTGGTTTCAAGTTTAATTTGAAGTTCATCTATGATTGAATTTGCATTTTTTGAGTAATCTGAATATGGATATTTATTAATAAAGTTTTGGATAGCGGAAATTGCTTCAAGAGTACTTGATTGATCTAGATTTGAATTTGGGGATACTTTATATAATGACATTGAATATAGATATTCTGCCTCAGCTACTTTTTCACTTCTTGAAAAAAGTTCTATGAATCCTTTAAAATATTTTGCACTTAAATCATATTGTTTTAGATAATAAAGAGAATATGCAAAATAAAAATCAACTGTTTCAGATTCTTCACTACCTTTGACTAAAGGCTTTATATCTTTAAATAGAGTGCTTGCTTTAAAGTATTCTTCCTCCCCGTAATATTTAATTGCCGCTTCTAATTTTTTTTCATAACCCACTTCTTTAAGTATTTTTCTGTATTCACTACAAGAAAATAATATTACTATCAAAAAAATTGAAATTATAAAATATGATGACTTATTCATTTCGCAAATATATCTTATTTCTAAAATAAAAAACGATATCATTAATTTTAGGTTTTTCAGATTCTCTCCACTCAAAAGATTTAATGTATAGGTTTTCTTCTTTTATTTCATGGGGTGGTATCATTTTTGCAATAGGATTATCATAAAAAATAATGTTGTTAATTTCATTATTTTCAAAATTTAGTTTTAGATCGCTACATATTATATAATTTAATCCGATAATTGATTTGTAATCTTCATTTAATCCAAAATATATTGTTTCTCCATTACCTGAGACTTTTATATTTTTTAAAAAATTATTTTCTGAAAAAGTTGCCTCCATATTTCTACCTTTTATTTGATTGAAATTACCTAAAGTATCTTCCGATATTATAAAAGAATTTCTAATCATATTCATTTTCTCAACCTGATTATTAAATAATTTAAAACTAATTGTGTCAGATGTTATTTGATTTGAATAATTCCATAAAATAGGATCATTAAACATTTTAATAATAGAATCTGATATATAAAATATTAATGAATCTGCCTTACCAATAAAATCTTTTTTATAGAATTTTACATCATTATAAGCTAATAATTGATTTATATCTTGACTATCATCAATTGCTAAAATTGTATCAGAAGAAAGATAAAAAGTATCATTTTCAATATTCTTTTTTAATAGTGAATTTCCAAAAATTTTAGTTAGGTTTTTAGATTTATCATAAATGCCTTCATCTCCATAAACAAAATAATTAGATTCCTTAATATTTAAAATGACATTATTTTTCGCATAATAAAATGAGTTTTCTTCATCAAAATTTATGTAATCTGCTTCAAGAATATAATTACTAGTTTCAATTTTACTTGATTTTAGATTTGAATTGTTAGATTCTTGTCTAAAAGTACCACCAAGACTTTCTATATATGTACTGTCCTCTGATATAATTTCTGTATAACCAAAAGTAGTTGCTTCTCTTAAAATTGTATTATATGTCATTGAATCTGATTCCAAAGTATAATTTTCACCAACAAGAATAACTCCACTATAAAAAATTGATAAATCATTATTTCCATAAAAAATTCCAAATTCACTTGATAGAATATTTACATTATCTTTAAGTTCACCATTATTAAAAAAATATCCCTTTTTTTCATTGATATCATAATCCAAATTATTTGTTTTTATTTGTTCATCACCTTTTGTGTAGATAACATTTTCTCTAAGTTTAGCTATTTTACTTTCACCATTATAAATTAATTTTCGTGCCTTTATAACTGATGAGTCAGGATTTATAATTACTATATTTCCAAAGGCTTCTATTATATTTTTCCTATTATAAAAATTAGCAGAATCACATTTAATTTCAGTTTTACCTTGAGTAAATATTACATTATTTATTAATTTTCTTACTGGTTCTTTATTAATTCTTCTGAACTTTAATTCATCTGCTTTATATGATATTTTATCTTTTTTTTGAGCAGATATTTCAGTTAATACCAAACAAAATAAAATTAAATTGCAATAGAAAAATTTCATATTGTAAAAATAGATAGATAATTAATTTTATTTTGCAATTTTCAAATTCTTATTTTTGTATCTAAATGGAAAAAGTAGAAAAAAAATTTCAAACATATCTTAAGGAATGTCAAAAAAGTTTTAATGATAAAAAGTATCTTTTAGCCGTAAGTGGAGGGATAGATTCAATGGTCATGCTTAATCTTTTTTTAAAATTTAAGTTAAATTTTTCTGTGTGTTCGTGCAATTTTAACTTAAGAGGAATTGATTCTAAAAAGGATATTTTACTTGTTGAGTCATTTTGTAAAAAAAGGAAGATAAACTTTTATTCTAAAAAGTTTAATACAACTGAACACTCAATAAAAAACAAAATCTCAATACAGATGGCTTCTAGAGATATGAGATATTCTTGGTTTAAAAGTATTTTGAATCAAAATGACTATAATTATATTGTTACTGCTCATCATGAAGACGATAATATCGAGACGATTCTATTTAATTTTATAAAAACTACAGGTTACAAAGGTTTGATAGGTATACCAAAGTCATCAAACAAAATTTTAAGACCATTGATTAATATTAAAAAAAGCGAAATTCTATCTTATGCTAAGAACAATAATATAATTTGGAGAGATGATGAATCTAATTACGATAATAAATATGTAAGAAATAAAATAAGGAATAAACTCATTCCTATTATTTCTCAGATAAACCCATCATTTTATAAATCTATTAATGAATCAATTAATAGACTACAAAAATTAGAGAGCTTTATAGATTATCATGAAAAAAAATTTATATCAAAGTTCGTAATAGACCACAAAAAACACATAGAAGTAAATAAGGATTTTTTAAATAAAAATTATGACCCATTGATTATTATTCATAATCTGTTATCAAAATATGGATATAAATATGATCAGGTATTAAATATATTATTAGCATTAAGAAAATCAGAAAATAAAAAGTTCCTTTCTGAGGATTATGTATTAATTAATGATAGAAAATCATTTTTCATATTTAAAAAAAATTCATTTGATAAAGAATCAAAAAAAATAAAATCAATTGAGGACATTTCAATTGGGTCAATAAGAATTTCGTTATCCAAATATGATATTGAAAAATTTATTTTAAATAAAAATAAAAATAATGCTCAATTAGATTATGATAAAATAACTTTCCCTCTTGTAATAAGGAATTATAATAATGGTGAAAAATTTTCACCTCTTGGAATGAAGAATAACAAAAAAATTTCGAGTTATTTATCTGATAAGAAATTATCTATAATTGATAAAATGAATCAATTCATTATAGAAGATTCTTCTAAAAATATTATTTGGTTAGTTGGACTGCAAATTAATGATAAGTTTAAAGTTGACTCAAAGACAAAAAATGTATTAGAATTTGAAATAATTTAATTTAAAATTTAAACTTTATTAGGCATTATCTAATTTTGTAAAAAAATAAATATGAAAGTAACAGTAGTAGGAGCTGGAAATGTAGGTGCAACATGTGCCGATATCCTAGCTCAAAATGAAGTTTGTAATGAAATTATTTTGGTTGATATAAAGGAAGGGCTGTCTGAGGGTAAAGCTTTGGATATTTTTCAAAAATCTCCAATTAACCTGTATGACACAAGAACAATTGGTTCTACTAATGATTATACTCTTACTGAAAACTCTGATGTAGTTGTTATAACTTCAGGCTTACCTAGGAAACCTGGTATGTCAAGAGATGATTTAATTGGAACTAATGCTAAAATAGTTGAGTCAGTAACTCAAAAAATTGTTAAATATTCTCCTAGTTCTATAATAATAATTGTTTCAAATCCTTTGGATGTTATGACTTATCAAGCTCATCTTACATCTTCTTTTGAAAGAAATAGAGTAATGGGTATGGCTGGGATTTTAGATACAGCAAGATATAGAGCATTTATAGCAGAAGAATTAAATATTTCTACCAAAGATATTCAGGCTGTTTTACTTGGTGGTCACGGAGATACAATGGTTCCATTACCAAGATATACAACTATATCTGGTATTCCAGTTACAGAATTAATTAAAGAAGATAAGCTTAATGAAATTATTGAAAGAACAAAATTTGGAGGTGGTGAGCTAGTAAAACTAATGGGTACCTCAGCTTGGTATGCACCGGGAGCTGCAGCAGCTCAAATGGTTGAATCAATAGTTAAAAACCAAAAAAGAATTTTTCCAGTTTGTGTAAAGCTTGAAGGTGAATATAATATTGATGATTGCTATTTAGGTGTTCCAGTAATACTTGGTAGTAAAGGAATTGAAAAAGTGATCGAACTTGATTTAAATGCAGATGAGAAAGCATTATTGCAAGAGTCAAGAGAACATGTTAAAGAGGTAATGTCTGTACTTGAAAATCTTTAATGGATTCTAATTCTATAAATCAAAGTAATTTAATTAGTAGGGATTTAAGTTGGCTTAACTTTAATTATAGAGTTTTAGATCAAGCGAAAAATACTTCAAGAGGTATACTTGACAAATTGAAGTTTATTTCAATAGTAGCATCTAACTTTGACGAATTCTTTGAAATAAGGGTTGGTAGTTTATATAATTATATTGATAATAATAAAACTAGAATAGATTATTCTGGTTTAAGAGAAAAACCATTTAGAAATTATCTTTTGGATAAAGCTAAAATTTTTTTTGAGGATTATAATAATTGTTACACAAATGAAATTCTTAATTCCTTAAAAAGTAAAAAAATTATTATTGGTGATATTGATTCTTTAGATGATGAAGGTAGAAAAAAAGTAAAGAAGTATTTTAAAAAGACAATATTTCCAATGTTAACTCCAATGGTTTTTGATAATCTTCATTCATTTCCAATTTTAATGAATAAAGTTTTAATATTTGGAGTAGTAACTAAGTCTAAAAAAGAATCTAGCAAACAAAAAATTTCATTTATTCAAGTTCCATTAAATATTCCTAGATTTTTCGAATATCAAATCGAGGATAAATATTTTTTTATTCCAATAGAAAAAATTATATCGAAGTACATAACTAAATTTTTTAGAAGTGTTTATGTTAAAAGCATAAGCTTATTTAGAATTATAAGAAATGGGGATTTTACTTTGGAGGAATCTGAGGATATAGAAACTAACTTTCTTGAGGAATTAAAACAAAAGTTAAAGGATAGAAAATTTAGTAGGGTAGTAAGAATAGAGATTAGTGATACTTTTGATGGTTTTTTATTAGAATCATTAAAAGAGAGGTTCAAATTAGATGATAATAATATTATGAGAATAAGTTCAAAATCAATAATAGACTTGACCTCTCTTAATCAAATTTATGAGTTTGATGAATTTTCAAATAATTCAAATGAATATCCATCTTCAATTATACCTTTTGATATGGAAGAAAATTATAATAAAAATAGTTTTGAAATTTTAACTGAAAAAGATGTCTTCCTTCATCATCCCTATAATTCTTTTGAGCCTGTTATAAAGCTGTTGTATGAAGCTGCTGAAGACCCTGATGTTCTTTCAATTAAAATAACATTATATAGAACAGCAAAAAACTCAAGAGTGATAGATGCATTGTTAAAAGCTGCTGAAAACGGTAAACATGTTTCTGTTCTATTTGAGGTTAAAGCAAGATTTGATGAGGAAAGTAATCTAAAAAATGGATATAAACTTGAAAAAGCTGGATGTTATGTAATTTATGGTATAGGAACACTTAAAACCCATACTAAATTACTATTAATTGTGAGAAGGGAAGGCAAGAAGGTTAAAAACTATGCACATATGGGTACTGGTAATTATAATGAAACCACATCAAGATTATATACTGATCTTAGTCTCATGACATCAAATCAGAAATATACTAAAGATGCCCTTGAATTTTTTAATGTAATAACTGGGCATTCCATTCCAGATGACTATGAAAATTTGATTACTGCTCCAATATACATGAGAGATAAAATATTAGACTTAATAGAAAAAGAAATTAATAATTCTAAATCGGGCTTAGATGCAAAAATTTGTATCAAAATAAATTCTCTCCAAGATAAGAAAGTTATAAATAAGTTATATGAGGCAAGTAACAAAGGGGTTAAAATTTGTTTAATTGTAAGAGGAATATGTTGTCTAAGACCTGCAAGAAAAAATTTAAGTCAAAATATTGAAGTTTTATCAATAGTAGGTGATTATTTAGAACATAGTAGAATTTATTATTTTCATAATAATGGTAACCCTATAATATATTCAGGTAGTGCTGACATCATGATTAGAAGTTTTAAGAGAAGAATTGAATCCTTATTTAAAATAAATGAAGAATCCATAATAAAGCAGGCAATAACGATTTTAAATTTTAATTTGAAAGATAATTGTAATTCTTATGTTCTTAATGAAGATGGAAGTTACACCAAAAAAGAAATTGAAAAAAATCAAAAATTTGATTTATTTAAAGAGTTTTATTCTCTCAAAAGAAAAAATTTAGATGATTCAATTATTCTGTAATTAAATTCTATCATTTAAAATAATAATTTATATTTCTATATGAAAAAACTAAAAATGGGAATGATTGGCGGTGGAGGTGGTTCTTTCATTGGTGCCATACATAGAAATGCAGCTTTGTTAGATAATTGTATAGAATTGGTTTGTGGTTCTTTTAGTTCAGATTTTCAAAACTCTATAGAAACAGGAAAGAAGTTATATCTCAATGAAGAAAGAATTTATAAATCATATGACGAAATGATTAGTGTTGAATCTAAATTAGATTTGAATGAAAGAATGAATATTGTATCAATAGTAACTCCAAATCATCTTCATTTTGATCCTGCTGTTAAGGCTCTAGATAATGGTTTTCCAGTAATTATTGATAAGCCTCTATCATTTGATTCTGATCAGGCTAAAAAATTAGTTGAAAAAGTTAATGAGACAAATTTACCATTTGCTGTGACCCATACATATACTGGTTATCCTATGGTTAAGGAAGCAAAAAGCTTAATAGAAAATGGAAAAATTGGTAAAATCAGAAAAGTTGCTGTGGAATATCCTCAAGGTTGGCTAACCACGAATTTAGAAAATACTGATAATAAACAAGCATCATGGAGAACTGACCCTAAAAAGTCTGGAAAAGCAGGTAGTATGGGAGATATTGGAACACATGCAGCAAATATGGTTGAATATGTCACTGGAAAGAAAATTATTAGTTTATTTTCAAAATTAAATACTGTTGTGAAAGGAAGATTACTTGAAGATGATGGAAATGTTTTAATTTCAATGGAGGATGGGATAGAAGGTAATTTAATGACTAGTCAAATTGCAACTGGAGAGGAAAATGACTTAAAAATACGAGTATGGGGAGAAGAAGGAGGTATTGAATGGAAACATTCAACTCCAAATACATTATTATTAAAATTAAATGGTAACCCTAATCAAATTTTAAGGGCAGGTGTAGATAATTCATATTTATCAGATTTTGCATTATCTCATTGTAGAACACCTTCTGGTCATCCTGAAGGTTTTATTGAAGCATTTGCAAATATTTATAGAAATTTTTCATATGCTGTTAATAATCATCTCAATTCTAAGGATAATGATGAAATATATGACTTTCCAACAGTTGAGGAAGGTTATAGGGGTATGAAATTTATTGATGCAGTTATCGAGTCATCAATACATTCAAAATGGATAAATATTTAATATGAATACAATAAAAGGACCAGCTATTTTTCTTGCTCAATTTATGGATGATAAACCTCCATTTAATTCAATGAAAGAAATATGTAAATGGGCATCTAAATTAGGATATAAAGGTGTCCAAATTCCGACATGGGACCAAAGATGTATAGACTTAGAAAGAGTGGCGAATGATTCGGTATTTGCTAATGAGTTTAAATCTGAAATCGAATCTTATGGTGTTGAGATTACGGAGTTAAGTACTCATTTGCAAGGACAACTTATTGCTGTAAATCCAGCTTATGATGAAATGTTCGATGGTTTTGCTCCTGAGGAGTACAGAAAAAACCCAACGAAAAGAACAGAATGGGCTATTAATCAACTCAATTTAGCTGCTAAGGCAAGTAATAATTTAGGTTTAAGTGCTCATGTAACATTTTCTGGAGCATTTATTTGGCCTTATGTTTACCCATGGCCTCAAAGACCAAATGGCCTAGTAGAAACAGGTTTTAAAGAATTAGCAGATAGATGGACTCCTATATTAAATGAATTTGATAAAAATGGTATTGATTTATGCTACGAAATTCATCCCGGAGAAGATTTACATGATGGATTAACATTTGAGAGATTTTTAGAGCAAACGGGAAATCATAATAGAGTGAAAATGCTATATGATCCAAGTCATTATATATTACAACAAATGGATTATTTAACTCATATAGATATCTATCATGATTACATAAAAATGTTTCATGTTAAAGATGCTGAATTTAATCCATCTGGAAAGGCAGGGGTATACGGTGGTTATTCTGATTGGGTTGATAGACCAGGAAGATTTAGATCATTAGGGGACGGTCAAATTGATTTTAAGTCAATTTTTTCTAAGCTTACTCAATATGGATTTGATGGATGGGCTGTACTAGAATGGGAGTGCTGCATAAAAAGTAATGAACAAGGTGCTAGAGAGGGATCTAAGTTTATTAATGATCATATAATTCAAGTTACAGAGAAGACTTTCGATGATTTTGCTGATTCTGGTTCTGATAAAGAAGGTATAAATAAAATTTTAGGAATTTAATAATCTAGATTTTATTTTTTAGCCCAATTAGTTTTTCTTTAATTTTTTCAAGCTGATTTATTATTTTTTTATCAGAGAATATATTTTTTCTAGCTAACTTTTTTTTTGCTCCCTCAATTGTAAATCCATCTATCTTTAATAAATCATGAATCTTTTTAATTATCTCAACATCTTTTACTCTATACTTTCTTGAACCTTTTTTATTTTTTTTTGGATTTAATATTTCAAATTCAGACTCCCAAAATCTAAGCTGTGATGTATTTATTTCAAATTTTTGCGCTACTTCTCCTATGGTAAAATATTTTTTTTTTATTTCCTTTTCTTTGTAAGGCATAATTAAAATGTTGATCCAAGAGCTTGATTTTCAACTGAGGCAAGTTTTATAACTTCTTCATATTCTGTAGGTGTTAAATCATTAAAGAAAAAGTTAATTGGATTAACTTTTTTACCATTTTTATGTACTTCGTAATGTAGATGCGGTGCCGTTGATCTTCCTGAATTACCACTGTAAGCGATTAGTTCACCCCTTTTTACTCTTTGACCTCTCTTAACATTAAACTTGTCTAAATGAGCATAGACAGTCTTGTAGCCGTTACCGTGATCTATATAGATATATTTTCCAAAACCACCAAACGATGATTTCATAATACTAATTCTACCATCAGCTGTAGCATAAACTGGAGTTCCTTTGGGTAGAGAAAAGTCTTGTCCATAATGCATCCTTTTAACTTTTAGGAAGGGATCTATTCTAGTTCCAAACCCTGAAGATACTCTTTTCAGATCCTTATTTGAAACAGGCTGTATTGCAGGAATTGATGCAACCAACTTCTCTTTATTGTTAGCCATTTCTAATAACTCATCGTAAGATTTTGTTTGAATATATAATTTTCTTTTTAATTCATCAATTTTTGCATAATTATCTATAATTATATCTTCTCTTTCTAAATTACCCTCAATTAATTCTTTGTATCTGTTAATACCACCAATTCCAGCCTGTCTAATAGTATTTGGAATTGGTTCAGCCTCAAAAATAATTCTGTAGACATTATCATCTCTCTCTTCTAAATTATTAAGCATTTTATAGGCGACATTTACTTCTTTATTTAGTATTTC
>CACOFQ010000019.1 GCA_902626505.1 uncultured Marinoscillum sp.
AAAAGTCCATCTTCAACAGCTTTTTCGATAATATCTGCTTCTTTTTTCATATCAAAAGAATGATTTAACATCATAGCTACTGATAAAATCATAGCCATAGGATTTGCTATACCTTTTCCAGTTGCTTGAGGGTAAGATCCATGAATTGGTTCATACATTGAAATATTTTCACCAATAGAAGCAGAAGGCAACATCCCTAAAGAACCTGTAATAACTGATGCCTCATCGGTAATTATATCACCAAACATATTTTCAGTAAGAATAACATCAAAATCATTAGGATTAGTTATGATTTTCATTGCTGCATTATCTACAAATAAAAATGACACTTTAATATCTGGATATATTTTAGATATACTCTGAACAACTTCTCTCCATAGTCTAGATGTTTCCAAAACATTCGCCTTATCAATAAGAGTTAGCTCTTTTTTTCTTTTTTGAGCTTCTTTGAAGGCTAAATGACTTATTCTTTCAATCTCTTTAATTTCATATGAACATGTATCATATGCATTTGTTCTATCATCCGAAATTCCTTTATTTCCAAAATAAATTCCACCCGTTAACTCTCTATAAACTATAAAATTAGTACCAGAAACTATTTTTTTTTTAATTGGAGAGTAATCTATTAAAGAATCATAAGTTTTGACAGGTCTAATATTTGCATAAAGTCCAAGATATTTTCTCATTTCTAGTAAACCATCCTCTGGTCTAACTTTTGCCTTTGGATTATTATCATATTTAGGATCACCAATTGCACCAAAAAGAATTGCATCTGAATTATCACATATTTTTTTTGTTGAATCGGGGAAAGGGCTACCCTCAGCATCGATAGCAGATGCTCCCACTAAACCAGTGTTAAATTTAAAATTTAAATTATTTTTTATTGATATTACATTTAAAACTTTTAAAGCTTCATTCATTACCTCAGGACCAATTCCATCTCCAGGAAGAATAGCTATTTTATTTTTCATTTCTACTTTCAAAATTTAGTATTTTTTCTTTTTGACTCAATAAATAGTCAATATTATCATAACCATTTATTAAACATGTTTTATTATACTCATTTATCTCAAAGGTCTCTTTTAAATCACCGTCATATGAACTAAAAGTCTGATTTTTTAGATTTACATTAAATAATATGTTTAAGTCTTTATTAACCTTTTCAAAAATATGTTTTATTTTCTCTTCATCGAGTTGAATTACTAATAAACCATTATTTAAAGCATTATTTTTAAAAATATCAGCAAAAAAACTACTTACTACAACTCTATATCCATAGTCATAAATTGCCCAAGCAGCATGTTCCCTACTAGAACCACAACCAAAGTTTCTTCCTGCTAAAAGAATCTTAGAATTATTCTGGATTCTATTTAATTCAAAATCTTTTATCAATTTGTTATTACTATCATATCTCCAATCTCTAAATAAGTTATCTCCAAATCCATCACGAGTAATTGCTTTTAAAAATCTAGCGGGAATTATTTGATCTGTATCAATATTTTCAATATTGAGAGGCATAATTGTTGAATCAAACTGTTTAAATTTTTCCATATTAATTATTTCTAATATCTGTAATAAATCCATTAATAGCTGAAAGAGCAGCAGTAGCTGGACTTGCTAGAAAGGTTCTTGCTCCAGGCCCCTGTCTACCTTCAAAATTTCGATTTGATGTTGATATACAATATTTTTCTTTTGGTATTTTATCCTCATTCATAGCCAAACATGCGGAACAACCAGGTTGTCTAAATTCAAAGCCAGCATTTTTAAAAATTTGATCAAGACCCTCATCAATTGCAACCTTTTCAACAGATTTTGATCCAGGTATTACCCATGCATTAACGTGATCTGCCTTTTTTTTACCCTTTATTAAATTTGAGGCAATTCTTAAATCTTCAATCCTTGAATTTGTACAGCTACCTATAAAGACATAATCAATTTTTTTATTCAAAAGCTGATCTCCTATAGATAAACCCATATATTTAAGTGACTTATTGTAAGATTCATTTGAGGAATTTAAAGATTTTTCAGGTATACTCTCATTAATTTTAATTCCCATACCAGGGTTAGTACCATATGTGATCATGGGCTCTATATCAGAAGCCTCAAATTCAAGTATTTTATCGTATTTTGCACCATTATCAGATTTAAGTTTTTTCCATGACCTAACAGATTCTTCAAATTCATCTCCTTTTGGCGCAAATTTTTTTCCTTTAATATATTCAAATGTAATATCATCAGGAGCTATTATTCCTCCTCTTGCACCCATCTCTATACTCATATTGCAAATTGTCATCCTAGCTTCCATAGATAAAGATTGAATAGCTGAACCTGAGTATTCAACAAAATAGCCTGTACCTCCAGATGCAGAAATTTTTGAAATTATATACAAAATAATATCTTTAGAGTATACTCCATTATTAAGTTCTCCATCTATTTTGATTAGCATTTTCTTAGGTTTATTCTGAAGAATGCATTGTGTTGATAAAACCATTTCAACTTCACTTGTTCCTATTCCGAAAGCAATAGAACCAAAAGCTCCATGAGTTGATGTATGACTATCTCCACAAACAATTGTCATTCCAGGTTGGGTTATTCCTAATTCAGGTCCAATAACATGAACTATACCTTGATATTTATGACCCAATCCAAAAAGATCAATATTATGTTCTTTACAGTTTTTTGTTAATGTTTCAACCTGATTTCTTGAGAGAGTTTCCTTGATTGGAAGATGTTGATCAATAGTAGGAACATTATGATCAGCAGTTGCTACAGTCCTATCAGGTCTATAAACTTTTATATTTCTATTATTTAACCCTGCAAAAGCCTGAGGACTCGTAACTTCATGGATTAAATGTTTATCTATATATATAATGCTTGGACCATTAGGTATATAATCTACAACATGATTATCCCAAACTTTATCAAAAAGAGTTTTTGCCATTAACTATATTCTTTCATTAATATATAAAGATCTTCATCATGGAGAAGTTTTTTTTCATCAGCCATTTCGATAAACTTTATGTAAATTGTTTCTAACTCAACCTTGGAAAAACTAAAACCTAATAACTCTAGCCTGTGTTTAAGGGCTGCTCTTCCACTTCTTGCAGTTAAATCAATAGAGGAAGCTTTTAGACCAACATCCTCAGGGTTAATAATTTCGTAATTTTCTCTATACTTTAAGAAACCATCTTGATGAATACCAGAAGAATGTGCAAATGCATTTGCGCCAACAATTGCTTTATTTCTTTGAATTGGCATATTCATCATTCTACTAACTTTTTTACTGATAGGCGTTATTTTTTTAGATTCAATTTGTGTATCTAAATTTAAATTTGGATGCGCCCTTAAAGCCATTACAACCTCCTCTAATGAAGTATTTCCTGCTCTTTCCCCTATTCCATTTATAGTTGCTTCAAACTGTCGAGCACCATTCTGGAGACCTGCTATTGTATTAGCAGTAGCTAAACCTAGATCATTATGACAATGAACAGAAAGTATAGCTTTATCAATATTAGGAACATTATTCATTAAGTATTTTATTTTTTTTGCAAATGTCTCAGGTAAGTTGTAGCCTGTTGTATCAGGAATATTTATTACAGTAGCTCCTGCTTTAATAACCTCCTCAACCATCTTACATAAATAATCCTGGTCTGCTCTACCTGCATCTTCAGCATAGAATTCAATATCATTAAAATATTTAGAAGAATATTTAACTGCAGCAATCGCTTGCTCTAAAATTTTTTCTCGAGTTGAGTTAAATTTATTTTTTATATGGATATCTGAAGCACCTATTCCCGTATGGATTCTTTTTTTTTGAGCATCTTTTAATGCTAAATTGGCCATATCTATATCAGATATTATAGCTCTAGATAAAGCACAAATAATTGGATTTTTTACAACTTTAGAAATTTCAGAAACAGAATTAAAATCACCAGGGCTTGAAATTGGGAAACCTGCTTCAATGATATCTACACCAAGTGATTCTAAATCAAGAGCAATTTCAACTTTTTCTTTTGTATTTAGCTGACAGCCTGGTACTTGTTCTCCGTCTCTTAGTGTAGTATCAAAAACAAAAACTTTCTCTTTTCCCATGAAGAAATAATTACATGTTTTTGACTATTTCTTTAGCAAAATCAGAACAAGATAATAAAGTAGCACCATTCATTAATCTTTCAAAATCATATGTAACTCTACCAGATTCAATTGATTTTGTTAAACCATTATGGATTAAATCTTTAGCTTCATTCCAACCTAAATGCTCTAACATCATAGCTCCAGATAATATTACAGATCCTGGATTCACCTTATCTTGGCCAGCATACTTAGGTGCAGTTCCATGAGTTGCTTCAAATATAGCATGCCCTGACTCATAGTTTATATTAGCTCCAGGAGCAATACCTATTCCCCCTACTATTGCAGCTAACGCATCAGATATATAATCTCCATTAAGATTCATAGTTGCTATAACAGAATATTCTTTTGGTCTTAGCAATATTTGTTGAAGAAAAGCATCAGCAATAACATCTTTAATTATAATTTGATTAGCTCCATTTTGAATAACTTGCCATGGTCCACCCTCAAAATCTTTGGCACCAAACTCCTCTCTAGCTATTTGATATCCCCAATCTCTAAAAGAACCCTCTGTATACTTCATAATATTTCCTTTATGAACAAGAGTAACAGAACTTCTATTATTTTTAATTGCATATTCAATTGAGGAACGAACTAACCTGTAGGTTCCCTCAATAGATATAGGTTTAATTCCTATTCCGGCCGTATCTGGAAATCTAATTTTATCAAATCTTTCTTTAAAATTATTTTTTAAAATTTCTTTGATTTTTTGATTATCATCCGTACCATTTTCAAATTCAATTCCAGCATAAATATCCTCTGTGTTTTCTCTAAAAATAACCATATCGGTAGTTGATGGATCTTTTACTGGAGATGGAGTTCCATTAAACCATCTTACTGGTCTAACACATGCAAATAGGTCAAGCTTTTGTCTAAGAGCAACATTAAGAGAAGTTATTCCTCCACCAACAGGAGTAGTTAATGGCCCCTTAATTCCTACTAAATATTGCTGGAAGATATCTAATGTTTCCTGAGGTAACCAATCACCAGTATTATTATAAGCTTTTTCACCAGCTAGAACCTCTTTCCAAAATATTTTTTTTTCTCCTTTATACGCTTTTTGAACAGCTGCATCAAAAACTAATCTACTTACAGACCAAATATCAACGCCTATGCCATCACCCTCAATAAAGGGAATAATAGGATTATTCGGAACATCAATTTTACCGTTGCTAAATTTTATTTTACTTCCTTCCATAAACGTCTATTTTTTGTCAAATTGAAAGCAATTATAGATATTTTTTATCTAAAGGAATATATAATTATAAAATGATTTTATTTCCATTTAATGTTACATCCCATACTTGGAAATTGGGTTTTGTTGATAATTCCATTTGCTAATACTGCATCAATAGCATTTCTTAAATCACTTCCATCAATATCATCTTTATTGCCAGGTGAAGATGAATCTAACCTTCCCCTATATACTAACTTATTTTCATTATCAAATAAGTAAAACTCAGGAGTACACTCAGCTTTAAACATTCTTGCTACATCCTGAGATTCATCAAATAGATAAGGAATAGTAAGATTAAGATTTTTAAAAAGTATTTTCATTTTTTCAGGAGAATCCTCAGGATGATTTATTATATCATTTGAACTAATAGCAATAAACCTAATATCATCTTCATATTTTGAAATTATTTTTTTTATTTCATCATGATAATGAATAACATATGGGCAATGATTACAAATTATCATTACAACAGTATTTTTAGATGGAATTATATTTTTTGTGGAATATAACTCATCATTTAAAACATTTAATAATTCGAATTCAGGTAATTTAGTTCCTAATGGAAGCATTTGAGAATATGTTAAAGCCATTATTTTATTATATTAAGATTATTAACTAAATTAAATTTAATATCATTTAACCTAAAGTCATGAAAAATTTCTTCCTAATTATTTTTTTATTTTTTTCAAGTCAAGTTT
Source organism: uncultured Marinoscillum sp. (assembly GCA_902626505.1). Lineage (GTDB taxonomy): Bacteria > Bacteroidota > Bacteroidia > Cytophagales > MED-G16 > MED-G16. The sequence goes on from CACOFQ010000019.1 coordinate 6,067, forward strand.
TAAGTCAAATCGAAAAAGCACCAGATAGATATAGAGGAGAGGGACCATTTAACCAATTAATAATAAGAGGTGCAACTTTAATAAATGGCAATGGAGCCCCACCAACTGGACCAGTTGATATAGTTATTGAAAAGAATAAAATTATAAGTATTAGAAATGTTGGTTATCCAGGTCTTGAGATTAAAGAAAGTAGAAGACCTGTAGCAAAACCAGGAGCTAAAGAAATTGATGCCCACGGAAAATATGTTCTTCCTGGACTTATTGATATGCATGGTCACATTTCCTCACAAAGAGAAGGTACTGCTGAATATGTTTTTAAGTTGTGGATGGCTCATGGAATAACAACTGTAAGAGATCCTTCATGCGGTCAAGGACTTGATTGGGTTCTCCACCAGAAAGAGGAAAGTAAAAAAAATAGTATTACAGCACCAAGAATTTTAGCGTATACAAGTTTCGGTCAAGGAGCAAAAAATGGAATAAATACTCCTGAAGAAGCTATAAATTGGGTTAGAAAAAATGCTGATAGAGGAGCTGATGGTATTAAGTTTTTTGGTTCTAGACCTGATATATTTAAAGCTGCACTTCAAGAAAACAAAAGATTAGGATTAAGGTCTGCTTGTCACCATGCACAAATGGATGTTGCTGAAATGAATGTGCTAGAAACAGCAAGAAATGGTCTAACTACTATGGAACACTGGTACGGTCTACCAGAAGCTTTATTTGAAGACAAAACAATTCAAAATTATCCAGTAGAATATAATTATATGAATGAAGGTGATCGATTTGAGGAAGCTGGAAAACTTTGGAAACAGGCTGCCGAACCTTATACTAAAAAGTGGAATGATGTCATGAATGAATTAATATCATTAGATTTTACGATTGATGTAACTTTTGTACCATACAGTGTATTTAGAGACGTACAGAGAGCAAGTAGCTTGCCGTGGCACAAAGATTATACAAGACCTAAGCTTCTTAAGTTCTTCCTTCCAGCCAGAGATTCTCATGCCGCAGCTTATTATGACTGGGGCTCAGAACTAGAAACAGTTTGGAAAGAAAATTATAAGTTATGGATGACTTTTATAAATGAGTATAAGAATAGAGGTGGTAGAGTTACTGCTGGAGCAGATTCAGGATATATGTATAACCTTTACGGATTTGGTTATGTCCAAGAATTAGAGTTATTAAGAGAAGCAGGATTTCATCCAATGGAGGTTATTAGAGCTGCTACCCTTCATGCAGCAGAGGCTATTGGAATGGAAGATCAAATTGGATCCATTGAAACTGGAAAACTTGCTGATTTAATAATAATGGATCAAAATCCACTGAAAAATCTTAAGTATTTATATGCCACTGGGGATATCAAGCTTGAAAATAATGAGGTGATAAGGGTTGGTGGAGTATCAAAAACTATAAAAGACGGTATAATTTTTGATGCTAGAGAGCTATTAGAAGATGTTAAGAAAATTGTGGATAAAGAGAAAAGCAATACACCAGGGTGGGAAAAACTATTATTTGAAAATATTAAAAGAAAATAAAATTAATTATAATCCTAATTCTTTAAGTTGATCATTATCAATTTGAGATGGTGAATTTATCATAACATCCCTACCCGATGTGTTCTTAGGGAATGCAATAAAGTCTCTTATAGATTCTTTTCCGCCAAATAGGGCACAGAGTCTATCAAATCCAAAAGCTATACCTCCATGAGGCGGTGTGCCATATTTAAATGCATTAAGTAAAAATCCAAACTGATTATTTGCCTCCTCTTTTGTAAAGCCTAATATCTCAAAAACTTTTTCTTGAAGAACCCTATCATGAATTCTAATTGACCCTCCTCCTATTTCTACTCCATTTATTACAAGGTCGTATGCATTAGCTCTAACTTTTTCTGGGCTTGAGTTAATAAGATCAATATCATCTTCAATTGGAGATGTAAAAGGATGATGCATAGCATGGTATCTTTTTGATTCTTCATCCCATGAAACTAATGGAAAATTAACAACCCAAACAGGATTAAAGATTTCCGGGTCTCTAAGATTTAATTTGTCACCCATAAGTAATCTTAGAGATGACATGGCAGAAAAGGTTTGCTTCTTTTCACCTGCTAGAATTAGAATTAAATCTGATGGATTAGAATTGTTTTCATTAGAAATAACTTTTAAATCCTCAGAGGAATAGAATTTATCAACTGAAGATTTTAAAGTACCATCTTCATTATTTTTAATATACACTAAACCTTTAGAACCAATCTGAGGTGTTTTCACAAATTCAGTAAGTTCATCTATCTGCTTTCTTGAATAATTACTGCACCCTTTAACATTAATTGATAAAACTACCTGGGAGTCATCAAATACCTTAAACCCTTTTCCTTGAACAATTGACGTGATATCATGAAATTTCATTCCAAACCTTAAATCAGGCTTATCAGACCCATAATATTTAATTGAATCATTATACTCTATAATAGGTATTTCACCTAAATCTTTTTCTAATATTTTTTTAAATAAATATGTAATGAGACCACCAAAGTTTTCTAAAACATCTTCACGATCTACAAAAGACATCTCACAATCTATTTGTGTAAATTCTGGTTGTCTATCTGCTCTCAAATCCTCATCTCTGAAACACTTAACCAACTGATAATATTTATCAAACCCAGAAACCATAAGTAATTGTTTGAATGTTTGCGGTGACTGAGGCAGAGCATAAAATTCTCCTAAATTCATTCTTGAAGGAACAACAAAATCTCTTGCCCCCTCCGGTGTGGACTTAATCAATACTGGAGTTTCAATTTCAAGAAATTTTTTAGAGTTGAGATAATTTCTTGTCTCTTGCATTAAGCTATGTCTTAGTTTAATATTTTTTTGAAGTGGAGATCTCCTTAAATCTAGATATCGATATTTCATTCTCAAATCTTCACCTCCATCAGTTTCATCTTCAATTGTAAATGGAGGTATATCTGACTTATTTAAATATTTTATTTCAAAAACTTTTATTTCAATATCTCCTGTATCCATATTTGGATTTTTTGAGAGCCTTTCAGAAACTTCTCCTTGAATTTTAATTACATATTCTCGACCACATTTTTTTGCTAATTCAAAAGTATTTTTTCCAGAGAATTCTTCTTCAAAAATTAATTGAGTTATTCCGTATCTATCTCTAATATCAATCCATATTACTTTACCTTTATCTCTAATTTTATGAGCCCAGCCAGATAAAATAACACTAGATTTAACATCTGTTTTTCTTAACTCTCCACAATTATGTGTTCTTAACATCGATAATGACTTTCAACAAAATTAATAGAATTATGAAGAATGCATGAATTTTTTTTATAATCTTACATGGCTAATGAACATATTAAAAAACAATCATGAATATTTTATGAAAATGGCTCTTAAAGAAGCTGAATCTGCTTACGAGGAAGAGGAAATACCAATTGGAGCTGTAGTTGTTCATAATAATAAAGTCATTAGTAAAGGTCATAATCAATCCCAAAGGTTAAATGATGCTACAGCACATGCAGAAATGATAGCAATTACTTCTGCACAAAATAAACTAGGAAGTAAATACTTGAATGAATGTGAACTTTATGTTACCCTAGAACCATGTATGATGTGCAGTGGTGCTATACATCTCTCTAAAATAAAAAAAGTAGTTTATGCCCTAGACGATAAAGAGAAAGGCTATTTAAGAAAATCGAAGGAAGAGTTAAATAAAAAACTGATTATTATCTCAAATATTCTTGAATCCGAGTCAAAAAATTTATTAGAATCATTTTTCTTTAAATTAAGAAGCTGAATCTTCAGTATTTAAACTAAAATTCTTAAATTAAATAAAATTAGTTAACACTTAAATAATAATAATATGTCATTCACTTTACCAGATTTACCTTATGCTCACGATGCTTTAGAACCACACATAGATTCTACAACTATGGAGATTCACCACAAGAGACATCATAACCTTTACATAACTAATCTGAATAATGCTATTGAAAATTCTAGTCTTGAAGGATTATCAATAGAAGATTTATGTAAAAATCATTCAGATAATGTAGCAGTAAGAAACAATGGAGGAGGTCACTATAATCATTCATTATTCTGGGAAATTTTATCTCCAAATGGTGGTGGGGAACCTACAGGAAAGGTGAAAGATATGATAAACTCAAGTTTTGGAGATTTTAATAATTTCAAAGAAAAGTTTAAAACTGCAGCAATGACAAGATTTGGATCAGGTTGGGCATGGTTATGTCAAGTTGATGATCATCTTGAGGTATGCTCTACAGCTAATCAAGATAATCCTTTAATGCAAGGTATTTGTAATGATAATAGCAATATTTTAATGGGTATCGATGTTTGGGAACATGCATATTATCTTAACTACCAAAATAAAAGAGTTGAGTATGTAGATGCTTTCTTTAATATTTTAAACTGGGAAGAAGTAAATAATAGATTAAAGTGATTACAAATGGATAATAGAAGAGGATTTATCAAAAATGCTGCAAAAATTGGATTAGGATCTCAGTTTCTTTTTAGTACTCCTCTTGAGTTAATCGCAAATAATAGATACAAAATATCGTCTAACGATAAAATTAATTTTGGTGTAATTGGTTGTAAGGGAATGGGATGGAGTGATATGGCTTCAATATTAAAAAATAGTGAGACTGACTGCATAGCTCTTTGTGATGTTGATGATACTGTTCTTCAGGAAAGATCAAAAAATGTAAAAGACATTACTGGAAAAAAACCTAAAATCTATAAAGATTACAGGAAATTATTAGAAAATAAAGATATTGATGCCGTTGTTATTGGAACACCGGATCACTGGCATTGCTTAAATTTAGTGGACGCTCTTAGCGCTGATAAACATATATATTGTGAAAAACCTATTTCAAATTCAATTGAGGAAGCTGACATAATGTTAAAAGCTTCATTAGAAGCTAAAAAATGCGTTCAAGTAGGTCAATGGCAGAGGAGTGGCGGACAATATAAAGAAGCTATGGAATATTTGTGGTCAGGCAAAATTGGAAAAGTAAGATTAGTGAAAGTTTGGGCTTATATGGGTTGGTACGGATGGGTAGATGATTTTAAAGATACTGATACTCCTAAAGGTGTAGACTATAATATGTGGTTAGGTCCTGCTCCTTTAAGAAAGTTTAATCAAAATAGATTCCATGGTAGTTTTAGATGGTACTGGCATTATGCTGGTGGTCTAATGACTGACTGGGGAGTTCACGAAATTGATATAGCACTTTGGGGAATGAATGCTAAAAACCCGTTATCAATATCAGCAGCAGGAGGTAAGTTTGCCTATCCAAATCAAGATACTGAGACACCAGATTCACTTCAAACTATATATGAATACAAAGACTTTACAATGTTATGGGAACATGCTAATGGAATCGATGGTGGAAATTATGGATTAGCAGAAGGAATTGCTTTTATTGGAAGTAAAGGAACTATAGTCGTAAATAGGACTGGATGGGAAGTAATTCCAGAAAAAGATCACCGTAATAGCAAAGACTTATTTATTGAAAAAATTCCTAGAACTACTTTTGACTGGGATCAAGTTCGAAAAAAGTATGGTGACCCACTTGATTTACATACAGCAAACTTTGTTGATAGTATTAAAAAAAATGATCCGTCAATTTTAAACTGTGGAATAGAAAGTGGGAGTCAAGTTTCAAAAGTTGCTCATATGGGAAATGTTGCTTATAGAAGCGGATCAAAAATTAAATGGGATGAAGAAAAAAATAATTTTGATAATTCTTCAGCTAATAATCTTATTACCCCAAAATATAATAATGGATGGAAACTTCCTCAATTATGATTTTTTATTTATAATTTTTTCTAATTCGATATTTTCATCTCTTAATCTTGCTGCTTCATAAAAATCTAATTTGTCAGCAGCTTTATTCATATCTTTAGTATTCTTATCAACTATTTTTTTAATTTCATCAACTGACATATTTTTTATAACGGGATCGATTTCTAAGTTTGAAATAAATACTTTATCCTTTATGTTTTCTTGAGCAACTGTAGTTTGAGATAAAATATTTTCTTTTGATTTCGAAACTGTTTTTGGTATAATATTATTTTTAATATTATAATCATCTTGTATCTTCCTTCTCCTAGTTGTTTCATCTATTGTTGCCTTCATAGATTTTGTTAATTTGTCAGCATACATGATAACCAAACCATTAGAATTTCTTGCTGCCCTACCTACTGTCTGAATTAAAGATTTTTCATTTCTTAAAAATCCTTCTTTATCTGCATCTAAAATGATTACCAAAGAAACCTCAGGAAGATCTAGTCCCTCCCTAAGTAAATTTACTCCAACTAAAACATCAAAATTACCTAATCTTAAATCCCTTAAAATATTTACTCTTTCTAATGAATCTATTTCAGAATGAATATACCTAGTACTAATACCATTATTATCTAAATACTTAGTTAATTCCTCAGACATTCTTTTAGTAAGGGTGGTTATTAAAACCCTTTCTTTATCTTCTATCCTTCGATTGACTTCATTAATTATATCATCAATTTGATTTTTTGTCTTTCTTACTTCAATTGGTGGATCTAGTAATCCTGTTGGTCTTATAATCTGTTCAATAATTGCTCCTCCAGAACAAGAAAGTTCATAATCAGATGGTGTAGCACCTACAAATACTATATTATTAGCTAAGGATTCAAATTCTTGGAAATTTAGAGGTCTATTATCTAATGCAGAGGGAAGACGAAAACCATAATCTACAAGATTCATTTTTCTTGATCTATCTCCTCCCCACATTGCTCTTATTTGAGGTAAAGTAACATGACTTTCATCAATAAACATTACATAATCATCTGGAAAGTAATCTAACAGGCAAAATGGTCTTTTACCAGGACTTCTTCTATCAAAATATCTAGAATAATTTTCAACACCTGAACAATAACCTATTTCACTTATCATTTCTAAATCAAATTCTGTCCTCTCTTTTATCCTTTTGGCTTCATAAAACTTACCTTCTTTCTCAAAAAAATTTATTTGTTTATCTAAGTCATTTTCAATTTCTTCTAAAGCAATATCAATTGTTTCTTTTGATGTGACAAATAAATTTGCAGGGTAAATTTTAATATCTTTAACATTTATAATTGTTTTGCCAGTAAGTGGATCAATTTTTTGAATACTTTCTACTTCCTCACCCCAAAATATAATTCTAACAATAAAATCAGCATAAGCTAAATAAATATCTAAAGTATCTCCTTTGAGTCTAAACGTTCCTCTTTTAAAATCTTTATCGTGAGATCTTTCATATAGAATGTCCACTAATGAAAAAAGAAAATCTTTTAACTTGATATTTTGTCCCACACTAATATCAATTATATTTTTACCGAAATCATCAGGATTTCCAATTCCATAAATACATGATACTGAAGCAACTACTATTACATCTTTTCTTCCAGAAAGTAGAGATGAAGTTGCACTTAGCCTTAACTTTTCTATTTGTTCATTAATAGATAAATCTTTTTCAATATATACATTAGAACTAGGTATATAAGCCTCTGGCTGATAATAATCATAATATGATATAAAGTACTCAACAGAATTATTAGGAAAAAAGGTTTTTAGCTCTCCATAAAGTTGGGCAGCTAAAGTTTTATTATGAGATATAATTAGAGTAGGCTTATTAATCTTATTTATAACATTAGCCATCGTAAATGTTTTTCCGGAACCAGTTACACCTAATAATACTTGATGCTTTTCGTTATTTTTTAAACCATTAACTAATTGGTTAATTGCTTGAGGTTGGTCACCTTGAGGTGAAAATTCTGAGTGTAAATCAAATTTCAAATTACTACTAATTATTTATTCCATAAATCCCACGATAACTCAGCCTGATTAATAAGCATTTCGTGTCCATTTTTAATTTTTGCACCTCTATTTTCACATAGAGATAATAGTTTAGTCTTACTAGGGTTATATACTAAATCAAAAACAAAATGTTCATTGTTTATTTGATCATAATCTAATTTAGGATAATTATTAATATTTGGATACATGCCAATAGGTGTAGTATTTATAATTAATTTATGATTATTCAATAATTCTTGATTAAATAATTCTTCATATGATATTTTAGTTTTCGAAGATTCTCTTGAAATAAGTTTATAAGGAATATTTAATTCATTCAAAGTATATTTAATTGCTTTAGAACTTCCACCAGTTCCTAAAATAAGAGCAGAAATATTTTTAATTGGCACTTTCCAATTTAAAAGACTATGTTTAAAACCTGAATGATCAGTATTAAATCCAATTAATTTTCCATCTATAATTTTAATGGTATTTACAGAACCTATTTTTTTTGCGGTTTCATCTAAGCCATCAAGAAGTGAAATAATTTTTTCTTTATATGGTATTGTTACGTTTAATCCTAGTAATTCAGGATTTTCATCAATTATATCTATTAATTTATTAAAATTATCAATCTCATAATTATCATATCTAACATTATCTAGTTTTTCATTTTTAATTTTTTTTTCAAAATATTTTTTTGAAAACGAATGTTCTAATGGATACCCTATTAAGCCAAATTTTTTCATCTTGTTGTTAGATAATTTGAAATAAATCCAGAAAAAACAAAAATAAAAAATGATAACATTAAATCACTTTCATCACCATAAGGAAAAACTAACTCTTGATTTAACTGCCATGGCCATACTTTATTTAAGGTTCCTAACATCAATCCTGAAAGAAAAAAAATTGTTAACCTATAATAATTAATAATTAACCAATGAATTATTTTAGAAAAAGAAAGAATCCCTAAAATTGCACCTAATGAAAAAATTGAAATATTTGCAAAATTTAAAGATGATATTGAGTCAAGCATAAACTTGTACTTTCCTAAAATTAAAAGGATATAACTTCCAGAAATCCCTGGCAGTAACATTGCTGAGATTGCAATAAAACCAGAAAAAAAAATAGAAAAAAAACTATGAGATGTAGATAATGGTTCTATGAACATTATAAGAAAACCAATAATAAATCCAAATACTATATATAAAAAATCATAAATTGATTTTGGTGAGGAATTTCTAATTAATCTAATTGAAGAAAATAGAATTAGTCCATAAAAAAATGATAAAAGTAAAATCTTATGATTACTTATCATATAAGTAATAAGTTTTGAAAAAATAAAAATTGATGTTAGAATACCAATAAATACAGGAAAAATAAACTTTAAATTTAATTGTTTATTTAATTTTTTAAAGTTCAAATTTATTAAGAGTACAAGTGTTAATTGATTAATTGATTTTAAAGAACTAATAAATTCTTTATAAATTCCTAATAATAGTGCAATGGTACCACCAGATATCCCTGGAATTAAATCAGAAATTCCCATAGCCATACCCTTTAGAAAGAGAATTAAACGATCATATAGTGACATCAGATGTATTGATTAAAAGTATCTCCCCTTAAACCAACTCTTATTGTTTCAAGAGAAATAACCTCATTACCTGAAATATTACCCATATTAACATTTTGACCTAATAATTTTACAAACCATACTTGCTGAACTTTTTGTGGAGCTTCCCACAAAATTTTTTCAGTTGGAATTTCAGTCAAAATTTCTTCAACTAATCCTTGCCTTACTTCTCCTGATGACCTAAATAATCCAACACTTCCTGATTCTCTTGCCTCACCAATAACCTTCCATGAACCAGCATTGAGTTCAGCTTTCATTTGTTTAATCCATTTATATGGAGGAATTATTTTTTTCTCATCTTTAGATCCAATTTCAGAAAAAACTATAACATGTTTTGCTAGCTTTTCAATATACTCACATTTCTTTTTATGTGGAATAGAAATTGAACCATCTGATACTTCGGCATATTTTAAATCATATTCTTTTAAAATATTAATATAATCTTGAAATTGATCTCTAATAGCAAACGCTTCAAATAGTGTACCTCCGAAATAAACATTAATATTAGCCTTTTTAAATAACTCAATCTTTTCTTTAAGATTTTTTGAAAAATTAGATGTAGTCCATCCAAACTTTACAAAATCAATATAATCAGATGATGACTCAATTAAATTTTTGCATTCTTGAAGACTTGAACCCTTATCTATTACCATAGTTATTCCTAATTCTCTAGGTTTTAATGATCTTTCAGGAATATCTTTTAAATTAAAATTCATTTTAGATTATTTTTTCTGTATTGATTTATAACCCTTATTAAAGCAGATTGAGTTTCAAAATTAGGAACAAAATCAAAAAGAACCTCATGATTATCAAAATTCAATGAAAGAGCACTCTCCAATATATTTATAGATTCTTTATATTTTCCAGCATCCATGAGATAAATGACTAATCTATAATATAATAATGATTCACTTGGAGACTCATCAATTGCATCTTCAATAATGCAAATGGCTTTATCAATATCTCCACTTTCATGATAAATTGAAGAAAATTCTAAAGCAGTTTTAAAATCAGAAGGCTCTTTCTCTAATGCTATTGTATATAAATCAATACTTGAAACCATATTACCGACTTTAAATTCTGCAAAGGCCAAAGATTTAATATATTCAATATTCTCATTATTAAATTTATGTGCTTTTTTAAAATAGTGAATTGCTTCAAACCATTTATCTAATGCAACTAAAGATTTACCTAGCCAATAATATGATTCTTTGAAAAACTGATCAATTTTTATAGATTTTTGAAAATAATCAATAGATGAGGAATAATCTTCTAAATAATAATATGCTCTTCCAATTGCTGAGTATATTTCTGGAGAAGGACCATCTAATTCTAATGACCTATAAAAACTTGCTTTTGACAATTCATATTTTTCTAACTTTAGATTGGATTCTCCATGATTGGTGTAAGCACTAGAATATTCATCATCAATTGCTATTGCAAATTCAAATGACTCAACTGCTTTCTTATAATTATTTAATTTAAAATATATATTTCCAAGATTAAACCATGCATATTCTGAATAAGGATCCTCGTCAATAAATTTTTGATAATAATGAATACTATTTTTTAATTCCCCAGTTTGTTCTAAACAATATGCTAAATCGTATAAAGCATTTTCATGACTAATATTAATTTCAATAGCACTCTTAAAATAATTTGAAGCATTTGTAAAGTCTTTTTGTGCTTGATAAGCTAAACCTATTTGATAATTAACCTCATCTTTATTATCAGAATATTTTAATGCTTCATGTAAAATAGAAACAGCTTCATCATATTCCCCTAATATAATTTTTACTTGACCAATAAGAATAAAAATATTTTCATCAGTTGGATTTAGCGAGTGTGCTTTTTCTAAAGAAAAAAGAGAATCACTAAATTTTTGTAAGGCAATTAAAATATTAGCCCTTTGTATCAACAAGTCAGAAGAAAACTCATGTTGTGAAAGTGCAAAGTTTACAGCTCTTAAACCAATTTTAAATTTATGATTATCGATGTACCATTTAATAATTTTTTCATAAGATTCAGAGTCATAATATATGTCTATATTATTTTTCATCTTTGTCTCAAACTCTAAAACTAACTTATATATTTCGTCCTTTTTTTTCTTAAATTCTTCAGCCATTCCAGGATTTTTTATAATGAAACTTAAAGCTAATAATTATTATTGTTTATTTATAAATGAAATTTATTTTTGTTTATTGGCCCTGTAGTTCAATGGATAGAATAGAAGTTTCCTAAACTTTTGATACAAGTTCGATTCTTGTCAGGGCTACTATGATATATTTACTTTTTACATTGATAATTAATATTCCTATTGAAAATAATTTAAAAAAAGGAATTAGAAAGTATAATAAAGGAAAATATAATGAAGCAATCTCAATTCTTTTAAAAACCGAATCCAAAAATTTCGAATATTTCTTTTATTTAGGGCATTCACACTCATTTAATGATAGAAATGAACTTTCTATCGTATACTATGATTCTGCTATTTATTTAAACAATAAAAATGATAAAGCTTTTTTTGAAAGGGGATATTCAAATTTTGTTATTGGAAATAGTAAAAAAGCATTAGAAGACTTAGACGAAGCAATTAAATTAAATCCTCATAATGCAAAGTATTATATTAACCGTGGTAGTATTAAATATGATTTAGGGTTAGTTAACTCAGCATGTAAAGATTGGTATCAAGCTATGGTTATTGATGAAAATCTCATAAATAACTCAATAATATTAATGAACTGTAATTAATCTTTTCTCTTAAAGTCTCCATTTTTTATAGCTTTTATAAATTTAACCCAAGCAAAAGGATTTAATAATGGATTTGAAGGCAATTGATATTTTGTTGATGTAGCCATCATTTGTTGATCCATAAAATATTTATAATTCATATTAGCACTCATTGGTTCGTTATTATACATCCTTCTAAGAAGGTCTTTATCTAATGACTTTTCTAGATTATCTAAATCTTGCCTATTTGGTAACTCAATAGCAAGTACTGCTTTTTTAAATAATTCCTCGGTTGGATAAGGAAAAATTTCTAACTCCGGTAGGATTGTTGTATCAGGTTTCAACTCAATAAATAAAGTAACTGATTCACCTTTGTCACCAGGCATAATAAAATTTTGTTTTTGATATCCTATTGCACTTACAATGATACTATCATTTGCTAAAACAGGCATAGCAAAGTAACCATAGGGATTTGATGTTGTACCTCTTCCTGCTTTAGGAACATAAATATGAACACCTCCAACTCCAGAGATACTATCCTGACCAACTACAACTCCTGAAAGTTGAATTATTTTTTGTTGGCCTTGAGATTTTAAATCATAATAAAAAACAAATGATAAAAATATTATTATAAATATTCTCATGTTTTATGAATCAATCATTTTATAAATGTTACTACTTTTTTTAAATAACATGCTAAATTACTTAATAAATATGTTTTTTTTAAGTAGTATAGTTTGTAATAACAATATTTAACATAGATGAGATTAAAAAAATTCAATATTGATTACGGGAAAACAATTTTTAAATCTTTTTCTGATGTATCAAGAATAAGAATATTAAATATACTAGCAAACAGAAAAGAGGCTTCAATTTCAGATTTAGAGATTATTTTAAATTTTACTCAAACCAAAACATCTAGACACATTTATTATTTAAAAAATTCAGGATTATTAAATTCAGCAAATGAAGATCAATTTATTTTTTATTCCTTGAGAGATGAGGCAATGGATATAATTGATCAAATTTTTGAATTTTTAGATAAAGATATTCAATTAAAAAAAGATTTAGAGACGTATGATATAATGTACTCTAATAGAGAATTATCAAAAAATAAAATAGAATCAAAAGCTTGGAAACAATAAAATTATATAAATATGAATAATGCATTTTTTGAGATACCTATCCCTGTAAATGAACCAGTGAAAAATTATAAAAATGGTTCACAAGAAAAAAAAGAATTATTAGATACGCTTAATCATATGAAAGAAAATACTATTGATATTCCTATGATAATTGATGGTAAAGAAATAACTACTAATAATAAAATAAAGATATTAGCTCCACATGACCATAATTTACATATTGGTAATTTTTTTGAAGGAGATAAATCTCATGTAAAATCAGCTATCAATGCTGCATTAAAAGCAAAAAAGAAATGGGCAGCAATGTCATGGCAAAGTAGAGCATCAATATTTTTAAAAGCTGCTGAATTATTAAAAGGACCATATAGATCAAAAATTAATGCCTCTACTATGTTAGGTCAATCAAAAAATGTATTTCAAGCTGAAATTGATGCTGCATGTGAGTTCATCGACTTTCTAAATTTCAATGTATCATATATGGAAGAAATTTATAAAAATCAACCAGAATCATCAGAGGGCATGTGGAATCGTTTAGATTATAGACCTCTAGAAGGTTTTGTTTTTGCAATAAGTCCATTCAATTTCACATCAATAGCCGGAAACTTATGTGCAAGTCCTGCATTAATGGGAAATACAGTTATCTGGAAACCAGCCTATCCTCAGATTTATTCTGCAAAAGTAATTATGGATGTTTTTAAAGAAGCTGGTATTCCTGATGGTGTAATTAATATTATTTATGTAGATGGCCCAGATGCTGGAGATATCATATTTAAACATAAAGAGTTTGCAGGATTACATTTTACTGGAAGCACTGGTGTATTTAAACATTTATGGAAAGAAATTGGCGAAAATATTGATAATTATAATTCATACCCAAGAGTTGTTGGAGAAACAGGAGGTAAGGATTTCATAGTTGCACATAAGTCTGCTAACTCTAAAGAAGTGTCAACTGCAATAATTAGAGGTTGTTTTGAGTTTCAAGGTCAAAAGTGTAGTGCTCCATCAAGAATTTATTTACCAAAATCATTATGGCCAAATATAAAAAAGGAACTTATAGAGGAAATAAAAACAATTAAAATTGGTAAACCTGATGACTTTTCTAATTTCATGAATGCAGTAATAGATGAGAGAGCTTTCAATAAAATAGTTTCTTACATTAACGATGGTAAAAAAGATAAAGACTTAGAACTTCTCATAGGAGGAGATTATGATAGATCAAAGGGATATTTTATTAATCCTACAGTTTTTGTTACAAGCAATCCAAAAAATAAGTTAATGGTAGAAGAAGTTTTTGGACCTGTTACATGTATTTACATCTATGAAGATAATGAGTTTGATAATACATTAAAACTTGTTGATGAGACATCACCATATGCTTTAACTGGAGCAATATTTGCTTCAGAACAAGTTGCAATTGACAAAGCTATGAATGCTTTAGAGTATTCTGCAGGAAATTTTTATATTAATGACAAACCTACTGGTGCTGTTGTAGGTCAACAACCTTTTGGTGGAGGAAGAGCTTCAGGTACAAATGATAAAGCTGGTTCTTACCTTAATTTATTGAGATGGGTATCTCCTAGAACAATAAAGGAAGTATATAATACACCAAAAAATTATAGATATCCTTTTTTGAAAAACTAATTTTGTAATCTTAGTTCGTACTTATTGAAATAGGTCACTACTAAAAATGATATTATCAAATAAGATGAAATAATTATTTCATAGAAAGGGATTATCATCTCAAGTTCTAAAAAGATATTTGTATAAACCAAAAGTAAAAATCCAAATGAGAGCTTAATAAATTCTGCAATCCAAGAATTTTTTTCTTTATCCATTAAACTTGTTAAACTGTATATACAAATAAAAATAAAGGCTGAAAATAAGATTGCATCAGTAAAAGAAATAATATGTAGATTATTTATAAAGTACATAATAAATATAAAAACTATTATAAATTGATACCATGACCAATACTGTAGTTCTCTGGATAATATTGGATAGTATTTTTTATAATCATATACCGAATCTATAGATTTAATAGGATACTTTTTTTCAACATCTTCTGGCCTCCAGCCAGTAGGCATAAACCATATTTTTAATTTATCTATAAAATGTGTAGTTCGCCAAGCATCTCTAATTAGTAGGAAAAGATGAGAAAAATTTATTTTAATAGGATTCCAAGATCTTAAAGGTCTTTTCACACCATAAACAGGTGGAACATCATCTAATTCTTCTTGAAATGTATCAAATAATTTATCCCATATTATAAATACCTGGGATAGATTTTTATCAAGATACACTTTATTAATAGCGTGATGAACTCTATGATGAGAAGGCGTAACAATTATATATTCTAAAAAGCCAAGTTTTCCAATTAGTCTCGTATGGTACCAGTACTGAGCAAAAAGATGAAGAGGTGCAAGGACACCAACCACTTCTGCAGGAACTCCAATTAATGCAGTAGGAATTAAAAATATAAATGAAATGGAAAAGAAGTTCGAGATTGATTGTCTTAGAGCGCATGCTAAATTAAATTCCTCACTACTATGATGGATTATATGATGATTCCAAAAATAATTAATACTATGATTAATTCGATGGACCCAGTATCCTGCAAAGTCTATACCTATAAATGCAATAAAATAAACTAT
>CACOFQ010000020.1 GCA_902626505.1 uncultured Marinoscillum sp.
ATTTCTGAATATTCATTATTCAGTACTTTTAAATCTCTTTTCAAAGAAGTTATTAAAATCCTTTTTATTTGAATCTCATCTAACTGAACCTCTAAGTCTTTTCGAAGATTAAAAATTAAATTTTGTCTATTTTTAATCTGTTTGTTAATAACATTTAATCTACCCACTGTCAATTTTTTTGATTTCTCCGTTTCCAGCAAAATTTTTTCTGCTTCTTGAATCTTGCTCAATGTAACATCTCTTTCATTTTCTAATGAAGATCTTGAGCCTTCTTGTGAATAGATATAGATATTTGATAAATAAAATAATATAAATAAGAAACTAAATTTTCTTAAGTGCATACTTTGATGGAATATTAAAAGGGAATTTTAAGGGTCTATTGGTTCTCTCAACTTCCTTAAAATTAAAGTTTATATTGGTAATTACTGGAACACTACTATCATCTAAGTAACTAACTGATGTAAACAAATGACGTCCTGGGAATAAAATATTTCCAAGAGGCTTGAAGTTTTCATAGTCTACAGTTAACAAATAATTTGTAATTTCATCGAACAGTATAAGCTTTTCAATTTTAGATGTTTTTGTATTAATTAAGTTTTGAGATTGAATTGATTCTTTTTGTTGAACTATTTTAAAATAATTTCCTTCCTTCTCTAATTTATCATTTTGTGATATATCATATAATAAATTGCCAGTTAAAATTGATTCAAGTTGATCAAAATTTAGTTTAATCTTAAATTCTCTTTCAATTATATCAGGAGTTGATTGAATAACTTGCTTATTAACTCTATCAATTATAAAAAAATCGTCCTTTGTTATTAAACCTCTAGCAGCTTCAACTCCTAAAGCAACCCTAACTGAAAACCATATTCTTTCATTTTTTTCTATTCTCATATTAAGTGTAGCATTTATCAACTGATTTTCATTTTTATATTGAAATTTAGATTTGGTTGATAAAAATTTATAATCGATTTCTTCTACGCTAAAGTCATCAAACTCAATTTTAGAAGATTCTGTTGAAATAAATTCTTTCTTACAAGAAGTTAGAAGAATAGCTAGAAGAATAATTTTAAATTTATTAGGTGGCATTTTTGCAAAAGTAATAATAAATTTTTTACATAGAATCTATTATATGATCTTATTCACCAGTAAAATCTGGACATCTTTTTTCAATGAATGCTTTAACTCCCTCATTAAAATCTTTTGTTTTTGAGCAATCAACAAATAAGTTGATTTCTTCTTGAAATCCATCGACATTTATGTCATAATAATTATTTACTGATCTAATAACATTTTTTATAGCGACTGGAGCTTTTCTTTTAAAAATTAAAATTAACTCATGAGCTTTTTTTAAAGCTTCATTATAATTTTTAGCAAGGTCATTAACAAGATTATACTCATAAGCTTTTTGAGCAGAAATCATATTAGCAGTTAGCATAATTTCTAAAGCTTTAGACTTTCCAATAATTTGAGATAGCCTTTGAGTACCTCCATATCCTGGAATTAATCCAAGGTTAATTTCAGGTTGAGAAAATTGAGCATTTTTAGTTGCTATTCTTAAATGACATGCTAAAGATAACTCACATCCTCCACCCAATGCATAACCATTTACTAAAGCAATAACGGGAATAGGCATTCTCTCAATTTTATTAAATAAGTCATGACCATTTTTACAAAATTTTAATGAAGAATCATTATCTAATTGAGTAAATTCTTTAATATCCGCACCAGCAACGAATGATTTATCACCCTCTCCTGTAATAATTACACCATACTTATTTTTTAAATTATTATCGATATAATCAAAACAAGATTTTAATTCTTTAATAGTCTCTTGATTTAAGGCATTTAAATTCTTTGGTCTATTTATTTTAATTAAGTAATAATCTTTAGTCACTTCAAAAAGTAAATTGTTATATCTAATCATTATATTTTGTTTTTAGTCTTTTTATCATTATGTCAATTGTTCTATCTAAATCGAATTCAGCCATCCAATTCCAATCTCTTTTTGCATATTCATCATTTATAGAATTCGGCCACGAATCAGCAATTTTTTGTCTATAATCAGGCTCATAAATTATTTTAAATGATTCATTAATTTTATTTAACTTTTCAAAAATCATTGAAGGATTTATGCTAAATCCTGAAATATTATAACTTGATTTAATAGACAATTTTTTTTTGTTTTCTTTCATCAAATTAAAAATAGAATTAATAGCATCATCAATATATATCATTGGTAGAATTGTTTCTTTATTTAAAAAACATTTATAGTCTTTATTATTTAAGAAAGAATAAAAAATTTCAACGGCATAGTCAGTAGTTCCTCCACCCGGTAAAGTATTAGAACTTATAATTCCGGGGAATCTAATACTTCTTATATCAGTATTATATCTTTGATTATAATATTCACACCATCTTTCCCCAGCAAGCTTACTAATACCATAAACCGTACTAGGTTCCATAACAGAAAATTGATTTGTATTATTTTTAGGAGAAGTTTCGCCAAATACTGAAATAGAACTAGGCCAAAATACTTTCTTAATAAACTTATTTTTTGCAAGCTCTAAAATATTAAATAAAGAATTCATATTAAGATCCCATGTTTTCATTGGATTCTGTTCTCCTTTAGCAGAAAGAATTGCTACGAGATGATATATTTCAGATATATTATACTTTAAAACCGTTTTTTTTATTTCATCATAATTCAAAGCATCTAACTTTTGATAAGTTAAATCTGATGATGAATTATTTCTTATGTCAGATAATACAATTTTATCGTGTTCTATATTTTTTGATAAAAAACTAGAAAGCTCTGAACCTAGTTGACCTTCAGATCCAATAATTAGTATTCTACTCATTATGGGTTATGATTAATAATTTTTAATTTACATTAAATATGTAATCTAATTAAATTTTAAAAATGTATAAAGATTTTAAAACACATCTTGAAAATGAAATAAAAAATACAAAGAATTCAGGATTATTTAAAAAAGAAAGAATTATTACATCTCCACAAAATTCTATTATAAATACTAACAGTCAAAAAGAGATAATTAATTTATGTTCAAATAATTATCTAGGATTATCATCTCATCCAGAAGTATTAAAAGCTGCTAAAGAATCTATAGATAGTCATGGATTTGGAATGTCCTCAGTTAGATTTATATGTGGAACACAAAATATTCATAAAGAACTAGAAGAAAGTATAAGTGAATTTTTAGGGACTGAAGATACAATCTTATATGCAGCTGCATTTGATGCTAACGGTGGACTTTTTGAACCCTTGTTTGGTCCTGACGATGCAATAATATCAGACGAATTAAATCATGCTTCAATAATAGATGGAATTAGATTATGTAAAGCTCAGAGACATAGGTATAATCATAATGATATGATTAATCTAGAAGAAAAACTTAATGAAACAGAAAGTTGTAGAGCAAGAATAATAGTTACTGACGGAGTATTTTCAATGGATGGAACAATAGCTCAATTAGATAAAATTGTTGAGTTAGCTGAAAAATATAATTCATTAATAATGATTGACGAATGCCATTCTACAGGATTTATGGGAGAGAAAGGTATGGGAGTTCATGAACTAAAAAATGTTATTGGGAAAATAGATATTATTACTGGTACATTAGGTAAAGCTTTAGGAGGAGCATCAGGAGGTTTTACATCAGGGAGAAAAGAAATTATTGAAATTCTAAGACAAAAATCAAGACCGTATCTTTTTTCAAATACATTAGCACCCTCAATTGTTGGTGCATCTTTGAAAGTTTTTGAATTAATTAAAAATGATTCCTCCTTAATTAAAAAACTTCAGGATAACACAAAATACTTTAGAGAAAAAATGTCTTCTTTAGGTTTTGATATTAAAAGTGGAACACATCCTATTGTTCCTATTATGTTATATGATGCAGTTTTAGCAAAAAAAATGTCAAATCAACTTCTAGATATGGGAGTATATGTCGTTGGTTTTTACTTCCCAGTAGTTCCAAAAGATAAAGCAAGAATAAGAGTTCAATTATCTGCTGGTCATTCTAAAAGTGAACTAGATAAAGCAATTTCAGCATTTGAAAAAGTAGGTAAAAATCTGAATGTTATTAAATAGATTCCTCCCCTTCTAAATAATCAATTATCTCTGATCTTAATTCTACAATTGATAGTTTAGTTTTTACTTTACCATCAAAAAAAACAGAAATTATTTTATTTTCCTCTGAAATAACTATGGCTAAAGCATCAGTATCTTGTGATATTCCATAGGCTGCCCTATGACGTAATCCAAAGTTCATTGGGAGATCTTTATTGTCAGAAACAGGTAATATACATCTAGCTGCTATAACTTTTTCACCGTGAATTATTACTGCACCATCATGAAGTGGACTTTTTCTATTAAAAATAGAGAGTAGTAATCTTTTTGATAGTATAGCATTTAAAATTTCCCCCGATTCTGAGTAAAACTTCATTTCTGAATTTTTTGAAAGAACAATTAGTGCACCTGAATTACTTTGAAGTATTAATTGACAAGAATCAACTAAAATAGTTATAAAGCTATTCCATTTATTTTTTGATTGATTTGAAAAAAATGGAGAAAATACATCTAATAATTTTTGGTCTTTTATATAATTTGTTTTTCCAAGAAATAATAGAAATCTCCTTATTTCTTTTTGGAATAATATAATTACTGCTAAAACTCCAACCCCCATAAATTGCCCAAGAATATTTGTTAATAATTCCATTTCTGAAGCTCTAACAATTAAGTAAAAAAAATAAAGAATTAAAAATCCAATAAAAATTCTAATAGCTACACTTCCTCTTAAAAGTCTATAGATATTATATAATAAAAGACTGACAAATAAAATATCTATAAAGTCAATTAATCTCAATTCTAAAAACCCTATATTAATATTATATATCATTTAATTATATTAACGTGTTCTTTAACGTCATGTACTCTAATAATTTCAGCTCCATTTTTAAGTGCAATTTTATTAAGCTCAATTGTACCCTTTAATGAGTTTTCCATTCCATACTTTTTCTTAATGAAAGATTTTCTTGATAACCCAACAAGAATTGGGAGATTGAAAATTTGGAAAGAATCTAATTTATTTAATATTTCAAAGTTTTGATCAAAATCTTTTGCAAATCCAAAACCTGGATCTAATATGATGTCATTAATTCCATAGTTTTTCAATATTTCAATTTTTTCTCTAAAATAATTTAAAATTTCAATTATTAAATTTTCATAACTAGTTTTCTCCATCATATTCTTTGGTATACCTTTTATATGCATAAGAATATAAGGAACTTTATAATTTGAAATTATTTTAAACATTTTATTATCATAACTACCTCCTGATATGTCATTTATAAAATGAACTCCTTCCTCTAATGATCTTTTTGCAATTTCAGATCTAAATGTATCAACAGATATAAATGTATTAGGAAATTTAATTTTACATTGATATAACACATCTTTAATTCTATTCCATTCCTCATCAAGAGATACGGAGTCTGATCCTGGTCTAGTGGAACACCCTCCAATATCAATTATTGAAACACCCTCTTTTATCATATTTTCAATTTTTATTAAAGCTTGATCTAGATTATTAAATTTACCACCATCATAAAATGAATCTGGTGTCATATTTAAAATACCCATTATAAGAGGTTTATCATAATAAAATAAATTTCCTCTAATATTAAATGATCTTTTGATTGATATTTGATTCATTTTTAATTGCTATTTCATATTTTTGAAAAAATTAATAATAATTTGGAAACATCTACAATAAACGATTATAAAAAAATTATTGCGATCTGTAAAGATATTTATCTAAAAAAATCAAAAGACTACGGTTCAGCATGGAGAATATTACGTGCACCATCATTAACTGATCAAATTTTTATCAAAGCTCAAAGGATTAGATCAACTCAAGAAAAAAAAAAAATGAAAATTGATGAAAAAATTGATAATGAGTTTATTGGTATAATTAATTATTGTATAATGGCTATTATTCAGATTGAATCTGATGATGAAACTATTGATATTAGTTTAAATGATCTGGAAAAACTTTATGATAATTATTCTCATGAAATTATGAATTTATTATCAGATAAAAATCATGACTATGATGAAGCTTGGAAAGAGATGAGAATTAGTTCAATGACAGATATTATTTTAATGAAATTATATAGAACAAAACAAATAGAAAATAATGATGGTAAAACATTAATATCTGAGGGAATTAAAGCAAATTATCAAGACATTGTTAACTATTCAGTTTTTTGTTTAATAAAATTATTAATTTATAAAGAATGAGGTTTTTATTTACAATATCTAGATATTTGGTTGGGCTATTATTTATTTTTTCAGGGGTTATTAAGATTAACGACCCGGTTGGAACACAAATTAAACTTCAAGAATATTTTGAAGTGTTTAGTTCTGACTTCACTCCAATATTTGAAATTTTTATTCCTTATGCATTAGTATTATCAGTTTTCTTATGTACTCTGGAGGTTGTTATTGGCGTCGCTCTTTTAATTAATTACCAGATTAAAATAACTTCAAAGATTACTTTAGGTCTTATTTTATTTTTTACATTTTTAACATTTTACTCTGCATATTTTAATAAAGTTACAGACTGTGGTTGTTTTGGGGATGCTATTAAGTTAACTCCATGGGAGTCATTTTATAAGGATATTATTTTATTAGTTCTATCTGGAATTATAGTTTTTATCCACCCAAAATTAAGTAACCAAAAAGGATATTTATACTTAAAAATTTTTGATAACATAAGTTTTAGAAATGGATTTATTTTGACTGTTACTCTAATATGTTTAATTATAAGTTATAGTGCAATAAATTTTCTACCATTTATTGACTTTAGAGCATATAAAGTTGGTAATTATATCCCATCATTGATGGAACCAAGTGAAGAGTTAAAATATACTTATATAATGGAAAAAGATGGAATAATATACGAATTTGATAATTACCCATTAGATAATAGTTTTGAATTCAAAGAATTGAAATTACTTAATCCAGAAGCAGAACCTAAAATTACTGATTATAGTTTATGGAATAAAGATGGTGATTATACAAACGAAAGTTTCCAAGGCAATAAATTATTTTTAATAATTCATGATGTAAATAAATTAGATGTAGAAAATAAAAAATTGGAAAATTTTGTTTCTAAATTAAAAAGTTTAAATAATTCAATAAGCTTTTGGGTTGAAATAGTAATTATTACATCAAGTGATGAAAAATCAATAAATACATTTTTAAAAGAAAATGATATTAATTTAAAAACCGTTTATGGAGATGCTACAGTATTAAAGACTATAATTAGATCAAACCCAGGATTTTTTTTAATGAGAAATGGTTTAGTTAAAGGTAAATGGCATAATAATAGTTTTCCTGATCCAAAGGATATTTTGAGAGGGGTAAATATAACAATATAAATGAAAAAATTTTTTTTACTCGGAATGCCAGGCTCGGGAAAATCAACTATGGCTAAATATATAAGTTCAGTAACAAAATTAAAATTTGTGGATCTAGATGATGAGATAGAGAAAAAAGAAAACCGATCAATAAATGAAATATTTAATCACGAAAATGAGAATTATTTTAGAAATAAAGAATCAGAAATTTTAAAAACAATTATTAAAAAAGAAAATCACTTTGTCCTATCTACTGGTGGAGGAACACCATGTTTCAAAAATAATTTAGAAGTGATGAATGAAAATGGTATATCCATTTTTTTGAATACATCAATCAGTGTTCTAATTGAAAGAATAAAAAGAAAGGATAAAAGACCATTATTTAAAAAAGGCAATACTGAAGAAATAGTTAAAAAAATGTTTGAGGATAGAATTAAATTTTATTCAATGTCAAAGTATTCTGTTGCAAATAATAATAGAGAAAAAGTATTATCTATTATTAACTCTAATACCTAAAGAAATTAATAAAATATTTTTTGAAGATGAAACATCAGCATATGGCTGATTAGAATAAATAGGATATGGAATCAAAAAACTTTTCTCCTTAGTTGATATATATGAAATATCTAGATTAATTCCATTTGAAAGATAACCAAATCCTAAACTTTTTCTTTTTTTACTATTATCAATGTTCCCTGATATCCTATTTGGGTCAGTTAGAAAACTATAGCCCGCTCTGATATAAAAGTTTTTATATCTGCCCTCCACACCTATTCTATAATTTACTGCTAAAGTTTTATAAATATTTTTTATTTCTTGATTATCATCAAATGCACTAAAATCTTGAGAAAACATACTCGAAGCAGTATAATTTATTAAATCTATATCTCCAGAAATAAAACCAAATTTTTTAAAAAAATATGATGATCCAATTGTTAGCTTAGATGGTAAATCAAAGTTATAATCAGTAACACTTAATGCGGTACCAGAAATAGATGCACCTAAAATAGTATCTTCTGGTTGAAAATAATAATTTAAATAACTTGTCTCTAATTCACTATCAATTTCCTCTTTTAAAAAATATTTAGTCTTAGATTCATAATTAAATCCAATATTAAGTTGGTTTATTGGTTTAATAATTAAACCGAAAGATATTGATGTTCCATTACCAGAAATTTTAAGGTAGTCATTTAATATTAAATAATCTAAAATACCTTCAAACTCCCAATTACCATTTTCATTTAATATTTCATAATTACTTTCTTTAAAAATTCTATTCTGAACATAATTAATTGAATAAAAATTAGCACCAAATCCAAAAAAAAATTTATCATTAAAATTTAAAGCTGATGAAATTGAAAATTTTGAAATACCTCCAGAATTTATTATTCTTTCTTCTTGTAAAGGAAAACCACCGATAAAAGAAAAGTAGGAACCAGGCAAATCCAGATCAGGGTTAATAATATAATGATCATAAGCTTCTTGTAAAATTCCTATTCCGGATATTGGTTGTGAATTAGATATTAATGATAAAGGTACTCCTTGAGCATCTATTAAAAAATAATCTATTATTGAATTGTTATCATTATAACCTCTATAAAGCCTCTCATTTGTAAAATCTTTAATCCTATTATATGATATACCAAAATTAAACTTTGGACAGCTATTACATTCAAATAATCCTTGTCTAAATGAACTCTGTCTGGATCTTAAAGGTAATACAAGAGATATATTATTAATATTACTAAAAGATTTATTGAATTCAGATATTTCACTAATATAATTTAATTTATTGCTAATCGATTCAGATTTATGTGATATAGAAAATACTTTTTTATTAAAGAATCCTAATCCTGCAGGATTAATAGTAATTGAACTTACATCACCTCCTAATGAAGCAGTTGCACCGCCTAAAGCCTGAACTCTAGCTGTTCCAGAATTAAAATATTGACCAAATTTGACAACATCTTTGTAATAACCATATTGTCCATAAGAATTATAAGAATAAAATAGTATAAAAGTTATAATTAACTTATACATACTTTTGCTTAAAGAAAAAATTAATTATTTCCCCTAGATGAACCTCCACTACTTCCAGAACTAACAACTGAAGTTCCACCGCTTGAACGACTTCCTCCGCTATATCCTCCACTACTACTACCACCAGAGCTATAAGATGAGAAACTACTGCTAGAAGAACTTGATCCTGAATTAAAACCTGAACTTCTACCACTTCCTCCAGACGACCTTGAAAAAACAGATCCCCTATTATTATAATTAGCAGGAGCAGAATATACTGATCTTCTTCCACTCATATTATCAATAGAAGATAATGATGAAGTGCCTCTGGATGATCTTACTGAATTTCCAGAGAAAGAATTATTAATAGCTTCTATTCTCGAAGAACTTAATCTATTTTGACTATCTAATCTCCTACCCGAATACTGATAAATACTACTTCTTGAGGATCTTGTAGCATAACTTTCTACTCTTGAAGAATAGGTTTTCATGTATGCATTCTGGGTATCATCCATATTACTTGAAATTGATTTAGAATTCTTTCTAATATTAGTATTTGTAATTCCAGATTCTCTTCTTCCATAATATCTATCAATTGATACATCTGAATTAGAATCAATTCCTCTTAAAGTACCTCTGCCTGATCTAGGCCCTCTAACAACTGGAGCAGATGATTCACTATCAAAGTAAAAATGACTGTTTGATAAAGTATGTTGTAAACCTCCTCCAGTACCATTATTAGTAAAAATCCAAGATGGATATGTACTAGTCCAAACACATAACCCATAAGTTGACATTCCAGGATAATGAATATTAAATAATGCAGGAGACATTAATGGATTTATTGATGATAGGAAAGGGTTAGTAAAAAACATCATCGGATCAAAAGAAACTAATTTTCTTAAACCATAAAGATTTCTCGGCATCCAAATATTTGAATATGGGCTTATACCTTGATAGTCTAGATAACTTAGTTCATAGGGGTTCATCATATAATAATAATTTGGGTTAGTCCAGCCATACATTAATAAAAGGTCTAAATTAAGAAAACTATTATTTATGTTTTTACTTCTGAATAGATTATCTCTATTATACTTTAATGACTTTAAATTATTATTATCTTCATTTTCAGATAAGGTATTGGTAGTTGATTCTAGTTTATATCTATTTAAAAGTTTAGAATCTATTTTATCACTAGAATTATTAGCAGTTATTCCAGATCTATACTTTGATAAGATTATCTGAGCTGGTGTTATTTTTTTAACTTTTTTTGCTACTCTATCATTACTATTAAAATACATGTCATCTATTTCCTGAGAAAAAGATGAAAATGATAATAGAATTAATGAAATAAATAAAAAACTTTTTCTTTTAAGCATTTTTTTCACTTTAAATCATTGTTAAATTACTAAATAATAACGAAAAAAAATAATTTTATTGTTTTTTATAGTTATTTATAAGAGTTAAGATTGTGTAAAATTAGAACAAATGAGTAAAGGATTACCAAGTAGAGAAAATGATTTTTCAGGATGGTACAATGAACTTGTTAAGAGGGCTGATTTAGCAGAGAATTCATCAGTAAGAGGTTGTATGGTAATCAAACCATATGGTTTTTCAATCTGGGAAAAAATGCAATCAAAACTTGATTCTATGTTTAAAGACTCTGGGCATCAAAATGCATATTTTCCATTATTTATTCCAAAATCATATCTTAGTAAGGAGGCTGATCATGTCGAAGGTTTTGCTAAAGAATGTGCTGTTGTAACTCATTACAGACTTAAGTCTGATGATAAAGGAAACGGAGTAGTTGTTGATCCAGATGCAAAATTAGAAGAAGAACTAATTGTTAGACCTACATCTGAGACAGTAATATGGAATACATATAAAAATTGGATTCAATCATATAGAGATTTACCTATTCTTGTTAATCAATGGGCTAATGTCGTTAGGTGGGAAATGAGAACAAGATTATTTTTAAGAACCTCTGAATTTTTATGGCAAGAAGGCCATACAGCTCATGAAACTAAAAGTGAAGCTGAAGAAGAAACAATTAAAATATTAAATATATATTCTTCTTTTCTAGAAGAAACTATGGGAATACCTGTTCTGAAAGGAACAAAATCTGAAAGTGAAAAATTTGCTGGTGCAGAGCAGACTTATTGTGTTGAAGCATTAATGCAAGACTCTAAAGCATTACAAGCAGGTACTTCTCATTTTTTAGGTCAAAATTTTGCTAAGGCATTTGACGTACAATTTGCAACTTCAGGAGGAAAAAAAGAATATGTCTGGGGAACATCTTGGGGAGTATCAACTAGGTTAGTTGGAGCACTAATAATGACTCACTCTGATGATAAAGGATTAGTATTACCTCCTAATCTAGCTCCAATTCAAGTTGTTTTAATTCCAATATTTAACTCTGACGAAGAGTATAAAGTCGTTATTAATAAATTGGATCTTATTGGAAAAAATTTAAAAAGTTCAAACATTAGTTATAAAATAGATGACAGGAAAAATCATAAGCCTGGTTGGAAATTTTCAGAGTATGAACTTAAAGGAATACCAATTAGACTGGTTGTTGGACCAAAAGACATTGACAATAATACGGTTGAAGTCGTAAGAAGAGATAATTTAACTAAAGAAGTTATCGATGAGGAAACATTAATTGATAAAGTAAAAAATTTACTTGATGAAATTCAAAAAAATTTATTTAATAAGGCAAAAATCTTTAGAGAAAATAACTCACACATTATTGAGAACTATGATGATTTTAAAAAGATATTTAAACATAAAAATGGTTTTGTTTATGCTCATTGGGATGGATCTATTGAAACAGAAAACCTTATAAAAAAAGAAACTAAAGCCACAATTCGGTGCATACCTTTAAATTATGGAAAAGATAAAGGGAAGTGTATTGTAACCGGTAAACCATCAAATGGTTTAGTTGTTTTTGGAAAAGCTTATTAGACATTATGGAAATATTAATATTAGCGCTACTTCTTTTTTTAGGGATTATACTTATCATTATTGAAATTTTATTTATTCCAGGAACTACAATTTTTGGAATTATTGGACTTGTTGCAATCTTTTCTTCGGACTACCTTTCCTATACATATTTTGGAACTGAATTTGCAGTTGTTTACTCTATTATAAATGGATTTTTATGTTTAATAATAATAATTTATGCTTTAAAGTCTGATACATGGAATAAAGTTTCCTTAAAAAAAACACATACAGATAGTATATCAAAAAATCAATACTCTCAATTAAAAATTGGTGATATAGGAATTAGTTCCTCTACTCTAAAACCATACGGAAAAGGTATTTTCAATAATAAAACATATGAAATAAAATCAACAGAAAATTTTATAGAAGAGAACAAAAAAATAAAAATAATTAATATCTTGCAAGACAAAATTTTAGTAAAAAAAAATAAATAATATGGTTTTAACTGCTCTCCTTATAGTTGGAATAACTGTCCTGGTTTTTATCTTCTTATATTTTGTTCCAGTTAATTTATGGATTACTGCTCGCTTCTCAGGAGTTGTAATTGGCTTACTAGAACTCGTTTTCATGAGAGTTAGAAGAGTTCCTCCTTCAATTGTTGTAAATTCTTTGATTACTGCTACAAAAGCTGGATTAGTTATTAAAGATGATATCGAATCATCAGGAAGAGTACTATTAGGCCCTGATCTTGAGACACACTACCTTGCTGGGGGAAATGTACCACAAGTTATAACCGCTTTAATATCTGCAGAAAAAGCAAATATGGAGTTAACATTTAAGCAGGCTACAGCTATTGATCTGGCTGGAAGAGATGTATTTGAAGCAGTTACAATGTCAGTAACTCCAAAAGTAATTAATACACCTAGTGTCGCTGCAGTTGCTGCTGATGGAATTCAACTTATTGCAAAAGCAAGAGTAACTGTAAGAGCAAATATCGCCCAATTAGTTGGTGGAGCTGGAGAAGAAACAATTTTAGCTAGAGTTGGTGAAGGAATAGTATCGTCTATTGGCTCGTCAAAATCACATAAAGAAGTCTTAGAAAATCCAGATAGGATTTCAAAGCTAGTATTAGAAAGAGGACTTGATGCTGGTACTGCATACGAAATATTATCCATTGATATAGCAGATATAGATATTGGTAAAAATATTGGAGCAATACTTCAAACTGATCAGGCTGAAGCCGATCTTAAGGTAGCAGAAGCAAAGGCTGAAGAAAGAAGAGCAATGGCTGTTGCTGCTGAACAAGAAATGATTGCCAAAGCCCAAGAAGCTAGAGCTAAAGTTATATTAGCAGAGGCAGAAGTACCAAAGGCTATGGCTGAAGCATTTAGACAAGGAAATCTTGGGATAATGGATTATTATAAATTTCAAAATATTCAAGCTGATACTGGAATGAGAGAAAGTATTGCTGACGATAAGCCAAAAGAATCAGGTGGTAAGACCGAAAGAGGTAATAAATCTGAGGAATAATAACTAATTATTTTTAATAAAATCCCTAATGGTTTGCTTTGGAATCGGCAAGTAGCCGTTATTAAAATTTAGTTTTGGTAAAATATCTGTTTTAGTTAAATGAATATAATATCCAGAAACTTTATCAATTTCAATACAATCATCAACATCATATAGATCATCAGTGTGCACTTGATCATATCCTAATAAAAGACTCTTCTTAGCTCTTTTCTTTATATCAATTCTATTCGGACCAACAAAAAACTTAGATTCATGAAGTTCCTCAAACTTATTTTTATCATATCCACCTAAGTTTATAAAATATAATTTTTCTTTATGAACAGGTTTAGATTTTGATAATTGAATTTTATAGCCATCAATATATTTTAACTCAATCCATGAATCGATGTGCAATCTTTTTGGATTACCAAACCATTTATCTAGTAAATCAATATGTGAACTTTGAATATTTTTAGCACACGTAAAAACTACATCATGTAATTCAATGTTACACTTATCGGCTCTACCACCAAGAAATACTGCAAATAATTTCATTTAGTATTTGAAGATAAAAAAAAGCCCCTAAAAAAAAGGGGCTTTTAATAAAAATAAAAGTCTGGCAACGACCTACTCTCCCACCTGTTATAGTAGTACCATCGGCGCTATTGGGCTTAACTTCTCTGTTCGAAATGGGAAGAGGTGGACCCCAATGCTATAGTCACCATAAAATCTTAATATCGTAACATGTTGCGAATAATGTAGAAAATAAAATTAAAACAGTTTAGTGAGGAAGTTACGGGTAATTAGTACTGCTCAGCTTTGACATTTCTGTCTTTACACCTGCAGCCTATCAACGTCCTAGTCTTGAACGTCCCTTAAAAGAAGCCTCATCTTGAGGTGAGCTTCGCGCTTAGATGCTTTCAGCGCTTATCTCTTCCAAACGTAGCTACCCGGCGGTGCAGTTGGCACTACAACCGGTACACTAGAGGTTTGTCCAACTCGGTCCTCTCGTACTAGAGTCAGATCCTCTCAAGCTTCTAACGATCACAACAGATAGGGACCGAACTGTCTCACGACGTTCTGAACCCAGCTCGCGTGCCACTTTAATGGGCGAACAGCCCAACCCTTGGGACCTTCTCCAGCCCCAGGATGTGACGAGCCGACATCGAGGTGCCAAACCTCCCCGTCGATGTGAGCTCTTGGGGGAGATCAGCCTGTTATCCCCGGAGTACCTTTTATCCTTTGAGCGACGGCCCTTCCATGCGGAACCGCCGGATCACTATATCCTAGTTTCCTACCTGATCGGCTTGTAGGCCTCACAGTCAAGCTCCCTTATGCTATTGCACTCTACGTACGATTACCAAACGTACTGAGGGAACCTTTGAAAGCCTCCGTTACTTTTTTGGAGGCGACCACCCCAGTCAAACTACCCACCATGCAATGTCCCCAAAATGGGTTAGGTATCAGATAAATAAAGGGTGGTATTTCACCAGTGACTAACCTACGCCTAGCGACGCAGGATCAAAGTCTCCCACCTATCCTACACATTATTTACCCAATACCAATACAAAGTTATAGTAAAGGTTCACGGGGTCTTTCCGTCCCGTTGCGATTAAGCGGCATCTTCACCGCTACTACAATTTCACCGAGCTCATGGCTGAGACAGTGCCCAGATCGTTACACCATTCGTGCAGGTCGGAACTTACCCGACAAGGAATTTCGCTACCTTAGGACCGTTATAGTTACGGCCGCCGTTTACTGGGGCTTCAGTTCAATGCTTTGAAATAAATTTCTAACATCTCTCCTTAACCTTCCAGCACCGGGCAGGTGTCAGGCATTATACTTTTTCTTTCGAATTTGCAATGCCATGTGTTTTTGATAAACAGTCGCCTGGGCCTATTCACTGCGGCCTCCTCCGAAGAGGGAGGCGTCCTTTCTCCCGAAGTTACAGGACTATTTTGCCTAGTTCCTTGGCCATGAATCACTCGAGCACCTTAGGATTCTCTCCTCGACTACCTGTGTCGGTTTACGGTACGGGTACCTATATCATAAGTTTAGAAGTTTTTCTTGGAAGTCTGATTAGGATCACTATCCACTCGCCCGAAGGTTTGTGGTACTATCACGTTCAGCAAGTCTTGCGGATTTGCCAACAAAACTTATACCTACTCGCTTCAACGTACTATTCCGTCAGTACGCGGATCTTTCACTACTTCGTCACTCCATCACTGATAAAGGTAGTATCGGAATATTAACCGATTGTCCATCGACTACCCCATTCGGGTTTGCCTTAGGTCCCGACTAACCCTGAACCGATTAGCGTTGTTCAGGAAACCTTAGTCTTTCGGTGTGCAGGTTTCTCACCTGCATTATCGTTACTTATGCCTACATTTTCTATTCTATAAGCTCCAAAAAATCTCACGATTTTTCTTCGATGCAAATAGAATGCTCCCCTACCACTCCGTAGAGTTCCTAGCTTCGGTACTATACTTTATGCCCGATTATCATTGATGCTCTATCGCTCGACCAGTGAGCTGTTACGCACTCTTTAAATGAATGGCTGCTTCCAAGCCAACATCCTGGCTGTCTGAGTAATTGAACTACCTTAGATCAACTTAGTATAGATTTAGGGACCTTAGCTGAGGATCCGGGTTGTTTCCCTCTTGGACATGGACCTTAGCACCCATGCCCTCACTGCAAATAAACATCTGACAGCATTCGGAGTTCGTCTGGAGTTGGTAGGATTTGACTCCCCCTAGTCCAATCGGTAGCTCTACCTCTGTCAGATTATTAATTCACGCTGCTCCTAAAAGCATTTCGGGGAGTACGAGCTATCTCCTAGTTTGATTGGCCTTTCACCCCTACCCACAGTTCATCCAAATACTTTTCAACGTATACTGGTTCGGGCCTCCATTATGTTTTACCATAAATTCACCCTGACCATGGGTAGATCACTAGGTTTCGCGTCTACCTCCACTGACTGAACGCCCTGTTAAGACTCGCTTTCGCTTCGGCTCCAAATCAAAAATTTTTAACCTTGCCAGTGAAGAGTAACTCGTAGGCTCATTATGCAAAAGGCACGCCGTCAGTTCACGAAGAACCTCCGACCGCTTGTAAGCGCAAGGTTTCAGGTACTATTTCACCCCCTTATTCAGGGTACTTTTCACCTTTCCCTCACGGTACTAGTTCACTATCGGTCTCTCAGTCGTATTTAGCCTTACCGGATGGTGCCGGCAGATTCAAACGGAATTTCACCTGTTCCGTCCTACTCAGGATACCACTACCTCAATAAAACTTACCAATACTGGGCTTTCACCATCTATGGCTTAATTTTCCAAAAAATTCTTGTTCGTTTTATATCAGATATTGTGGTCCTACAACCCCTATTATGCCGAAACATAATAGGTTTAGGCTATTTCCTTTTCGCTCGCCACTACTAAGGAAATCACTATTGTTTTCTCTTCCTCTGGTTACTTAGATGTTTCAGTTCACCAGGTTTGCTATTCAAATAAATTTGAATTATCTAATCTTCAATTAGATAGGTTGCCCCATTCGGAAATCTACGGATCAAATCGTATGTGCCAATCCCCGTAGCTTATCGCAGCTTATCACGTCCTTCATCGCCTCTGAGAGCCAAGGCATCCCCCCTGCGCTCTTACATACTTCCTTCAAGGATTTAAATAAATAAATCCGAAAACGTATGAGTACTATTATAAAATAGTGCTCGGTGTTTTAATATTAATAAAATCTACATTATCACAATATGTCAAAGAACTTTCAACTGCCCAATAGCTAGTAATTAATATGGTACGGCTATAACATATTAATTCAAAAGCGTACAGTTTAGAGCAACAATAAGTTGCTAGTTAAAATATTTTAGTTTTTAAAAGTGGAGGATATCGGAGTCGAACCGATGACCTCCTGCGTGCAAGGCAGGCGCTCTAGCCAGCTGAGCTAATCCCCCATGTGTTTGAGGCCAACAAAATTAATTGCTTGACGCAACAACCACTTCAGTGGGCTTGCGTGGACTCGAACCACGGACCTCTACATTATCAGTGTAGCGCTCTAACCACCTGAGCTACAAGCCCCGGGCTTAAGTTTTTAAAAAACTGTTAAATATTTTAACAGAACTTTTGAATGACACCATACCACAGAACAACCAAGTCTCTAGAAAGGAGGTATTCCAGCCACACCTTCCGGTACGGCTACCTTGTTACGACTTAGCCCCAGTTGCTAGCTCTACCCTAAACAGCGCTTAAAGGCAACCATCTTCAGGTATATCCAACTTCCATGGCTTGACGGGCGGTGTGTACAAGGTCCGGGAACGTATTCACCGTGTCATTGCTGATACACGATTACTAGCGATTCCAGCTTCATGAAGTCGAGTTGCAGACTTCAATCCGAACTGAGACGTACTTTTAGAGATTGGCTTACCATCACTGGTTCGCTACCCTTTGTATACGCCATTGTAGCACGTGTGTAGCCCTAGGCATAAGGGCCATGCTGATTTGACGTCGTCCCCTCCTTCCTCTCTGCTTACGCAGGCAGTCTTTCTAGAGTCCCCAACATTACTTGCTGGCAACTAAAAACAGGGGTTGCGCTCGTTGCGGGACTTAACCCAACACCTCACGGCACGAGCTGACGACAACCATGCAGCACCTTGCTTTGTGTCCGAAGAACTCCAGATCTCTCTGGATGTCACTCGCATTCTAGCCTAGGTAAGGTTCCTCGCGTATTATCGAATTAAACCACATGCTCCACCGCTTGTGCGGACCCCCGTCAATTCCTTTGAGTTTCACCGTTGCCGGCGTACTCCCCAGGTGGCTCACTTAACGCTTTAGCTTGGACGCTAACAGTATATCGCTAACATCGAGTGAGCATCGTTTACGGCGTGGACTACCAGGGTATCTAATCCTGTTCGCTACCCACGCTTTCGTGCCTCAGTGTCAGTTATGGTCCAGTAAGCTGCCTTCGCTATTGGTGTTCCTTATGATATCTATGCATTTCACCGCTACATCATAAATTCCACTTACCTAAACCAAACTCAAGTTTACCAGTATCAATGGCAGTTCTACAGTTGAGCTGCAGGATTTCACCACTGACTTAATAAACCACCTACGCACCCTTTAAACCCAATAAATCCGGAAAACGCTTGAACCCTCCGTATTACCGCGGCTGCTGGCACGGAGTTAGCCGGTCCTTATTCATATAGTACCGTCAGTTTCTCTCGCAAGAGTATTTTCTTCCTATATAAAAGCAGTTTACAACCCATAGGGTCGTCATCCTGCACGCGGCATGGCTGGGTCAGGCTTGCGCCCATTGCCCAATATTCCTTACTGCTGCCATCCGTAGATGTCTGGTCCGTGTCTCAGTACCAGTGTGGGGGATCATCCTCTCAGACCCCCTACTGATCGTAGTCTTGGTAAGCCGTTACCTTACCAACAAACTAATCAGACGCATGCCCATCTATAACCGATAAATCTTTAACATTTATATCATGAGATATTATAATGTACTATGGGGAATTAATTCGAGTTTCCTCGAGCTATGCCCCAGTTATAGGTAGGTTGCATACGCGTTACTCACCCGTGCGCCGGTCGCCATTTACCGAAGTAAATGCTGCCCCTCGACTTGCATGTATAAGGCCTGCCGCTAGCGTTCTTCCTGAGCCAGGATCAAACTCTCCATAGTAATATAATCTTAAATGTGTTTAAAACTGGCTGTTCTGGAAAAAACAAAAGTTCTTTCAAGTGGTATGTTGTCATTACAATAGTTCAAAGAACGTTTTCAGACGATTCTGAAATGTGGATAAAATTTACCCAATAAAAATGCTTCTTAAAGAAGCGCTCGCAAAAGTAGATATATTTTATATAATCACCA
>CACOFQ010000021.1 GCA_902626505.1 uncultured Marinoscillum sp.
ATGTGGACAGATGATAGAGATAATGGGAGAAGGCATTATATAAATGCTAACGGATCAGGCTGGGGAGATGCTATAGGTAATGGAAACTGGGATAATGGTAAATGGAAAATGGTAACTGTAGTTGCATCCTCTCAAACATCAACTTCTAATGATAGCACCACAACTACTTCAAGAAAATATGAGATGTATGTTGACGGAAAGCTTGTTGATAGTTATAACCCGAGTGATTATAATAATAAATTCTCTAATAATTCTTATCAGAGGCTAGTTATAGGCTCTGAAGTATCAGGAGATAATAATTATTTCAGAGGAAAACTCGATGATATTAGAATATATAATAAAGCACTTACAGGACAAGATATTAGTATTTTATATGATAAGAGTAGTGTTCAAAAATCAAATGTTAGTGTCACAATTGCTAAAGGTACTACTAGTAAGACAGTAGAGGTAAAAGCGGTTGATGACGTGACACAAGAACCTTCTGAAACCATTATCTCAAAAATTATTTCCACTACAGGAGCTACAGAGACAGGAGATCAGTCAGCTACCATTGTTATAACTGATAACGACTCAACATTTGTGAATTTATCAGTATCAACAGAACCTATAAAAGAAGGAGAAGACACACCTGCAACTATAACTGCTACACTTGACAAAGTATCTGAGGTTCCAGTAAGTGTTTATCTTAAGGGGTCTAACGTAAGCGATTCAGATTATATTTTATCTAGTAACAGCAACTCTAATAGTAATCTAAAATTGTATGCACATTACTTGTTTGATGGTAATGTAGAAGATGCAAGCGGTAACGGAAATAATGGTGAATCTGTTGGAGCGACCTTAATAGATGATAGGTTCGGAAACGCAAATAGTGCATATCAATTTGATGGAAATAATGATTATATAGAAGTTAATATTGATAATTCAGATGATAATTTATTCAAGAATGAATTTACTTTAAGCCTCTGGGTAAGAAGAGATGGGCCTGGCACTGGATCTTCAAGAATTATTAATAACTGGATGGATTCTAGGTTCTATTTATTTGGTCGAAATACTGATATTGAAGTTGGTCACATAGAAAGATATTCTTATTCAATTGCTGCTGGTTCACCAGGAGCAGACGCTTGGGTTACTGGCAAATGGGTTCATATAGCCTTCTCTAGTAAAAGAACTCCTAGTGGAAATTATTCTGGTGAACACCAAGTTTATATGAATGGAGAATTATTTGGATCTGCTGGTTGGAATAATGATGGAAGCTATACTCTAATGGAGAAAATTATTTTTGGGGCACGAGGTGGTGCTAATGGGTCTGATTTCTTTGAAGGTGCGATTGATGATGTAAGAATCTATGAAAACGCATTGAGCTCTTCTCAAATTCAGCAAATATATTCAGATGAATCTGTGGAAAAAACCAGTGGAAATGTTATTGAAATTCAACCTGGTTCTATTTCTGGTAAGTACTATATTTTTGCTAACGATGATAATGTATTCAATGAAGGTGACGAAAAGCTAACAATATCAATTGATAGTGTTGTTAATGCTAAACTTGGAAATACCTCGAGCGGTAAGGTAACTATAAAAGAAAATGACATATCACCTACTGCGTCATTAACATATATTAAAGGTTTTGATATTACTGAAGGTAAGAAGGATTTTGTTCAAGTTGAGGCGAAGCTGGATTCAGTTACAACTGTAGATGTAACCATTAGATTAAAAGCAAATGGGGATGGAGAATTGGATGATATTAGATTAAGTGATGATCCAAATGATACAATAACAACAGGAGGCTCATTTGCTACACTTGCGGCGCACTATAAATTTGATGGAAATGTTGAGGACCAGTCGGGTAATAGTAATGATGGTACTAAATTGGGAGCATCTTTTGTAGATGATAGGTTTGGCAATGAAAATAGTGCATTATATTTTGATGGAAATAATAATGATAAAGTTGATATTCCATTTGAAGGTACATTGAGAATTGAAAAAGATATAACTATAAATACATGGGTAAATGTTGGTCAAAATGCTAATGATAATTGGCATAGAAGAGTTCTAAATGTAGAAGGTAATCCAAATCATCATTATGAAATGTATATAAATACCGGTAATTGGAATGGAGAAAATAATCAGTTCAGAGCTGGGTATAGAGCAGGTGGTACTGGAACAGATTCAGGTATAGACTGTATCTATAATGATTGCTCTAATAGACCATTGAAAGGAACATGGTATATGCTTACTTATGCATTTAGAACTTATAATTTAGCTCAAATGGATCCTGATGGTGACTATGATGGAGATGGAGTTAAAAATTCGGAAGACTCAGATGCTGATAATAATGGTTATCTCGATGATAATGAAGAAAAGTATCAGACTATCACATACTTAAATGGTATTGAGATGGAAAATAGTATTCATGGAGCTGGTTGGGGTAATGGAATGCCAGAAAATGCTACATTAGTTCTAGGAAGTTCAAATTTTCAGGGAGTTATAGATGATCTAAGAATTTATGATGGTGCTCTTGATTCTGCTGCTGTTGTAGATCTTTATGCAAAAGAATCCATAGCATCAGATGGACCAGTATCAATAATAATACCATCTGGTTCAGTTAAGAAAACCGTTTATGTATTTGCAAAAGATGATGACGTATTTGACGAGGGAGACGAGTCCATGTCGCTTCAAATTGATACAGTAATTTATGGCAAGAAAAACTCTTCGTCGTCTATCCAAATGAACGTGAAAGATAACGACTACAAACCAACTGTTTCTATTACTTCTACTGGAAGCTTGGTAACAGAGGGAGCGTTAGACTATACAACTATTGAGTTAAAACTTGATGCTACTACAACAAGAAATGTAACAGCATTGGTTAAACCTTCTGGTTCAGCATCACCATCCGATTTTTATCTTTCGGATGAAATAATAACAGCTACTATAGAAAACACCTTCTCTCCGAAAGAACCTGAAATTGCTGCTTATTATACATTTAATGGAAGTGCAGAAGATGCAAGTGGTAATGAGAACCATGGTGAAATTTATAATAATGCTACATTCACTCAAGATAGATTCGGCAATGAAAATGGTGCTATTTATTTTGATGGTATTAATGATTATATCGAAATTCCTATTTCTCAATCTCTAAGGATTCAAGATGAAATTACAATGAACTTATGGATAAATGTTGAGCACAGCGGAGGTGAAAACTATGTGATTTTTGCTGAAAATGATTATTACAGTTTAGATATTAATGATGGTTATGGTAGTGATGATAATAGAAGGTTTGCTTGGGGTGCTAAATCAGCAGGTTTTGGAGATCGAAAAGGATTAGATTGTTGCTATACATCAGCTGTTGGTATTAATGATGGTGGTTCAGGTAGAGCTTTTCAAGGGCAATGGTATATGATTACTTATACACTAACTGCTGAACAAGTTGATAATGAGATCTATTATAGGTTTAGGGGATATTATAACGGGCAACTTCTTAATGATGAAATAACTTATAATAATTGGAATAGGAATGTTAATAATATATCTAAGCTATTTATTGGTGCTTCGGGTCCTTCTATGAATCATCATTTTAAAGGTAAGGTTGATGACTTAAGAATTTATGATGGTGCATTATCAGATGAAGAAATTAATGCCCTTTATAATCAAAATAAATTGGATGATAATTATGAAGATGATTTAACGTATCAGGTAGATATAGGACAAGGTGATCTAACTAAAACTGTGTATCTCTATGCTAGTGACGATAATGTATTTGATGAGGAGGATGAGGTAATAACTTTTACTATTGATTCAGTTATAAATGGTTATGTTTCTAGTGTAACAAGCTCAATAAGTTCTACGATAATAGATAATGACGTAAGACCTGATATCAATCTTATTATTCTTTCTGGAGATACTTTGGTAGAGGGTAGTGATTCTTCAGCGATTGTTAGAGCTACTCTAAGTGAGGTTACAACTAGAGACGTAAGAATATCCCTAGGTTCTTCTGAAAGTGAAACTTTTGGAATTGCGGGACCGGATGATTTTATGATTCTGGATGATTCTGTTGCAGATGAATCAATGGCCTTACACTTAACTTTTG
Organism: uncultured Marinoscillum sp.; assembly: GCA_902626505.1. Lineage (GTDB taxonomy): Bacteria > Bacteroidota > Bacteroidia > Cytophagales > MED-G16 > MED-G16. The sequence continues at coordinate 4,085 of CACOFQ010000021.1, forward strand.
ATGGAAATACTGACGATGTTAGCGGTAATATGAATAATGGAGTTGCAACAAATATTACTTTAATTCCTGATAGGTTTGGAAACGAAAATAGTGCAGCAAAATTTTCTGGAACATCCTATATTAAAATTCCTATGTCATCTTCACTTCAAATTGAAGAGGATATTACTATGAGCTTATGGGTGAAACCTGTAGTTCCTATTAATAATCAAAATGCTTATATGATAAACGCTCGAGGAGACGAGGGTTTTAATCAAGATTATAGTATGGAGATGACTTATAGTATTTTTGGTGATGATGTTCAGTGGGGACTTTACGCAAGTCCAGGAGCAAATGGTGAAAGAAAGGGCGAGTCTGGTTATTATATTTCTAGAGATGAGTGGGTCATGATTACAATAACATTTAAAAATATACTTGATCAAGATTCAGTGGGCAACCCAACAGGATGGCTCGATATGAAAATTTATTATAATGGTGTGTTAGCATATAATAATATACTCGAAGGGAGGAGTAAACCTTTCAAAGCACACAGTTTATTTATTGGGGCTGCAAGTGAGGAATATTATAGATTTTTTGGAGACCTTGACGACATAAGAATTTATAATTATCCATTATCTAATGAAGAGGTTGCTGATCTGCATCAAAGAGAAAGTGCGGGTATTACTGATGATGTATTCTCTGAGATTACTACAATGATTATTCCTTCAGGTGAGTTATCTACAGAAGTGATTTTGAAAGCTTTAGATGATGAATCATATGAAGGTGATGAAGTTTTATCATTAGGTATTGATACAACAGATTATGGTAAAGTATCAGCTTATGATATTAATCTAGTAATTATAGACAATGATAATGCACCAGAAGTGTCAATATCTGCTGAGAAAGAATATATTGGAGAAGTTGAAGGATTCAATACAAATAAAATAACAGCAACACTAACAAATCCTGTATCTCAAACAGTAAAAGTACCACTTGTCATTACTGGGGATGCTGATACTTTAGACTATATTATTTCTAGTTCTGTTATTTCAATTGATCCAGGTGCGTTAGAAGGGTTTGTAACTATAACTTCTGTAGATGACTCTACACGTGAGGGTAATGAAAAGATTATTATTAGGACTGTAGACGTTAAGAATGCTAGTGATACGGTCAAACAAGTGCTGTCAGTTATTATAACTGAGGATGTCTGTGACTTTATAGACACAGATCTTTCTGGTAATGTTTTTGAAGATTTAACTCTTTATAATATCTGTACTCCTTACACGATCATTGGAGATCTTATTGTTGCAAATGGAGCTACATTAACTATCGAGCCTGGGGTTGAAATAGAATTTGAGGGACCTCATATGATTGAGGTTATCGATGGTGGTAAACTGATTGCAAAGGGAACTGAGCAAGATTCCATTACAATCTCTGGAATAGCTTGGGGTGGAATAGATATAAGAACTCCTGGATCTGAAATTCAGTATGCTAAAATTATTGAGGAAGGTAATTCATCCTCTAATGGTCATATTTTAAGATTGGTAGGTTCTCATATTGACAGGTCTCACATATTTGGAGGAAGAAGTGGAATATATCTAAACGATAGTTCTATTGTCTCTAGATCTAAAATTCATAATATAAGAGAAGAAGCTATAGGTGCACACAATAGATCAGTAGCTTACGGTAATATTATCTATGACGTCGGAACTGATATGACTCATAGCGCAGCAGTAAAAGCCTATTCAAATAGTTATGTGATAAATAATAAAATTTACTCTACTCTAGAGGACCCTAATATGATAGCAGTTAGTGCTGATTGGGGTGCAGAAATACTTGGAAATACCATTGGATCAGATAAGGGTATTCACGGTAAGTTTGGAATATTCATTAATGGTGGTGCTAGCGATATTCTTATAGAAGGAAACAGGATAGGTGGCTTCAAAACAAACGTTGTGTATATAGGAGCTAGACCTACGTTTAAGGATAATACATTCATGGGTGAGTTAGATCAGGAGAATAAACATATGAACGTGAGGATTGCTAGTAGTAATATGACGCAAGAAAATCAAAACTTCCCTCAATACTTAAGCAATAATAATTACTGGGGTTCAGGGTATGGTGTAGATAGAATAGATATTGATATGACAGAAAACTATTGGTCGAATGTTGAATCTAATGAGATTGAATCTTTCATTTATGACTTTATGGATAGAGGCGATTTAATAGGTGATGTAAACTTTAGTAATCAGTTAGCTAAACCATCATCAGATGCGCCAATATCTCCTCCAAGAAATGTGATTAAACTTGTGCATCCAAATGGAGTAGAATTTAAGTGGACACCAAATGAAGAAGAAGATCTTGAAGGGTACAAGGTTTATTACGGTAGAGAAGAAAATGGTTCATTTAAAAATAGTGTTGATTTAGGAAACGTATCATCTTATGTACTGGTAGGTGGTAATGTTAACAACACCTATTACCTAACAGCATACGATACAATTGCTGATGGATTAGATGATCAAATAGAAGGTCATGAAAGTTGGTTTGCTGAACCAGCTGCTAGTGTTGAAGTTTCTCTATTTACAGAAAATGATGTTATCTCTGAGCTTGAACAATTTAACTCTACAGTTGTATCAGTTGAGCTTTCTTCTACTTATCCTGAAGATATCACCATTGAATTAGATACTAGAGGTGCTGCTGAACTAGGAAATGACTATAACCTTACTCCTAGTACAGTTACAATTAAGTCTGGAACACTAAGTACAGATGTAGTTGTAACCGCAATTGCTGATGAAAATGATAACGAGGATGATGAGCTTATAGAATTATTAATAAGTAATAACTCATCTGTTAATCTAGGAATTAATTCTAGTATAGCAATCAATATAGCTTCTAATATCTGTGAATTTATTCCTAATTCCTTAAGTGGTCCGATCGAAGAAGACCTGACCTTATATAATTTATGTAACCCATATTATATTTCTGGGAATGTTGTAGTGAGAGAAGGTGTAACGCTTACAATTGAGCCTGGAGTCACGGTAGTATTTAGTCCTCAGACATATATGTCAGTAAATGGAAAATTAATAGCTGAGGGAACTGAGCAAGATTCTATTACTTTCACTGGTAACAGATGGAACGATATAAATATTCAAGGGTCAAGTAGAGGATCAAGCTTGAAGTATGTTAGAATTACTGATATTTCTGGAACGGATAGCGATTGGAAGTTAAGACTAAGAAATGGCGTTATATCTAATTCTGAAATATTTAATGTTGGTTCTGGAATTTACCTAACAGATAGTGCTTCTATTGAGTACTCAGTAATAAGAGATATCGAGTATAAAGCAATTGACGCACAAGGAGCTGCTACAATATATGGAAACAGAATTTATAATATTTATAATAGATCCTCAAATGGAAATTCTGCTGTTTCTATAAGAGATTACTCTGTATTTAGAAATAATATTATTGGTGAAGTAAATGGAGGAAACGCAGCACTTGAAGTAGGCTATAACTCTATCGTATTAGAAAATATAATTGGAAATTACTCCGGTCACCAAGGGCATATTGGACTACTTGTTAGACAAGGAAATGACCAAACAATTAGAAATAATAAAATTGGAGGATTTATTGCTAACGTAGTTCTGATTGGAACCAAGCCAACATTTGCAAGAAATAGTTTCATTGGAGAGTTAAATTATCAAAATGAAGAGTTTAATGTTGTTGTAGGAAGTAATGGAATAAATATAAGTGATAGTGCAAGATATGATGTCAATTTCTGGGGTTGGTCGTATGATCAGGAGAATGAGATAGTAAATATGAGGAATAACTACTGGCAAAATGTTCCAGAACAAAATATTGAAATTTCTATTTGGGACTATAAAGATGAAATTGAGAGAAGAGGTGAAATTAATTACGATAATAATTTATCAGTTCCTGATGATGATACCCCTATAACACCTCCTAGAGGACTTAAAATTACAGAAATATCATTAAATAATTACTCTTTATCTTGGTCTGAAAACCTTGAGAATGATGTTGTAGGTTATAACGTATACACAGGCATTAACTTTGAGAATAAAGTAGATGTGGGCAGTTCTACGGAAACTTCTATTGAAATTCCTGATGTAAATAAATTTAATATTGGTGTAACTGCTTATGATACTGATGCAGACGGAGAAAATGATATGGTTGAGGGTCACGAAAGTCTTCCTACTACAGATTATGATCTTAACACTATTCCACGAGCAGTTGATGATACATTAAGAGTACCTATCAATTCAAGTATTACTCTAGATGCTTATCCTGAAAGTGAGTCAATAAATATTGCGTTTAATTTTGGAAATACTTTTGAAAGTTTAGATAAAAAACTTGTTGCTGAGCCTTCTACAACAACAAATGATTCTAGGGTCTTAATACCTGGAGATGTAAACTTTACTGAAGATAGATTTGGCATAAAGAATGGAGCTGTTAAGTTTTCTAATGAAAACTTCCTTGTTGTCGATGGTACAAGTGATTCATTATATGTCGATGTCAATAATGACTTTGCAATATCTCTATGGCTTAAGCTTGACTCAGCTAGCTTACATCAGAAAGCGATTCTATTGTCTAAGACTGACAGTAGTGGCTACGAATGGGAATTATCACATACTCCATGGAGTGGTTTAGAGTTCCATTATGATAATCAATACCAGTCAAATGGCCAAAGAATTTATGATACGGAATGGCATCATTTAACTCTAACATACCAAAAAAATCCTGTAAATGGATTCCGAAAATTATATCTGTACTTAGATGGTATTAAAATTGTTGAGACGGATAGAGACTTCAACCTTGTTGAATTTGATGAACCTCTAGTAATAGGTAGTAGATATAGAAATCCAAATGAATCATTACATGGATCTTTAGATGATATAGTGATTTACAAAAAAGCTCTTGCTGAGGAGCAGGTGTTGGCACTGTATAATTTCAGTGCAACTCAAAATATTCTTTATAATGATATTGATCTAGATGGAGATATTTTATCTGCTCAATTAGTTGACGACGTATCTAACGGATCACTAACCCTTGATTCAAATGGTGACGTAATCATTTATACTCCAGATACTGACTTCAGTGGATATGATCAGTTTACCTATAAGGCAAGTGATGGTACTTATACTTCAGAGGTTGCTAATGTATTAATTAGTGTCTCTACACCTCCTGTAGGAAATGATGACGAGTATGTAATTGATGAGGATAGTACACTGAACGTTAATGTTGAAAATGGATTACTGAGTAATGACACTGACTCGGAAGACGATCCACTACAGGTAGTACTTGTCATAGATGAGCAATACCATGCAAACTATGATTTCATTCACTGGAGATTACCATATCAACCAGACAATTATGATGATGCTGATTTTGCAAGTGTTAATTCCGAAGGGTTCTGGGAAGATCAAGGGTATAATGTTCAGAGAAGATACATAGTAGAATTTAATGACCTTAGAACTTCAGTCGAGGGAACTTCATCATTAAATTATTTAGGAAAATGGAATGGCCACAGCTACTTCATATCTGATAACTGGTCGAATTGGGAAAATGCTAATTTACAGGCTAAAAATGATGGTGGGTATTTATTTATTCCTAACTCATATGCTGAGAACCAGTATGTTCACAATATTTCTTATAACTCTGAGTATTGGATAGGATACTATCAAGATAAAGACGCAGATGATTATGAGGAACCAGCATCTGGATGGAAATGGGTAGAGGATGGAATTATAGCTTCTGGAACAGAAATTAATGGAGATATTACAATTAATCCAGATGGATCCTTTGAATATGTTCCTAACCCTAATTTCTATGGAGAGAATTCATTTAAATATTTTGCGTTCGATGGTATTCAATATTCTGATACTACAGAAGTTAAAATAACTGTTAATGCTGTTGATGATCCTCCAGTAGCTGTTAGAGATTACTACACAATACTTGAAGATGATACACTTAAAGCAATTTCAGGTTTCTCTCTTACTGCACCTGAAACAGGAATGGTTCTTTACTATCCATTTGATGGAAACATAAATGACTACGGTCCAAATGATATTAAATTGTCAGTTTATGGTAATCCTATGCCAACGAAAGATAGGTTTGGAAATCTTAACTCAGCCTTCTATTTTAATGGGGAAACAGACTTTATGCTAGGTGATGCTAGTGTAATCCCTACCGATAACCAATCTTTCTCTATCTCATTATGGTTCAAGAGTGATGATGTAGGTCAAGACAGAGGTTTTGCAAGACAACTATTTGGTTATGGTGGTCCTTCTCTTAACCTTAGTTTTGATAATCCAGCTTTACCTTCTTCGAATAGTTTCGAGGTTAGTGGTGGTCAATACTCTCAGGGAACCGGTTATAGATTTAGAACAAAATATGCATACGATAGAAATACAATAAATGATAAGTGGCATAATATTATATTGACCTACAATTCTTCTGAGGCAAGAGATTCAACTGGTACTGACTCAATTTCTTCTAGTGGTATGATGAATATTTACTTCGATGGTGAAAGAGTAGTTTCTAATCAGTTAGGAGATATAAATAATGAGACTTTTAATAAAGTACTTACAATTGGTGCAAATCCTAACCAAAATGGGGACTATGTATATATCTATCCTCTATACAAATGGTTTAAAGGATCAATAGATGACTTAGTAATGTATAATAGAGTTCTTACTCAGGACGAGATAAATGGGTTATCATCTACGTCTTTCGCTACTGTACTTGCAAATGATTTTGAAGTTGATGGAGAAACTTTAACGGCAACCTTAGTTAGAGATCCATCAAATGGAGAAGTAACTCTGTTCAATAATAATGGTATTTTCATATATGTTCCTGACAATAATTATTTTGGCACAGATGAGATGTATTACATTGCATCTGATGGAAACTCCTCTTCAGATACTACGCTTATTAAAATTACAATTTTAGAAGTTGACGACCCACCTATTGGAAATGGTGATACATTATATGTTGATGAAGATGATATTCTTGTACTCAACGCAACTAACGGAGTTTTAAGTAATGATATTGATGTTGATGGTGATGAACTGGTTTCTGAATTATTGAGAGATGTTAGAAAAGGAGTACTTGATTTCTATGGAGACGGTTCATTGACGTATGTACCGGAATCTAATTTCTTTGGAAATGATAGCTTTAATTATGTTGCGAAAGATGAATCTAACATAACGGATAGCATTAAAGTTTTAATTATTGTTTCTCCTGTTAATGACGTTCCACTAGCTGTAGATGATGAGTATGTAGTTGAAGCTGGAGATAGCATCCTCATCCAAGTTGATTCTTTAGGAATTCTTAGTAATGATATTGATATAGATGGAGATACTCTATCTTCCAGCATTGTAGACAGTGTTTCTCACGGTACAGTTACACTTAATAGTGACGGAACATTTAAGTACGTTGTTGAAGAGGAAGGTTTCACTGGAGTAGATGCATTTACTTATGCTGCTAGTGATACAGCTGCTTCGGATACTGCTACAGTTAGAATTACGGTAACTACAAGGCCTGTAGCTGTAGCTGATACTTTTGATCTTAATGAAGATTATTGTATTCTAGCCGGTAATTTTGGAGGTGCTGTTGATCCAGGTACAACGGTTGTATATCAGTATGTTGTAGATGGTGTATTGACTAATGATTCAGATATTGATGGAGACTCAATTTTCGCAATTCTTATACAGACAACTGCTCACGGATCTCTTTCATTCTTCAGTGACGGTAAGTTTGAGTACTGTCCTGAGGAAAATTTCAACGGAACAGATTCATTTAAATATGTAGTCTCAGATGGATATTTAATCTCTGATACTGTAACTGTTACAATAAATATATTGCCAACTAATGACTTACCAATTGGTAGAGATGACACATATGGACTTGTTAAAAATTCAACCTTAACTGTAACCGATAGTTTAGGAATTTTATCCAACGATTTTGATGTTGATGGGGATTCTATTTATACAACATTACTAGACTCAACTAAACATGGATCTCTTGAGTTAAGTGTTGGTGGAGGATTTACATATATTCCTAACCAAGATTATCTAGGTAGTGATGTATTTAAGTATAATTTATCTGACGGTTTGTTTATCACAGATACTATTAACGTTAATTTAATTATTACATCAAGACCATTAGCTAATGATGATAACTACTCAGTAGATGAGGATAACTCTTTAGTTGTTTCATCTAATGTAGGAGTGTTATATAATGATGTAGACGAAGATTCTGATGATTTACAAGCTCAGTTAGTAGAGTCACCATTAAGAGGTGAATTGTTATTCTCATCAGATGGAAGCTTTGAGTATAATCCTAACAGAGACTTTAATGGTTCAGACTTATTTACCTATTCTGTATCAGATGGCGTTCTTGTTTCTGATACTGCAACAGTTTCGATAACAATTAATCCAGGTAATGATGATCCAATTGGAGTTTCTGAATCTTACTCAGTAGATGAAGGCAGTGTATTAACAGTAAATAGTAATAATGGTGTTTTAGCTAATGATACTGATATTGATTCTGACTCACTTTATACTGTCATAGCTATTTTTCCAAATTATGGAACATTAACCTTTAATGTAGATGGATCATTTGAATATATCCATGACGGAAGTAATTCTAGTCTAGATGAATTTATTTATTATGTCTACGATACTCTTAGCGGTGTCGATACTGTATCTGTTTTCATAAATATTAATCCTATAAATGATGAACCAGTTATTTCATCTGGACAGACATTTAGTGTTCTTGAGAATTCATCAGATGGAACATTAGTAGGAAGAGTAAGTGTTATAGACGAAAATATTCAGTCGGATCTTAGTGGTACATTTGATATTATAACCAATAACCTGTGGTGTATAACTAGTGATACTTCAACAAATAAATCTTTCTCTGGAAAAGTTGAATTTGAACAGGCAAGAGGCAGTAATGGCTATACTGTTAATATTATTACTCCTTCTGGCGCAACGCTTGAAAATGATTTTAGTTTCGGAGGTTATTTCACTTGTTTTGATGGATTTGATGGTACTCCTTCTGGATCACTTAGACTAATTGTTGAGGACAATACCCTTAAAATTGTTGGTACTAGCCAGTGGGGTGAAATCTATGAAATTTCTGGATATACAATGAATGGAGGTACTTTAACAATTGAATGGAATAACTCTATTGGAGAGCATGGAACTAGTACGATTACAAGAGATGATGATATCAAATGGGCAGATTTAATTAGTAATAGTGGAAATAATGTTGGTTTTGATTGGACAATTGTATCAGGAAATGATGATGAAACATTTACTATTGATGAAATAGGAAATATAAGAGTTAGTAATTCAACTGCTCTTGATTATGAGGTTGAATCATCAAGATCTAGATCATTGACGTTAACTGCAAATGATGGAACGTTTACATCTGTAGAAGAAATTGTAACAATAAATGTCGAAAATGTTTGGGATATGGCTATTTCATCTATAGTCCAAGAAGATGCTTACTGCTCAGGTTCTGCTGGAGGATCTATATCAATTGAAGTTATTGGTAATGAGGGTGAAGTTACTGCAACCTGGAATAATGGAAGTTCAGGTCTTTCAATTGACAATTTACCTTCTGGATCTTATACAGTAGAAATATCTGATACTGTTGGAACAATTTCAAAAATATTTGAAATTACTGAACTACCAATATATACCGGGGTTGATATTTGTTATGTTACAGCCGATTCTGTAGACATTACAAAAAATAGAATATTTATTAATGAAGGTCAAAATCCTTATAATATTGCTAAATTCTTAATATATAGAGAAGGGTCTGTTGCCAATCAATATGATTATATTGGAGAAATAAATACTGATTCAGGAGAAGGTTCTTTCCTTGATCAAGATGTTGATAATAGACAGAGAGCGTTTAGGTATAAAGTTAAAATTCTAGATAATTGTGGAAATGAATCACCTTTAAGTGATATAGAACACGTATCAAATCACTTACAAGCAAACTTGGGTATAAACGGTGAAATTAATCTTGAGTGGAGTGGATATGAAGGTAATTTATTTATTCCTACGTATCAAATTTACAAACAAGTTAATGATGGAGATTACGAATTAATTGAAGAGGTTTCTTCAAACACTCTAAAATATACAGATCTTAGTGTAGACCCTGCTAATTCTTATAAATACTTCATTGGGTTTGAGGCTGATGTAAATTGTGTCTCAGAGGGTGGTGGAATTAACATAGAGTTTGATGAAAAATCTGATTTAAATTTTGATGATATTCAGACTATGATAAAAGGTGGTGCTTCTTTAGATGACCCTATATTTAGTAGTTATATAGATAACACAACAGGACTAAAAGGTAAGAAATTAATTAGATCAAGTCCATTTGCGTTTGAAGCTGAACCTCAGGTATTATCCATAGAACCTATAATTGTAGAGGCAGTGAATAAGATATATCCAAACCCTGCATCTCAGATTTTATATATTGATTTAGCTGATAATGCTGGAGAAATTGAAAAATTATATTTCGTGGACTTCTCTGGTAAATTAATAGATAATGTTAGATATATACAAAAAGGAGATAAAGCTGTAGTTAATACAAATGATCTTCAATCAGGAATATATATAATGGATGTTACCACTAAACTTGGACATAGCAGAGTTAAAGTAGTAATTCAGAAGTAGTATTTTTTCATTATTTTTATTTAAAAATAGCAGATGAAATCTTTACTGATAAGTTTTTTTATATTTCTATCTAATATAGTATTTGCTAATTTTCAAGATAGTGATGATCCTATAGACTACTCTAGGACTGGTGATTACTTCCCTTATGTAGTTTTGACAGAAGAAGATTCTCTAAAGTATCCTATTACATACGAAATAGAACTTTATGTTAATGATTTATATGATCTAGATATAACCAATAATTTTTTTACTGCAGAAATAGTTGCTGGAGTATATTCAGATTATGACTCAATATATAAGACAGTAAATGGAGATATTTTTCCTCTCTATCCTTATGATTTTATTTCACTTGAGACTAAAGATGCTCTGAGTGGATATGTTGATAGTTGGTACTATTGGGGTTATGACGATGATATTAAATACCAGAATTTTGCTTATGAACTTAATTACAAAAATGTATTTAATCATAAATGGAATTTGAGGGAATATCCTTTTGATGAGCAATATTTAAAAATAAAATTTATAACTTCAAGAGATACGTCATTAGTTAGAATAAAAGAGTCCGAATCATTTCCTCCTTCCTTTAATGAGCTAATGGATAACTTTAAAGACGGCTATAAAATTTTAGATATTACTTCTGAGACAACTTACTTTGAGACTCCTTATGAAGCTGAGTTTTCTCCTGGTGAAATAAGGAAAGAAATTGGAACAAAAGTCACGTTTAATATATTGATTGATAGGTCAGGGTCATATTTATTTACTAAACTTTTTGGTGGTTCATTTTTTGCTTTTATAATTTCCTGGCTAACATTTTTTATTCCAAGAAAAGAATTTGATTCTAGAATTGCTTTAAATATTGGTGCAATTTTTGGTGCAATAGGTAATAGATATTTTGTTGATGCTTCATTAGCAAGTATTCAGGTTATGACTAAATCTGATATAATAAATTACATTTGTATTATCCTTTTAATTTTGAATATCACATTAATTATTGTCCAAAGAAATAATAAAATAACTTGGTCTTACTTAGAAAAAAGTTCTAACGCTTTAGTTTTTTCTGCAGTTATATTTATTGCTTTGGTAACTGCTGTTATCCTATGGTAAAACCCTAAAAATTAAATTTTATTTTTTGATTAATATTTGGATCTATACTCTTAGCTACTGGGCAAGATTTAGCTACCTTAATAAGTTTTGATTTTTGATTATCTGATAGATTATTTTTTTCGAAAGTTATTTCAATTTCAATCTCTATAATTTTTCTTGGGTTATCCGACATCACTTTCTTTATTTTAGCTTCAGATTTTGGTAAAATAAAATTTCCTTTATCTGCGCATATTCCCATTATTGTAGTCATACAACTACAAAGAGCAGTACTCACTAAGTCTGTTGGAGAAAAAGCTTCTCCTTTTCCATTATTATCAGTTGGTGCATCAGTAATAATAATTTCTCCCGATTTTATGTGTTTTGATGATGTTCTCAATCCACCTATATAATTGTTTACAATTGAATATTTCATTAATTAATATTTATAGTATTTACTTTCATGAAATAAACTTAAATCAATTTTATTGAAATTTTCTCAATCAAATTTTAATTTTTTCGTTATAGTATTATTAGTAATTTTATAAAATGAAGTTTAAAGCTGTATTTGTTTTTTTTATTTTCTTTTATTCAGAAAATTTGAGTTCTCAAGGATTACAATATTTTGATACAGAAAATGAAAGATTCTGGGGTATAAATAAAAATTCTTGGGGAGGATTAATAGGTGGAGGTATTCTTAAATTCTCGACAAAAGTTTCTAATAATATGTATAGAACAATTGGTTTTGAATTAGCAAATATCAAACATCCTAAAGAAAATAAGTACTCATCATCACTTGGATACGGTAGAACATTTGTTTGGGGGAAAAAAAATTATCTCTTTTCATTGAGAGCTCAATACGGTAGAGAGCTTATACTCGTAAGTAAAAAAGATCAACAAGGGATAAGAATTAATTCACAATTAGCAATTGGTCCAACAATTGGTCTTCTTGTTCCATACTATATTAAATACAGTAGAAATAATAGAATGGAAATTGAAAATTTTGATTCTTCAATACATACATTTAATAATGTAATTGGATCAGCGAGCTTTTTTGAGGGGTTAGATGAACTAAAATTTAAACCAGGTATAAATCTAAAGGCAGCAATTAATTTTGAATTTGGAGCAGGTAAATCTGCAACTGCTATTGAGGTTGGTTTTTTAGGAGATCTTTTTTTTCAAGATATTATAATGATGCCTACTGCTAGAACCTATTCTTTTTACCCAACGGCTTTTATTACTTTATTCTATGGTAGAAAATATTAATTTTTATATACTTTAAATTAAATTGCACATAATATGGAACAAATAAAATCTAAGGTTTCAAATATTAATGAATCTATACATAAAGATTTACAAAATTCTAAATCTAACCTTCCAAGATTTAAAAAACCTAAATGGCTTAGGGTTAAACTTCCTGTTGGTCAGGAATATAAAAAAGTTAGAAAAATAGTTGATAAATATAAACTTCATACTATCTGTGAGAGTGGTAACTGTCCTAATATGGGAGAGTGTTGGGGCGCAGGTACTGCTACATTTATGATTTTAGGAAATGTATGTACAAGAAGTTGTACATTTTGTGCTGTAGCTACTGGTAGACCTCCAGAGTATGATGAAAAAGAACCAAAAAGAGTTGCAGAGGCAATAAAGAAGATGGGGGTAAAGCATGCTGTAATTACGTCTGTAAATAGAGATGAACTAAAAGATAGGGGTGCTGAGATTTGGTATCAAACTGTTTATCAAACTAAGAAACTATCTCCCGACACTACTATTGAAACCTTGATTCCAGATGTTAGAGGAAATTGGGATGCTCTCGATAGAATGATAGAAGCTGGACAAGAAGTTGTCTCACATAATATTGAGACTGTAGAGAGATTATATAAGAGAGTTAGACCTCAGGCTAGGTACGCAAGAAGTATGGAGCAAATTAAACTAACTAAGGAAAGAGGAATGCGTACTAAGTCAGGAATAATGGTTGGATTAGGAGAAACAAAAGAAGAAGTTTTAAAAGTTATGGATGATCTAGTAGAAAATGGTTTACATATACTTACAATAGGCCAATATTTACAGCCAACAAAAATGCATTTAGAAGTTGATGATTTTATTAGCCCTGAGATTTTTGATATGTATAGAGAAGAGGGACTTGCAAGAGGGTTGAAATATGTTGAATCTGGACCTTTAGTTCGATCGTCTTACCACGCAGAAAGACATGTGAATGTTCCGATATAATATCTTAATCTTTCTTTTTTTTTTATTTTATAATTCTCCAGCTCAGGTAGATCCTTCTGGTATTGATATAGTAAGAGATAAATGGGGTGTGCCACATATTTATGCAAAAACTGATAAAGAGGTGGCATACGGATTAGCATGGGCACATGCTGAAGATGATTTCTCAACTATACAAAAAACATTCCTGCCAGCTAAAGGAATGCTTGGACGATTAGATGGAATTAGAGGTGCTGTGCTAGATTATGCTGTTGAATTATTAAAATCTAGAGATGTTGCTGAAAGAGAATTAAAAAATTTACCGCAAGAGGGACTTAATATAATTTATGGTTATTTAGAGGGACTGAACGCATATGCCAAAAAATATCCAGACAAGGTCTTAGTTAAAAAATCTTTTCCATTGTCAATCTATGACTATCTCACTGGATTAAATCTAATGTTACATCTTTTTTCAGATACTGGTGATGTTATAGGTCAGCTATTGAGTAACTCTATAAATCCAATTGATGAGATGTCTGGTGTAGATAATATTGGATCATCAATAGGTTCCAATGGCTTTGCTTTCAACAGTAAAAAAACTTCAGACAATAAGACATATTTAAATATTAATACCCATCAGCCACTAGAGGGTCCCTTCGCATGGTATGAGGCTCATGTTAATAGTGACGAAGGTTGGAATATGCTTGGAGGTTTATTCCCAGGACTACCTGTTCCAGTAATTGGAACTAATGAAAACTTAGGTTGGACCCATACATATAACTATCCTGATATGAATGATATTTTTCAACTTGTTGTAAATCCAAATAATAAAAACCAGTATAAGCTAGATGGGAATTGGAAGAATTTTGAAATAAAAGATATCAAAATAAAAGTTAAAGTTTTTTTAGGTATCAAGATAAATATCAAAAGAAAAGTAATATGGTCAGAATTTGGTCCTGTAATAAAAAACAAGAGAGGATATTTTTCATTTTTCTCTCAATCTTTAAATAATATAAGTGCTATTGAGCAATGGCTGAAAATGAATAAAGCAAGAAATTTTGATGAATTTGAGGACGCTCTGAAATTGTTAGGTATTCCAAGATTTAATATTGTATATGCAGATAGAGACGACAATATTTTTTACATGAGTAATGCTCGTCTTTCTGTAAGAGATAATTCAAAGGATTGGAGAAAATTGCTAATTGGAGATAGCTCCTCTCTTATTCTAAATGAATATCACCCTTATGATGATTTGCCTAAACTCATTAACCCTCCTAGCGGATATATATTTAATACAAATAATTCTCCATTTAACTCTACATCATCTCAATATAATTTAAAAGAAACTGACT
>CACOFQ010000022.1 GCA_902626505.1 uncultured Marinoscillum sp.
TTCTTTCTTTATTGTTTTAGAAAATATTTCAACCCCTTGATTTAAAGCACTATCTATAACATTTAAATTTATTATTATATCACCATTTTCAAAATTTTGGAGATTTAGTGCAGTTATATCAAATGATTCTGAATTTATTTTACCAGTATAAATTCTGGTATGCTGAACAGTTCTAGTATGGTTATCAAATTCTTTTTGATTTACATCTTTTTTAAATGGTTCACCACCGGTTACTAGAGAATCACCTGTAACAGTAACAGCATAATATCCATTTACTTCAACAGTTGAAACTGAAATCACCAAACTATCAAGGTTACTTTCTCCCAGATTTTCTAGATTAGTCTGAAAATAATAAGAGTCTGGTAATATTACGTCTTTAGTATAATCTGTAGTAGTAGTAGCAATTAATTGATCTAAGCTATCTTTTAATTGGACTGTAAGTTTAATTATACCATCTGGTATACCACTTACATCTAGGTCGGTAACAAAAATAGAATCAGATCCCATGACTTTTTCTCCAGTTTTCACTACGCCACCCATTAAACTATATATTGTATAATTATACTTAAGATCTGAACATGGTACGCAAGTTATAAAAGCAGTAATTGAATCTACATTCGAAGCGTTTACTAACTTATCTGTTATCTCTGCGTATAGCGGTGAAGTAAGAACAACATCAGACTCAATAACATCAAACCTCACATACTCAATAAAGGAATAATCTCTGCTATTACCAGCAAGATCTCTGGTTCTTACAGAAGAAAGACCCCATTTACCAGGTGCTGATCCTTTAGGTAAAACAATATCTAGATTTATTAATTGCCAATCATTATTATTGGCTGGAATACCTTGATAAATATCAAAAAGCTTATTATCATTCCAACTATAAAAAGTATATTCTTTACCATTAGGGTCTCTAAGAGTATACCAAATATGTTTTACACCTGATTCATATCCCTCAAAATCAGATAAATCTCTTACAAATAGACTAATATCAACTCTTGTCTCACCATCTGGCGCCTCAGGATTAGTTGGAGTAGCTTGAATAGTTATCTTATTAGGATCAATTTCTGGAGGAATATAATCAGGATAAGGAGTTTTAATGTAAATGCTATCTCTTACTGTTTTCATTCTCCCTTTTTTAGGATTATCAACAAAGTCAGAAGTATCTTTCACAAAATATAGATTTGTGTAATTATTTGCATAATCTTGAGTATTAGTCATACTAAAAGCATAATAACCTGATGGAAAAAAATCATAAATAGGTAGATACATCTCAAAATGTTTATCAGATTTATAACCATTTTCATACCCTCTCAAAGTATCAATTACAACATTATCTTGAATTTGAAGCTCATATAATTGAGCATCCGGATTATCTAACTTAGGAAAATGAAATCTTGTTAGTGACCTCCTTAATGGAACATCATCATAAAAAGAATATGATACCTTCAAGGCTTTAGTTGGTAGTGTATCTCCTTTTCCAATATTACCTCTTACACCTCCCTTATAGTTATTTTTTGGATCAAACTGAATAGTTACAGTGTCAAAATCAATATCATAATTATATACAGGCGGAGTTATATCCTCTAGAGGATTTTCCATGTAAAACTTAAAGCCAATTGTTGAAGTATTTTCATATCTTGAATTCCCCACGGGATCTTCTACTCTTATACTAGTTGGAGTCCAGTATCCATTTTTTTCGTGTTTTGAAAAAGTTGTTGTTCCAACTAAGATTGAATCTACTCCTCCATTTTTTGGATTAAGCCACATATCATGAATTGTTCCAGCTGATGAAGCCATTCTTAGGTAGCCTATACTAGCTCCATCAAGAGGAAAATTAGGAGTATGAAGTTTAAACTCAACTTTAACCGTTTTATCTTCATCAGCTTCACCAGATATTTCAATTTTACTTTTAATAATTTTTCCAGGATAAGTATGATCTGGGAAAAGGTTATAAACAGTAAATGTTAAATCCTCTCTAATTTGAGCCTTATAAGTTGTTCCATGCATTATCCTATCTCTAATAAACTCATATTTTTTCATAGATCTGTTCTTTAGTATGTCAACATTTTCTACATAATTTGAAAAACATTCAGCAAAATCTTCTTCAGGATTCATATCGTGACCGTAAGAGGAAACAAATTCTGTAGTATTCCATGTCGACCATCCACTTGGTTGACTTGGATCTTCATACCAACCACCTAGCTCTGCCCAATCAGATTTTGTTTGAGCATCTAAAGAGTAAAATGAAACAAAGTGAGCTTTTTCGTGCAAAATTATTCTTCTTATATTAGAAATTTGGCCTTGAAATGCAGAAGACATATATTCTATTGTATTTCTTCCACCCCATGCAATTGCTGCAGCAGTCGGTCTTTCGGGATTTACCTGGCCATTAATTCTTCTTATTAAGTATTTTAGTTCAGGTTGTTTTTGCATTCCTTCTGGTAGTTCTTCCATCATAGATAATACTTCAACTTTCTCATCTGCAAAAAATTCTTGAAAATTTGATGCATCCTCTCCCATGATTGCTTCAACCTCATCTCCTGGAACCATAAACCTAAAACCAAATTTTTCGGTAGCAAAACGATTAACTTTTTCCTCATCTTTACCAAAATCAGTAATATAATTAACAACTGCGTTGTATAGTCTTTTAGAATAAAACCTTACCCTTATACCATCTAAATTTCCAACTAGTGGAGAAGCATAAATGAATGCAGATTTACTTATTGTAACTTTCTTTATACCACTACTTAGTGTTTCTATTAAAAGATCTCTATGTTGTTCTTTATCAGTTAAGTAAAATATGGCCTTTACGTTTTCTCCACTTTCAAAATCAACATTATTACCTTCCCCAAATATTTCTGAAGGTGTTCTAGAAAAAGATTTAAATAACTTATAACTATCTTCAGATGACCAGGAAACACTATCATCAGACAAAATAATACCAAAATTATTCCTAAGCTTTATAGATGAGTAATTTGAAGGAACTCTAACAGTATCATCAATTACTACTAGTTTTGATGGCTCAACAATATAGGATTGAGTTGCATGTCCAGCGTAACTATCATCATCTTGCCAGGTATAAACATAATCTTCGTTTAGTAGAGGAGTGAGTTTGACTGTAGCACTGCTAACATCAGGAAAATTAAAATTATATGCCGTTGGAAATGTATAACCTGTTGCGTCAGTAATAAGTGACCAATATCCTTCGGATAGATTAAAAGATACTTTAGAATCTCCATTTGAGTTAAAGTGAACAATACTATCAATTCTGTTTTCAGAACCTTTTTGAACAATAATCCTAACAGAATCTCCTTCTTTGATGTTTTTTACTGTTACTTCAAATTCCTGAGAAAAAGAATAGAAAGAACTAAATAAAAGAATTATGAGAAAATGTTTCATTATTGGGTAATTATAAATTTAATGATATTAAAATTAATCTAACTCTTTTATTTTTATTTTTCTAAACTGCACTGGATGTCCTTCAGATTGAAGAGATATAAAACCCTCTTTTAAAGGATGATCTATCTTAGGTAAAAAGTTTTTAGGAACTTCATCTCCTCCTACTCTAATATTAGAATATGTTAAGACTGTATCTTTTTCAACAATTTGATGAACTAACGAATCTGAATAAACTATGACTTCAACATTGATCCAATCATCATTATTATAAGTTTTTGAATTAGAATTAATACAATGATACTTAGCCAACTTTCCATTGATATCAACATCAGTTCCAGGAGTACAAATATTTGCTGTTGGTCTTTTACCACTATTTAATCCTCCAAGAAGCTGCATCTCTGCACTAACTGGAAATTCCTGATCTATTAACATTGTTTTTGGATCTTGACAATGAAGCATTATACCACTATTCTTAATTGACCAATCAGGGGCTCCCTTTAAATGCTCCCCAGAAAATTTGTACTCAAGAGATAAATGATAATTTTTAAATTTTTTTTTGGTATAGAATATGTGACCAAACTTATCATCAAATGAACTATAATCTTCATAAGAAACTTTTAAAGAACCGTCTTCTACCTTAAATGTATTTTTAAAATTAATACCAATTTCATGATTTCTTATTTTTATCTCCCAACCATCAAGATTTTTACCATTGAAAAGATAAGTCCATTCATTACTATTGTTATAATTTATTAGATGAAGATTAGCTATGAAAATTATTAAAACAAAACATATCATAATTAATATTTATTTATCTAAATAAATATAATACCCTTGATATAGAATAGACTAAAATACCATAAATAGTACATATTAGAGCCACTCTTAGTCCACCAGCTAATATAGCAGGTGATACATTTCCTGCTTGTTGAATAAATTCAAATGCTGAATATAAACCAATAAAAGAACCTAATATACCAGATGCTAAACCTAAATTACCATATGTTTTAAGTTTATCACTATGAGTATAAAAAGATATTCCTGTCATAATAAGAAAAAATGAGATTATCGACATAAAAAGAACCCCACCTTCATAAAATAGATTTATCATAATTTTATTTTAAATTATTAATAGTTTTTAATAACAAACCATTTCCATAATAGTTTATATGTTATTTTAGAACCTGTTGTTAAAATTCCTACCCTATAAATTCTTCCTGCAAACCATAAAGAAAAAATAACAAAAAGTATTAGTAAAAATATAGATAGTATTAATTGCCAATCTGGTACACCAAAAGGTAATCTTGCCATCATCAATATAGGAGAAGTAAAAGGAAAAAGACTTAAAAATAATGAAGCATTACTCTCAGGGTTCTCTAAAATCACACCCATGAACATTAAGCTTGCAATAATAGGAAGAGATATAGGAAGTGTAAACTGACTAGCATCTTGTAAATTATCAACAGCAGAACCTATAGCTGCAAAAAATGCACCATAAAGAAAAAAACCTCCAGTAAAATAAATTAAAAATATAACAACTAATTCAAATACATCAACCGAAGAGAAAAGATCATAAAACCCAGCAACCATTTCTTTTGATTGATCAATTTGTTCCTGCGTATTTACAATTTGAGTAGTTTCAACATTATCAATTCCAAAATAAATTGAGGTAAAGGTAGATATTGAAAAAACTAATACAATCCAAATTGATATTTGAGTAAAAGCTACGGCCCCAACTCCAAGTACTTTTCCCATCATTAATTGAATAGGTTTTACAGAAGATACAATTACTTCAACTACCTTACTGGTTTTTTCATCTAAAACGCTTTGAAGAATAAAACTTCCATAAATGAAAACAAACATATAAATCAAAAACCCATTAAAATATCCGAGTCCAAAAGCTAAACCTGAACTAGATTTATTTACATCTAGTTCACCACCTTCAGAAACCGTACTTCCCTCTACACTATAAGTATCCATTAAAATATTAGTTTTTAGCTTATCAAGAGACGATTTGTCTAGTTGTAATTCACTAATTTTTCTATTTCTTATTCTTTCTTCAAATATTCTCTCCAAATCACTTACAAAATCATTACTTGGAATATTTTTTGAATAAAAATTAATGGGCTTAGGATTATAAATATCCATTTCTGGAATAATTAGAGTTCCATATATTTCACCATCAAGAATTTGTGATTGAAGGGAATTAAGATCTTTCTCACTTTTAAATAAATTATTATTTCCAATTGATAATGAATCTTGTAATAAATTAGATTTATCAATTACAGCTATCCTTCTCAATTCTTGTTCATCAGAATCAATTAATAAAATGGTAATAAAAATAAAGAAAGGAAAAATCAAAGGAGTTAATAAAGTAGATAGAATAAATGATTTCTTTTTTACTCTCTGTAAATATTCTCTTTCAAAAATTATCCAAATTTTATTCACTAATTCCCCCTTCCTTTACTTTCATTATAAAAATATCATTCATATTAGGTATTTTTTCTTTAAAAGATATAATTCTAGTATTCCCTGATATAGAATTAAATAGCTGTTTATATGATTTGTTTTTGGCTAGACTTACCTCAGATTCATATATACCATCTGAAAGATTTTCAGTTTTAACCAATGAATAGTTATTATCTTCTTTCTTTAGTTTTTTATCATGAACTATTATATAGTTATCAGATTTATATTTCATTTTTATTTTTTCTGTATCTCCGTCTAGAATTTTTTTTGAATTATTTATCATGGCAACATGATCACATAGCTCATCAACTGACTCCATCCTATGTGTTGAAAAAATAATAGTTTTTCCCTCTTCTTTTAATCTTAATAGATTTGACTTAACAAGATTAGCATTTACTGGATCAAATCCTGAAAATGGCTCATCTAGAATTATAAGATTAGGATTGTGTAGAACAGTTGAAATAAATTGAACTTTCTGACTCATTCCTTTAGACAAGTCTTCAATATTTTTATTCCACCAATTTGAGACCTCTAAATTATCAAACCAAAGTTTTGCAGAATCAATACATTTATTTCTACTCAAACCTTTCAATTTCCCCATAAAAAGAAGAAAGTCTCCTACCTTCATCTTTTTGTATAAACCTCTTTCCTCAGGCATATATCCAATTTTTCTGACATCATCATAATTTATTGGTCTTCCCTCTAAATATATATTTCCTTCATCCTGATTAATTATTTGATTAATTATTCTAATGAGAGAGGTTTTTCCTGCACCATTGGGACCTAGTAGCCCAAAAATACTTGACTGGTTAATATCTATAGAAACGTTATCTAATGCTTTATGACTTACGTAAGATTTACTTATATTTTTTACAGATAACATAATTGTCGGCAATATAGTTTATTAAACTAATTAACGAAAAAATAGTCTCAGTATCTTTTCAGGAAATATTTTTATTAATAAGGAAATTATTTTCCATCTTTTAGTAATATATAAGACTTTACTTTTCCTTTCGATACCACTAATAATTTGACGACATGCCTTTTCTAATGGAGCAACCCAAAATAATTTATCTTTATTACCCATTAAAATATCAGTATCAACAAAACCAGGCCTTACATCAGTTAAATATATTGGCAATTTTAATTTGTATGCTTTAAATCTTAAACCCTGAAAATAATTTGCCTGATAAGCTTTTGATGCATTATATGATGTAGCCAATCCATTGCCTATTTCAGATGCAACTGAACTTATATTAACAATATGGCCACCACCGTTTTTAATAAAATAATTGAATGCATATGTAACAACCTGAGTGAAACCTGCAACATTTAAATTATTAACTTTTTTATCTTTTAAATAATCTAATTCTTTATTAATAATTCCTATTCCAGAGCAATAAATTATCAAATCTACTCTTCCAAGATCTTTAATCATTGAATCTAGTAACTCATTATTTTTTTCAGTAGATGAATCGAATTCATATACTAAAACATTTTCGGAATTTATTTTTTTTATTTCATCAAGTCTATCTTTTCTCCTAGCTGATATAGCAATTTTATAGTTTTTAGATAGTAGCTCTAAAGATATTCCTCTACCTATTCCCGATGAAGCACCAATTATAACAGCTTTTTTCATATTTACAATTTAATTAAATTTTAATTTGGATCGCAATTAATAAAATTTGGTTTTGGCAAATCCCATTTGGTTGCACCATCAAAGAAATTAGAACAATTCTCAACATTATCAACATTCCATATTGATAAATCTTGATTAAAGTATTTAGCGCCATAAAACATCATCTCCATATTTAATACTTTCTTTACATTCCATGGTTTTAAATTTTGATCAATATCTGATCCATAAAACATTTCTTTCATATCAACTACATTACTCACATCCCACATTGTAACATCAGGATTTGCATAAAAAGCATCTCTAAACATCATTTTCATATTTTTTACCTTTGAAACATTCCACAATGATAAATCAACATTTAGATTGTTAGTATAAAAAAAGAGACCTTCCATATCCTCTACATTACTAACATCCCATTTAGATATATCTTGATCAAACCCATCTGTATTCCAAAATGTAAAATACATAGATTTCACATTACTCATATCCCAAGATGAAAGATCAAAATCATCACTAATAGTACATGGTCTAGAGCAGAAAAATTCTAATCTATTTAAAAAAGTTGTAACAACAATTAAGTCACCTTTATAATTTGGTGGGTCTAAGCTTCTAATATCTTTCCAATCTTTTACAATTAAGATTTCATCTCCCTCAAACAATATTATTTTACCTGTAGAATCAATTGCTTCATCTGTAGCCTTAAGAGTAACTCCGTTATCGTCAAGATAAATAAGTGGACAGCCATTTGTCGAAACTGAAGTGTTTTCAGGGGTATTAGGACATATATCATTTTCGTTGATTATTCCATCATTATCATAATCAGCTTCCATTGAAGGACATCCTTTATTATTAACTATAATACCTGGAGGAGTATCATTACATAAATCTATATCATCTGAATAACCATCCCCATCCGTATCTATTTTCTTAAATTCAGCATATATTGTTTTATTATCATCCATAATAAAGGTTAATACTGAATCTTCACCTTCTTCACTGCCACTCCAGCTTACAAATTCAAAGAATTCATTAGGGGTCGCAACTAAAATTACTTCCTCCCTTTCAGAAAAAATTCCTCCATAAATATTTAATTTACCACCTACTTCAGGAAATACCATTGTTTGTAAAGAAAAATTTTCTAATTTTTGACAAGAAAAAAACAATGGTATAATTATAATAAAAATCTTCTTTTTCAAAATAAATTATTTAATGGGATACATATTAAATTCCTGATCATCAAAATATTTAATTCTATTTGGAATTGCATCTTCAATTTTCTTTTTAAGATCATTTGAAATTCTATCTGATCTATATCTTATTGCTAAATAAGGAAGATAACTTTCGGCAATATCCTCTCTTATTGGATTATCCCTAGCATATGTAGATATAAACTCACAATCTAGATTTTGAGCTTCCAACCAGCTTTTGGACTGAGCATGATATGAATCTAATGAAGTATGAGAAGCTTCATGAACTAAAGTCTCTTCAAGTATTCCTTGATTTTCATAATTTTTCTCTGACCAATCTGTATGAATTAAAAGATTATTATTCCCACCACCAAAAGGTTCATCTCCTCTATGAATCCAAGATGTTTCAACATCTTTTCTTAATTCTGTGGTTAATTTCCCAATTACTTCAGCATATTTTTGAGCATAAGTCTGAGCATTTTCCCAAGTTCCAAATTCAGGATTGACCTGAATTTCAATGGTTAGTCCATCATCATACTCTGCAGGAAATAAAAATGGTTCAAGTGTCACCCAACCAGATCTTCTATCATACATTTGTCTAGTTCCAGTCCCAGCATAAGATAAACTAACAAAAGTAGTTGGATCACTGTCAGAAATTATATCAGGTTCAATAAATATAGTTCCTCCAAATGGTGGGTTATAATTTTCATCACATTCCTCAGGTTTACCTAAATTATCCTTTAAGCAAGAAATCAAAAATATTAATATGAAAATTTTCTTCATTATAATTATGTTAATGTAATTATATTATTCTTTATTTTTTTAAAAAAAATATTTATTAAAAGAATTCTTTATTTAATTAGTATATGTTTTAATATTAAATAAAATATTATGAAGATGTTTCCTAAATTTTCAAAAAAAGACCCAAAAAAATTTTTTAAAACTTTAAACTCAAGAGTTAATAATTATTTTAAAGAGCATAAAATCAAAAAAACTGGAAACTGGAAATTATATTCTAAATCACTAATAATTTTTGCAATTTTTACAATACCCTACCTTCTTATCATGTTATTTAATTTAAATCAGTGGATATGCCTAGGATTAATAATAATAACAGGTATTGGAATGGCGGGAGTAGGAATGAATATAATGCATGATGGTAATCATGGTGTTTTTTCTAGTAAAAAATGGGTTAACAAATTAATGGGTAGTAGTATATATATCCTAGCTGGAAATGCCTACAATTGGCAAATACAACATAATGTACTACATCACACATATACTAATATTCATGGACATGATGAAGACCTAGATGCAGGTAGAATTCTAAGGTTTAGTGAGCATAGCAAATGGAAATCTCATCATCGATATCAACATATATATTCATTCCTTTTGTATGGTTTAATGACTATTAATTGGGCTATTATGACTGATTATTTTCAAACTAAAAGATATATTAAAAGAAAATTATCATTTAAAAAGTTTATAAATCCAACTAAACAATGGATAAACTTAATATTAACAAAAATTCTATATTATTCTATTTGGATAATTTTGCCAATTTTAATATTAGATTTTGCATGGTGGAAAATTCTAATTGGATTTTTTATAATGCATTACACTGCAGGTATAATTCTTAGTACCATATTTCAATTGGCCCATATCGTAGAAAAGGTAAAAATGCCATTACCCTCTAAAGAATTAGGAATGAAAAATACATGGGCTATACATCAATTGTTTACTACATCAAATTTTTCAACAAATAATAAAATAATGAATTGGTTTTCTGGTGGGCTTAACTTTCAAGTTGAACATCACTTATTTCCTAACATATGTCATATACATTATAAAAAAATATCTGAAATAGTTAAAAAAACTGCTAAAGAATTTAATCTTCCTTACAATGAGTATAAAACAACAAGAGAGGCTTTAAAATCTCATTTTTTATTTTTAAAGTCAATGGCTAAAAAACCAATTCAAGTTGCTTAATTTTTTGAACCTGGTGAAGGGTTTTGAAAAAATATCCAATTATTTACATTATCTGGATCTCTTCCCATCGAAATATCAGTTGATTGTTCACCAAAAGTGTATGAATCAACAATTGAAATCTTATCTTGTGAAAGTAAAATAATAGATTCTCCTCCTTTGCTAAGTTTTTTACTAACATGGAGCGGACCTTGTTCTTGATCATCATCACACCATATAATTAAATAACCTTTTGAAGGTATTGTTGTAATTGATGGATCTGTATCAGGAATTCTATATGGATTATCATCATTTGGTGTATCAGAAAAATACATTCCTCCAATATCAATTGGATCTTGTGTGTCATTATATAGTTCTACCCAATCATCATAATCACCAAATGAATCAGAACAGCAATTATCATTACTTGCTAAAAATTCATTTATTATCAAACCCATACTTGTATTTTTTTGAATATCTACTTCATCACATGAGAAAAATAAAATTGATATAATTATATAAATAACTTTTTTCATAAAATTTAATTTAATGATTGATCAATTGAATATCTTAAATAATTAACATTATCTATCCATTCTTGTAAACTTGGTTCTTGATCCCCATAAGTTTCATGAGCTTTTTCAACAGAAGATTTTATCTGATTTGTCCAAGAATCTAGGAGTTTATTAATATTTGTCATATTAAAAAGTTCATTTTGAAAAACTAAATCTAAACTATCATATTTATCAATATAACTTGAAAAAGAACCAATTATTTTATCACATGCTGCAGATTTTTGAAGCAAATTAAAAGATCCATATCTAAAACCATTACAGTTATTTGATTTTTCATACCATTTATCTTTTATGGGTGTCACGGGATTTAAATTTTGAATTAAATTTTCAAAAGCATTATCTAGATCCCATGGAATTAGTTGCAATTTATCTTTGTCTATATCTTCGTACCAATAAAAATTATGATTTTCATAATTTTGACCACCTTCATGATAAAAATGCATGAAACCATCATCATTAGCTATCCTTCTATCTACTAAAATAGTCTTTAAAAAAAGATCTTTATCAATCCATGTATCAACTATATTTTGTGCATTCATGTGATTGACACCTGCTAACTGATCTGAAAATCTTTTTATTTTTGAAACATCTGATATTTCTTCATTAGTTTTTAAACCATTAATAAAATAATTTTCACTTTGTTTATCACCGAAAGAATTTACGGGCCAAACTTCTTTATAAAGATTTCCATTAGGATTAAGAAAATGTTCATTAGTAAATGGACCATCTATATTTTCAGTATTAGCAAAAAGACCAATAAATTCACCATTTATATATATTAAAGCGTGATTTGACCTGGGAGCTATGATTCCAAAATTTCTAAACATATAATAACCTAGCCTTTCATGCATTTTAGATTTATCTAGGTTTTGAGAATGAAATTGCAATTTTTTCATTCCATAAAATTTTCTATCTTCTTCAGTATTAATTTTAATTTTCATAGATAGTTTTGGACAAGTTTTATAACCACTTGGATTAGTCCAATCTTCATTTGATAAACAACCTACCCACGCACCAATTGATCCCTTATATCTAATACCTACATTTTTTACAACTTTTCCTTCAAAAACAAGATATCCTTGAACATAATTTTCAGCAGCTGGGTCATTATTAATTTCATTTAAATTATCACTAGTTAGATATAAATCAAATCTATGTAATTTGTTTTGATCATAAATGTAGTCAGAGATATGATTTTGATCATAAAAATAATCCTCATACTCATTAATAATTTTTAAAATATTTTCTTGATCATTATTTGAAATCTGATCAGGAATTCTATCACATACTGAAAGCAAAAAAATCAGGAAAAACATTTTAATAAAATTCACTTATAAGTTTTATTATTTAATAGATTTGTAATAGAAATTAAGTCTTTAAAGTTATAAATTAGACAATGCATATGAAAAATATCATCTTTTTATTTTCTTTTATTTTTATGGCATGTGGTAACGAATCAAATAAAAAAGTATCTGTTTACATGTCGCCTACTTGTGGTTGTTGCAAGAAATGGGTGTCTCATCTTGAAAATAATGGATTTGAAGTTGAATCTATATATGAAAATAATATGAGATCGATTAAGTCTAAATATAAAATTTCTCAAAAGAATACCTCTTGCCATACAGGAGTAGTTGATTCTTATTTTATCGAGGGTCATGTTCCTGCTAACGATATATTAGAACTTCTAGAGAAAAAACCTGATATTGCTGGCCTTACTGTTCCTGGAATGCCTGCAGGAATAAATGTACCTGGAATGGAAACCATAAACGAAAAAGCTGAATATGATGTGCTTTATGTAAGAAAAGATGGTTCTTCGGCAGTATGGAAACATTACAACTAAAAAAAAATATTAGTTCTCTATTTGGGTTGCAAGTTTCTACTATAAAAAAAATTAGTGGATATGAAAATGAAAATTATCTTATCAAATCTAAAGATAAGAGTAAGTATATTTTAAAAAAATATAATTATTCAAAAGAAAACTTATCTATCATTCAAGCAGAAAATGATTGTCTTAAATATTTAAATAAAAATTTTAATTCATCTTATCCAAAACCAATTTATTCCTTGAATAAAAACTGTTATGAAATAATTAAAAGTAGTAATCATAAATATATTATTAGAATATTATCATATATCGAAGGTATATTTTTGGGTGAATTCAATCCAACTAAAAATAATTTAAAAGAGATTGGTTATTTTATTGGAAATTTAAATAAGCAACTAAAAAATTATTCTAATGAATCTATCTCTTCAAGAAAATTACATTGGGACATTCAAAACCTAAATCTTAATAAGAAATATTTAAAATATATTTCAGATCCAAGTGATAGAAAAATAGTATTATTTTTTTTTCAGCAATTTAATGAGTTTGTATCGCCTATATTAAATGAACTTAGAACTTCTATTATTCATAACGATACAAATGAGTGGAATATCTTATTTCAAAAAAATAAAAAAGTCAGTATTATAGACTTTGGAGATTTAGCAAAAACTCAATTAGTAAATGAGATAGCAACTGCAATGACTTATGTTTCTTATACACAAGAAAACCCTCTTGAAAATGCATCTATAATACTAAAATCATACAACGAAGTAATAAAATTAACTGATATAGAAATTTCTCTTCTTTATTATTTAATGGCAGCTAAACTATGTATTAGTGTATGTAATTCTGCATATTCTAAAAATATAAATCCATCAAATAAATATGCTCTAATTTCAGAAAAAAATGCTTGGAAAATGTTACGTTATTTAGTCAAAATAAGTCCAGAATATGTTGAAAATTCATTTAGAATAGTATTAAATAAAAAAAAAAAGAAATTTAAAAAAATAAAAACTTATCTAAAGGAACGTAATTCAATATTAAGTGATATTTTTTCTGTCAGTTATAATAAACCTATTGTATTTGAAAGTTCAGCCTTCCAATATATGTTTGATATTGAAGGTAATAGTTTCCTAGATGCTTACAACAACATACCTATTGTAGGGCATGCACATCCTAAAGTCAATGATGCTATATCAAAACAAATTAAAAAACTTAATACTAATACAAGATATATTTATGATAAATTGTATGAGTATGGAAATAAATTATTAAAAAAATTCCCTAAAAAATTAAATAAAATATACTTTGTAAATTCAGGAAGTGAGGCAAGTGACTTAGCAATAAAGATTGCGTTATCTCATTCAAAAAATAAAAAAATTATGGTTATTGAAAATGGATATCATGGCCATACTCAAAGGGGAACCGATATTAGTCATTATAAATACAATAATAAAAAAGGGCAAGGATCAAAAGATTATATTGAAGAGGTTCCAATGCCAAATACCTACAGAAGTATCTATCCTAAGTCAGAAAAGAAAATAGGAAAAAGATATGCCGAAGATGCATCTAAAAAAATTAATGATATTGCTGCATTTATATCTGAACCAATTCTTGGATGTGGAGGGCAAGTTCCCCTACCAAATGACTATCTTAAAATAATTTATAAAAATATTAGAAAAAAAGGAGGTGTATGTATAAGTGATGAAGTTCAAACAGGATTTGGAAGATTAGGAAACTATTTTTGGGGTTATGAAATGCATAATGTTATCCCAGATATTATAATTCTTGGAAAAGCAATGGGAAATGGACATCCAATTGGAGCAGTGATTACTACAGATATAATTGCTAAGTCATTTGGAAAAGGAGTTGAATTTTTTAGCTCCTTTGGAGGAAACCCTGTTTCATGTTCAGCAGGTTTAGCGGTATTAGATATTATTGAAGAAGAAAAATTACAAGAAAATGCTAAAAATGTAGGAAAATATTATTTAGAAAAACTTAACATATTAAAAAAGAAATTCAATTGTATAGGTGATGTAAGAGGTTCTGGATTATTTATTGGTATAGAAATTATTAATAAAGATTCTAAAAAACCTAATACACCTTTAGCTCAAAAAATAAAAAACGAACTTAGACAAAAAAGAATTCTTGTTGGTACTGACGGTCCCTATAATAATGTAATAAAAAGCAAACCACCTATTTGCTTCTCTAAAGAAAATGTTGATGAAATTATATCTTCTTTAAATGTTATTCTTCAAAAATACAGATAAATGCCATTATATTTTTTTTAAAATAAGAACTAAACCTTCATTTGAATTAATTTTAATCTTAGTGTCAATATCATAATTTCTTAATTCTTGAAGAAATTTAATATCAGGACTAATTAATCTAGATTTTGATTTATCAAATTGTATTTTATCCCAATCAATAAATAAATCAATTAATTCATCATTTTCTGACCACGAAGCTAATGAAATTAAAATCTCATCATTTTTTTGAAAAATTGTACATTTAATTTTTTTGTTATTCACCTTAATTGGTGAATAATCTACCCAATATCCAATCATTCTACTTTCTGAAATATTAAAATCTTCAAATAAATTCCATAAATTTCCTGGGTTATAATTATGGTATACTCTTGTTGTCATACCATATATTAATCCATGATAAGGTCTTCCTCCTCCCTCAAGCATTTCCCCTGTTAATCCAAAGGGAATACCTGATACTTCAGTCATCCAATAGTCAGGTTGATTTTCATATTCAAAATATTCTCCAAACCAAAGCCTTGTAACAAATGGGAAGTGTTCCATATAAAGCAAAGCACTATTAATAAATCCATCTCTAATATTGAATTGATTTGCAGAATGAAGATCTATTATAAAGGAATCTCTATTTTTAGCAAGTACATTAGCAATTCTTTTTACTGTACTTCTACTGAATGCAATATCATCAAGATATAATCCATCAATAAAATTATTTTTTGCTAACCAATTTATACCCTCTATATAGTAGTTGGTCCATCTTGAAGTTCCTTTATTTAAAATTGATGCATCATTAACTCTAACTGCATGCCAAGCTGAGTGATAATTTTCTTTAAAATGCTCTTGTAACCAACTATGACCACCACCTTTTCCATCATTATAAATCTCAGTTCCTAAACTTTTTAATGCAAATATTTCATGAGCTTTATAGGTCAGTTCCCTAATTGTATTATAAAGTTTAACCTTTATACCTTTAGAATGTGCTTCATTAATATAATCTTTTTGTTTATCTATATTATAAAATGGATAATTTATATAAGGATTTATTTCATTTGCATGGTGAACGTTAACAACAGTACCATTTAAATTTTTTACTGAGTCAACAGATAAATATTTATGAACAAACCTGGTATTAAAATGTTCTTTTGTATCAATTATTTTAAAAGGTGTTATTAAAAATCGTATATTAAAATTTAAAGTATCTCCTTTTAATATTTGTCTTTTACCAGAATAATTATTTATCTCTACTATATCATTATTAATATTAATTAATATTCCACCTTTTGATTCATTATACCAAGAAAAAGGAAGATTTAAAGGCTTTGATCTGTAAAAATTTGTATTTAATGGCCTTTCATAATTGTTATCTCTTAAAACGTATTGCAATCCCATATTAACATTTCCAAGCCATACCCCCTCTTGATGATTATTCACATTCCATTTCCAATCTATATTGCTTTTTAATAAACTACCTTTATTTCCTAATCCTAAAATATATTTTGCTGCATTTTTATTCAGATTTATTTTAAAAGTAATATCATCTATATCAATATTAAGTTTTGATATTAATTGAATTTTATAGTCCAACATTCCATCATATTCTAATAAACCTGAAACATTTAATTTAAAATTATTTGAAATATTTTCAGATTTCCATGTTGTATAAGCTTCATTACTATTGTCTATATTGAATGATTTATTAGAAAATTCTTCAATAATTCCATTTTTGTTAATTAATTCAAATTTCATTTTATCTGATAAGATATGTTCAGATTTATCTAATAAATATGTCATCTCTTTTGAGAAGAAGGAAGATATATTTTGAGGAAAACCAAAATCATCCAAATCAATTTCTCTACCAAGTATCTTTATTTTTTTATCGAAAACTTCAACACTTTTAAAAGGTTTGATAATAATATCTTTTTCTGAGCCTATATCAGAATTTAACCATCTTAATCTTGACATCATTTTTGGATTATTATCTCCAAAATCATTTATTTTTTTATTTTTAACATTGATTCTCAGATAAACTGTATCCTGGATTTTATTCTTTGGTTTTATTATAATATGAGAATTGTATATACCACTTTTAACATTAATAGGAATATTTAATCCAAACCATAAAGCTTGTGTTTTCCCTTTTTTTAAGGGAATTGATTTTTCAAAAATATTACCACTTAAATCAACTCCTCCATTATTAAAACATGTAAAATTATTTTTATCAATTTTATTATTCGATGAATTCAGATCAGAAAAAGAAATGTC
>CACOFQ010000023.1 GCA_902626505.1 uncultured Marinoscillum sp.
AAACTCCATTAAGACAATTTTTAGATTTTCGACTAGATAATTTCCAATATCAGTTAGTAAGTAAACCTCTCTCTATCATCCAATTTTTTACTGTCTCTGGCCAATTTCTAAATGCCCCTTCGTAATTATTGGCTAGACCTAACCCGTGTGGACCTCCTTCCCATATGTGTAATGCTGCAGGAATATTATATTTCCTTAATGCTAAATAATAATTAATACTATTTTCAGGGGGAACTCCATTGTCATCATTCGTATGAATTAATACTGCAGGGGGAGTATCTTGTTTAACTTGAAGTTCATTAGAAAAATACTTTAATGAATCTTCTGATGGTATTTTTCCCAATAAATTCTCTCTAGTTCCCATATGTGTGTATGGAGTATCCTGCATTGTGATTACAGGATAGACTAGAACTGAGAAGTCTGGCCTGCTACTTGTTTTGTCGATCTCAATTTCTGATAGGTCTATTCCATTGTCATGGTGAGTAGACAAAGTCGATGCCAGGTGACCGCCAGCAGAAAAACCAAGTACTCCAATTGTATTAGGGTTTATATCCCATTTCTTTGAGTTTGCTCTTATAATTCTCATCGCTCTCTGGGCATCAGAGAGGGCAACTTTACTCCTACAGTCTTCGGACTCCCAGTGTGGAACCCTATGTTTCAACACAAACGCTGAAATTCCTAATCCATTTAACCAATTAGCGACTTTTACTCCCTCATGATCAAACCAAAGACCCCAGTAACCACCACCTGGAATTACGAGAATTGCTGTCTGAGTACTATTCTTTTTTTCAGAAGGGTAATACCAAATCTCAGGATCAACTACCTTCTTAAAAATCCTTCCGGTCCCATCATAGTCAGTGACGGCAGGTAAATCGTTGCCACACTTTACTCCTTCAGGGTATAGAGGAATAACATCTTTTTGAGCGTATGCTGTAAATAGGAAAAGAAAATAAATAGTAGATGTTAGTAGATATTTCAAATTGTTGGGTTATTTAATTGATGTCATTTCTTTAATGAAATCTATCTCTGCTTGGTCGAAAGGAGTTTTATCTGGTAGGTATATGTCGTGGTGCCATACCTCAGGTGCTGAGGTGAAGTCTTCTTCCCAAGAAGACCAAGGGAATATAGTATTTGTCTTACCAGCAACAAATCCCCAGTTTATAGCTGCTATCTGTTTCTCTTTGAGAAGAGGTAACATCGCCTGGAAGGTACTTCCCTGACCTCTTGCCAGGTACTCAGTGCACATTATCGGGCGATTATATGTCTCTAACTGCTCAACTCTAAGTTTCATCTCGTCGATATCTCCGTAGGTATGGAAAGAGATTACATCTGAGTTAGATATTATAAACTTAGTGAGGTCTGATAGGTTATCTAATTTTGACCAGTCATTATCTTTCTCCCATGCTTTCCATACAGAAGATGTCAGTGGTTGAGATGGATTTGCCTCCCTTGCCCACTTAAATACTTTTCTTATCAGAGATAGTGTGAATATGTCTTTATCTCCTTTAATTGCAAATTCGTTATGACCTTTCTGAGTAGGGGCAATGTTTCCAGGCTCGTTATAAAGATCCCAGCCGATTACGCGTTTATCGTCAGCAAAATGACTGATGATACCTTTTATATAATTTTTAACCTCGTTATGTCTCGAACTATCTCCTAGGATAGCTGAACCCGGTGCCTGGACCCACCACGAGTTGTGGACAAAAGGCATTGGATCTGGCTGCTTACCAAGTTTCGGAGCAGGGTGCCAGCAGTCATCAAGTAGGACAAATAGTGTTTTTATTCCCTTACTCTCTGATATATCAAGATAATTTTCAATTCTTTTTATAAATCCGACTGAATCCTGATCCCAGAGTAAGTTGTGTAGATATACTCTGTGAGTATTCATGCCAAGCTCTGCACTCCATCCTAACTCTCTCTCTATAGTTTCCTTGTCATATGTGTCTTCCTGCCAGAACTCTAGCTGATTAATGGATGTGCTAGGATTAAAATTTGAGCCAATCATCCATCCGTTCTCATTATGCCACTGCCAGGCTCTCTCCTCACTCCATCTCTCCTCAGTAACTTGGGAAGGAGTTTGTTGGCACTGGATAAATATTAATGATAAAAATGTAAAGGATAGTAGGTTAGTTAGTTTTTTCATAATTTAAATTTAATGTTTTTATTCTATCTCATAGAATAAGTTATTTTTTCAATCTTGCTAGAATTAGTAACCAATATATTATCTCTAAAAAGTGATAAACCGTTTCCTCTGTTATATTTTTTACCAGTTTTATCCCATATAAGAGAGAATTTTTTACCTTGAATATATAAGTTGTCAACTGCAAACCAATCCCAATCATCTGGAACTAGAGGGTTTATCTCGATTATATTATCGAGATTTGGTTTGATACCTATAAGGTCTGATAGTATCAAGTCCGTGAAGCCTGAGTGGTTATAATCTTTTCCTCTCTCAATACCACCTTTATCATCAGACCATCCTTTACCATCCCAATTCTTTAATCTTGTTCTAGAAATCCAATCTCCAGTATAAGGGTTAATGTTCTCATCAATCCAGTTAACTGTTACGCCATTTTCATTCTCTAACTTATGCTGTCTGGAATATTGAAGAAGAAGATTATAATAGTCATCCTTGGAGACAGTTTTATTATTAGAGTAGTTATTTAAAAAATTAGCTAATGCCTTTAAAGTTTGTGTTGTTGCAAATGGCCAGGAGGGTCCATTCCACTGACATTCGTGACCTTCATAACTTATTTTAAAATATGGATCAGACTGTTCTGTTACCGTTAGTCCTACAGGTGCATAAAAACCAGTTGTATCCATAATTTTATTCCACGCAGCTGCGTACTTTGCTTCATCATCTGGCAAATTAAAGTACCACGGAATAAAGCCAATTAATTCTCTAACATCCAATGGTTTTGTAGTCTTGTCATATTTTTTAGGTAAAACAGTAAAAAAATTTAATTCTTCATTCCACAAAGCTCTTTGAATTTCATTTTTTATTTCATTTGCTTTCATTTCATATTTTTCTCCGTTTTCAATGTCATTATTCATATATGAAATTTTTGATATGGCTTTTGCATCAGCGAACATGTAACTATTAATTGTAGGTCTGACAGACTCTATTCCAAATATTTCAGTGCCGTTATTTAATTTTCTTCCACTTACTGTTAATTCCATTCCATCTCTATCGTCATACTGATGAAAAAGAATTTTACCTTCGTCTTTTCTTATTTTTTCCCACTCATTGTAATTATTGATAAGTGGTTGTAGTTGTTTTGACATTATTGAGTCATTTCTGTGAATATTATTAAAAGCAATAAAAGCATCTGCTATCCAAAAACTGTATTGTCTTATTCCCTCTCCAGATTTATTTAACCAAAAATCTATGTATTCTGATATATATTTTGGGTCTTTGAGCCACCTCCCTTCGTATATATGGTGTCCCGCAGGGCAGTTTATTGTATTGTGTTTCATGGACCAACCTACCTCTGGTAAAAATTCGGTGATAACAAAGCCATCTTCAGTTGATTTAATATGTTTTCTGAATGTCCACCATCTGAAGTAATAGGTCTCCTCTAGTTCTTTATTTGGTAGTTCAATTAAGGGAATATTTTCACTCAAAAATTCTAATGCGCTAATATTTGAGATATGTTGAGGATATAGTTCGTTATCTGATTTATTAAATTTTTCAACATATGATTTTAATTTAGAAGTATTAAGAACATCTATTTTTTCATAGATATAAATATATAAAAGAGCAAAGAAAGCTACTATTAGGCCAAGTATGAATCTTTTCATAATTAACAGTCTTCATTATATGGAGAGGAACATTCTCTTACGAAGTTAAATACCCATTCAACTTCTTTATTATCATCAGAGGTAGTAAAGTTGATTCTTAGAAAATACCTCTTTGGCTGTGCATAATTATGAATACGATCAGTTAAGATATTCATCGAAATACCATCGCTTCTTAAAATTTTATTTTTGTCGTTATTTTGGAATATCCAAGTTCCTGAGCTAGACCAGATCTTTTCGTCGTATGTGTTTAGGGTTGAGTAGATGCCACCACTTTCAGAACCTTCCGATATGGTAAGGGTCATGTCATCGAACATGAATACTTCCTTGCCGTCCATAGTTACGGGTATTAGTTCTTTTATAGACATTTTATCTTTTATTTGATCTAATGTCCATGTTCCGTTAAGAATATTTGCTTGTATTTCTAGATGG
This sequence comes from uncultured Marinoscillum sp., assembly GCA_902626505.1. Taxonomy (GTDB): domain Bacteria; phylum Bacteroidota; class Bacteroidia; order Cytophagales; family MED-G16; genus MED-G16. The sequence goes on from CACOFQ010000023.1 coordinate 4,231, forward strand.
TTAATTGGTACAGGATTAATACCAGAGTCAGTTTCATCATCACAGGAGATGAATATAAGTATTACACTAAAAAGAAGTACATATTTATTAAGATTCATTACTAATCACATAAAATTATTTATAAAAATAAAAAAAAAGTATTGAAAAAAAGCGGGATGGACGGGACTCACATATTCGCTTATTTTAGACTAAATTCATTGATTTATTAGTTAGGACGACCAAAAGAACGAACTAAAATTTTAATTATATTTAAGTATGATTTTAATTATAGCGAATCTTGATTAAATACTTTAAAAAAATCAGACTAGATAAAATCCTACAAAATAAGATGGGAGATTACTACAAATATGCCATAGGTGAAATTTTTTTCGTTGTATTTGGTATTCTTATTGCCTTGAGTATTAATAACTGGAATGAGGAAAGAAAGAATATTTTAAATGAAAAAAATATAATTAAAAATATTGTAGAGGACTTGAAATTGGATTCCGTCCACATACTAAATTCATTAGACCAGGTAAGATCACAACTGAAAGTGGTTGATGAAATAATTGCCATGTCTCTTAATAAAAGTGTTATTAAGGATTATAACTCAATTGGTTTACTTCGCTTTTCATCTGATTTTAGACCTATTACTCAAAAAAATCATTCTTTATTTATTAGTAATATGAAAAATGAGGAAGTAAGAGAAAAAATTCAAAATTATTTTTTAGAAGAAGATAAGGTATTAGATATCTTTATTGAGTACGTTGATATAATTCATAACAAAGTCAGACCATTTCTAAGTGAAACTGGCATGCACAATCTTGAATCACTTTATGATGAAAATTCTACTGTTAATTTAAAGTCAGATGTTTTAATATCTCAGTTATCAAACATTAAATTTCAGCAGCTACTCTATGAGAGAAGACTTAAATCAGATTCTTTTAAAAACCTTTTAAGTAATCTAAAAAAAGAAAATCAAAAACTAGTAAATTATCTTAATTTATTTGATGAGTAAATTATATTGTCTATTAACACTTTTTTTGATTGTATCATGTAATGACATCAATGATAAAAGACCAAATATATTATTTATATCTATTGATGATTTAAATGATTGGAATGAACCCCTAAACGGAAGTAATAAGGTATTTACTCCGCATCTTAAAGAGTTTTCTAGAGAGTCAGTTAATTTCACAAAAAATTATTGTGCAAGTCCAGGATGTAACCCATCAAGGGCAAGTATGTTAACAGGCATTCACACATACAACTCGGGAATGTATTCTAATTACCAAGACTGGAGGAAAGTTCCTACTCTGAGTAAAGCCACAACACTACCTGAAATATTTAAAGAAAACGGCTACTTTACTGCTGGAGCTGGTAAAATTTATCATTACTCTCAAGTTCACCCAGATAGCTGGAACGAATATTTTCCTTCTCAAAAGCAGAATATGCCAAGAAATTATATTCCTGAAAATGCTCCAGTAAACATGACTCCCTTTGAGTATATGTATTCTGCCTTTGACTGGGCAGATTTACCTATTGCTGACGAAGAGACTGGAGATTATAAAAGTGTAGATTATATATCTTCTTTCTTCAAAAAAGACATCGATAAACCTTTTTTTCTAGCATGCGGTATTTATAGACCTCATTTACCATGGTATGTACCAAAAAAATACTTTGATATGTATCCAATTGAAGATATAAAGCTGCCAATTTTACAAGAGAATGACACTGCTGATCTAGGGGATAGAGCAAAAGAATTGATATCTAGAGGAGGAAATTATCATAAGAATGTAGTTGAAAATGGTAAGTGGAAAGATGCAATAAGGGGATACCTAGCATCTATCAGTTACGCTGATGCTATGGTAGGTAAACTTATTGATAACCTAAATAATAGTAAGTATGCTCAAAATACTATCGTGGTAATATCATCAGATCACGGTTGGCAGCTTGGAGAGAAGATGCACTGGAGGAAGTTTGCTCTCTGGGAAAATGTAATAAGAACCCTGCTAATGGTTAAAGTTCCTGAGAATATCTCTTCCCTAAAAAGTGGTTCTAGAGATGGTGGAGAAGTAACTAGTTTAACATCACTACTAGATATTTACCCAACGTTACTTGAATTAGCTAGTATTAAATCAGAAACAGACCTAGATGGGAAAAGTCTTATACCATTACTTTATAATCCTGAGCTTAAAACTGATAGAAAAGTTATCACTACCTATGATTTTGCAGACTACTCAATAAGGTATGATAATTGGCATTACATTAATTATGTAGATGGAAGTGAAGAACTTTATGATTTAGATAAAGATAATGAGGAGTGGTATAATCTTGCTTACGACAATGAATATGTTAATTTAATTAATGGTTTTAGAGATGATATCCCTAAAAGTCCTACTATTTTACCAGAAGAGTCTTTAATTAAATTACAAGAGCATCACATTCCTCCTGTTATTTCAAGAGAATTCTATTTCAGTGATGAGAGAAGAGAATGGCTAAAAAGATTTAATAAATAAAAGAAAAAAAGCGGGATGGACGGGACTCGCATAATTACTCTTCTTAGTTAAAATTCAATGATTTTATAATTAGGACGACCAAAAGGACGACCGAATATTTTTATTATATTTAAAAAAATGAAATATCAATACTACTTATTTATACTATTTTTTTTATTTATTTCATGTGAAGAAGAACCACCTGAAGCTATTGAAACATATTCTCTTCAGGTAACTATAAATCCAGAAGAGGGTGGAACTGTAACTCCCTCATCGGGAAAATTCAATGAGAATGAACAAGTTTCAATAAAAGCTTCACCGTCACCAGAATATGTATTTTCTGATTGGACAGGATCTAACTCATCACAGAGTAATCCAATAAATGTAATCATGAATAGTGATAAATCGCTTATTGCTAATTTTAACAAAAGGACTTATCCTCTTACGATTAATATTGAAGGAGAAGGAACGGTTTCGGAAACATCACAATCTTTTGAGTCAGGTTCTGAAGTAACTCTTACTGCAATACCTGATCAAGGTTGGAAATTTGTTGAGTGGAAGGGAGAAATTACTAGTACTGATAATCCTCTAACTATTGTTGTAAATTCATCAAAAGAAATTACTGCAGTTTTTGAAAAATTAAATTTATTATCGTTAATTATTAGTGGACAAGGTACTATAGAAAAGAGAATAGACGGAGAATTAACTGAAGACTCATTATTTTCTACAGGAATTACGATTGAATTAACTGCAATACCAAGTGAAAATTGGGAGTTTAAGGAATGGACAGGAGATATAACTTCTACAGAAAATCCAGTCCAAATCACAATTGAAGAATCTAAAACAGTAAACTTGAAGTTTATGAGATACTTTAATTATAAAATGCCTTCACATGATTGGAAGAGAGATGTGATTCCATGGATTGATTTTGAATCAATTGCTAGTTACAATAATTTTAACTACGGAATTTCAAATACAGCTACTGGATTTGGTGATTTTAATCGTGATGGGCATATTGATTTCATGACACAAAATACACCCAATCAAACAGAATGGAATATGTTTTTATGGAACGACAATCAATTTATTATTGATAACTCACTTATCTCCAATCCAGAATTTCAAGTTACTACTGGAGCAAGAAAAACAGTTACAAACGATTTTAATGGTGATAATCTTCCTGATGTTATTAGGATTGATGGAGGTCACGATGTTTTAGGATATACTAATATGTTATTAAGCAAAAGTGATGGGTCTTATGATTTGAAAAACATTAATGAAGTTCCAATTACTCAATATCATGGTTTTGCTTCTGGAGATATTGATAATGATGGGGATATTGATCTGTTTTTTGGGAACCCAAAAAGTGGATTTGCTATAAATGATGGTAATGCTAACTTTAATTGGTATGGAGTACATGAGAAAATTAATAATTATTTCAAAGATGTCACAGAACATGATGGTGCATATGGAGTTCAAACAGTTGAAATTGTTGATGTTAATAATGATGGAAATTTAGATCTTGTAGTTGGAGGATCCTATAAAGACGCGTCTTATGATCAGAAATTAACTTCACCTACTATATTGTGGGGTGATGGTTCAGGAAATTTTGATTATAATAATAAAACTGAAGTTTGGAAACTTGGAGAAAAACCATCCCACAAAGGTAAAAAAGTAGATAATAATGATGATATAGTTATAGGTGATATAGATGGAGATGGTATAAATGATATTGTACTACTTTATATTTTTCAGATAGATAACGATCCAAATAATAATGGTAATACTACTATGTATAGTATGATCAATGTTTTCAAGGGTAATTCAGATAACTCGTTTACGAACAAAACAGATGAGTGGTTAGATGATTATGTTAAAGGATTTCCAATGACTTGGCTACTGTTAAGAGATATTGATAATAATGGTTTTATAGATATTGTTGAATCTGAATCAAAAGTTGGGCGACCTGGAAATTGGACTGGAAATAGTAACTCAATAAGGTATGAATGGAATGGAACTAAATTTCAGAAAATAAATTAAATAAAGCGGGATGGACGGGACTCGCAAATTCTCTCTTATTAGATCAAATTAAATGATTTTATAGTTAGGACGACCAAAAGGTCGACTTAATATTTTTATTATATTTGATAATATGAAAAAAATATTTTTTTTTCTTTTAATTCCTTTAATATCATTTTCTCAGATTGACAACTCAGACTTTTCAATTACAGAGGGAGTATATACTGCTTTCAATGGTAATAAATATGATTCTTATATCATTGAAACAGAATATTGTGTTGTTTATATTAAAAAGGATTTGATTAGTGACGAAGAAAAAAATGATAGAGAGACTCTAAATAAAATTTTAAATTCTATTGATGGTTATTACTCTGGTTTTAAAGATATTTTTGGTTTTGAGCCATCTGGAGGAAATCCTAATTATTCTAATAAGGCTAATGTTTTTCTAGGTTCTCCATCATGTGGAGCTGCATGCGGACTATTAGGATCTAAAGGAGTTGAATCTGCTTTTTTTAGAGAGATGTTTAATGAAGCAAAGTATGAGACAAATAAACATAGAATTGGTATTATTGGATATGAATTTGGAAGAAATTTTTTTAAATATGGTGGTAAAATTTTATTTCCTTTTACGCCAGATACTGAGGAAAGAAATGGTGGTTTTGCAGAAGGTTTTGCAAACTTTGGACAACTAGAAAGTTTTGTAACTAATGTTTATCCATTTATGTCTGATAATAGAAGAAAATTTCAGGAAACATATGCTTATTACAATCAGTTAAAAAATTCATTCTTAGCTTACATTAATGATTTAGAAAGTAATCCTCTAACATCTTTAAAATTTGAGAAATTTATAAATGATCATAATAGAAATTCATGGGGTTTTGAAATTCCAGCATATTTTGCTTCATCCATTTTAATAGGAACTTATGATTTATTAAATAAACCTGAACTAGTAAATTTTATTAATGTTCTTAATCAAAGAAATAACGCTAGTACTGTAGAATACGCTTTAGGAAGTATTGCTTTAGCATTTTCAAGAGCAGCAAATAAAAATTTGAATAATTATTTTAAAAATGTATTGAAGTTTACTATTGATGAAGAGGCATCTAATCAGATTACATCTTTACCTCAAATTGATAATAAGTTAATTGTTGACCTTAATGAATTATTTTTTGTTTCTCCAGTAGATTCTATTAAACTAAATATTAGATCTTTAGATTATGATTCATTAGATTCCTCAATTGAGTATCAACTAAAAATCGATAGTAGTTATGTGAAAAGTTCAAGTCATGGAAATAACTTGATATCATATGATGTATTAAGAAATAGGAATGAGGTTATTGCAGAAGTTAGTATGTTAAAAAATGGTATTGTTATTGATTCTTATTCAGTTAAGTTAAGAAAAAGAGATAAAATTCACTTTAAAGATTACCAAGATAAAATGAATCTTTATAGTGGAAAATCATTAGGTAAAGTTACGGTTTCAAATGATACGTTTAAATTATCAAATATTAAGTCTGATTCTGTTTATGATTTTGATAACATTAGACTAAAATACCCATATCCACTAGTAAAGGATAGAAAAATCAAAATCAGCGGTAATATTAAAAATTCTAATATATTTTCTGATAAAAATGGTTTTTCAAATATTGGTTTCCTAGGTAGATGGGGTTCTCATGGTACATCAAGAGTTGGTTATGATATTGGTAAAGGAGATAATGAAACTTATCACAAAGTTGAAATGACTCATACAACAACTAATATATTTTTTAATGGTGATGAGGCATTAAGCTATCCATATCTTGATCAGTATTTTAATTTAAATATTGAAGGTTCTAATAAAGCTTCATTTTATAATATAATTATTGAAGACATTACAGACATAGATAATGATGGAACGATAGATTTTGAAGATAACTGTCCACTTATAGCTAATGTAGATCAGGCTGATTGGAATAATAACGGTGTAGGAGATATTTGTGGTGACCCTAAGCCACTTTTTAGTGAAAATGTAACGTTTGTTGAAAATATATATCCCAACCCGACAGATAATAAGTTAACGGTTATTGTTAAACCTGGATTAGAGATTATAGATCTTTATTTTGTAGACTTTAGTGGTAAATCAATTAAACCTAAATCAGTAGGTAGAAATAGAGATAATTTAGATATTAATGTATCTAACTTAACTGAAGGAATATATATCCTAGAGATAGTTTCAGATAAAGATGTAAATAAGGTAAAGGTGATAATAGAAAGATAAAAAGCGGGATGGACGGGACTCGCAAAATCACTCTTATTAGTTAAAATTCAATGATTTTATAGTTAGGACGACCAAAAGGACGACCAAATTTTTTTTATTACAATAAAATTTAAAATAATAATTGATTTTTGAGATGTTTAGAAATTATTAAATTGATTTAAATTTAACCATTAGTAGAATTGAGGTATCTATTTTTTGCTTTTCTAATAATTCAACTTATATCTACTAAGGCTGAGGCAAATTATCCAATAGAATATGATAATGAACTTGAACTTAACGATACTCTTTCATGGGGACCATATGATTATTTAAAAAAAACAATTGAAAAAGTTCAAGCATCAGTAGTAGTAATGGGTCCATCAACTGGCGTGATGGTAAGTGATTCATTTGGGATTACTGCTGCTCATGTTCCTTTAATTACAGGAGATACATTACCATTAATTCATGATATATGGGCTAGAAATATATATGGTCAAACTGTTACTATTTCTGAAGTTTGGTATAATCATCCTGAGGATAGGGATTTCGCCGTTTTTAAATTGATTCATCCGTTTGATAGCTCAAATTCTATCTCCATTGCTGATAATGATATCGAGGTTGGCGATACAATTTTTCAAGTAGGAAACCCTATAAATGTTACACAAGGGGGATTAGGATGGGCAGTAACTTTTGGAGAAGTTAAGAAACACAAGGATAATGATAATAATGGAATTCCAGATGAAACTGAATTTAGTGTGTATTCTTTGAATGGATTTTCAGGATCTCCGATTGTAAATACTAAAGGAGAAATTGTTTCTATTGCTGCTCAAGGTGGATATGAGGGTGATTCTGCCCCATATTTTGACGATGATAAAACCCCACATAATACTGTTTGGAATGTTTTTAAACTAAATGAATCTTATGGACCTTCTCGAAGATTTATTAAAGATTTTATAGATGAAAATAATATAAACATTGGAAGTGCGAGTGGAAATTATATTTTACCAAAAAATAAGCCAGATGCTCCAAAAACAAAATTTGTATCGGATAGTGATTTTGAAAAAATAAAACAAAAAAGTAAAGAAACTCAACATGGTGTTGTTGGTATATATAGTTCATATCCAAATTCATGGGGTAGCGAATTTAATAAAGACAATGCTTTTTTTAGAGGAACAGGAACTCTAGTGGATAGAAAATTTATTCTAACTGCAAATCATGTTGTTTCTCAAGTTGTTAAAAATAATATTGCATTTACAGATGGACATAATGATAATGACGCGATTACCATTTCAAGAAACCCTAAGGTAGATATTGCAATGCTAAAAATGGGTACCTCTGCACCTGAAAAATTTCCAAGCATAAAATTAGCATCAAAAAAGATAGATTGGATGGAACCTGGATATATAACTGGTCACCCGGCTGTCAATGTAAGAACATATGGTTATTGGCAAACATCATCTTTAAGAGGAGTAGGTACAGATAAATCAGATCTAATGACTATATCAGTAGCTAGTAATGGTAGTTCGGGAGGATCTTTTTTTGATATTAATGGTCGTATAGCAGGTGTTTTATGGGGTAGTAGTAGCTCATGGGGAGGAGGTGGAGGAATGATACAAACACCAGTAGATTATCAAGACTCCCACTCAACTAATTATTGGCCAACCGCTGCTCAAAATTCAGCTGCTGGCGGAGTAGACTATAGTATAACAAAAGAGTTTGTATCTAGATTTACTATTCATGACGGAGACGGATATGAATATTCTTACAAAGGAGTAAAGTTATCTGATGGAAAAATTGCTACAACGGGAAGAAACTTTAATGGGACAGATAATGATGCGGTCTTATCCATTTATAATAAAAATGGAGTATTGATAGGTACTTATTCTAATTCTGGAGATGGTTGGGACTCTGGAGAAGATATTGCAATTATGAATAATAAGTTAATTATTGTGGGTAATTCACATGATAAAGATATTAGTAAACTATTAATTCTCTCCTATAACTTAGATGGTACTATTAATACAAATTTTGGTCAAAATGGAAAGGTTTTAGCATCAATTGGAGAAAGTTGGGATGAAGGAGTATCTGTAAAAATTTTGAATAATGGTAAGATCCTTATTGCAGGTAATACCCAAAATGGTACAGATAAAGATATATTTTTAACTAGATATAATTCAGATGGCTCATTAGATACATCATTTGGAGATAATGGAATTTCTATTCTTGATGAAATTGAGGATACTTCGGATGATGAAGAAAATTATGTTACGGATTTAGAGGTTAAAGGTGATTTCATATATTTATCAGGTTATAATAGTAAAGAGAAGATAAATGGAAAAGTATCAGGTTCTAAATCCTTTTTAACAGTAAAACTAAATTCAGATGGTAGTTTTGATACAACATTTGGTGGTACTGGTTGGTCAAAAACAAGATTAGATTATGGAGATCTTGTAGCTAATAGTATAGCAGTTCAGGAAGATGATAAAATTTTAGTTGGTGGATATAATGAAAATTGGAATGATGACATGCTTTTATTACGATATCTTCCTAATGGTGAATTAGATAAAGATTTTGGTAGTATTTTAAGTTATCAATTCGGATCTAACTCTTATAACGATGACTTTAGTAAAAAGGGTTACACAAAAATTTCTGATGATGGACGAAATCATCCTAGCTTTATAAATGATATTGAAGTTTTAGATAATGGTAAAATTATAGTTGCTGGTGAATATTGGAATGGTCAATATAATAGCGCAATGGTTTTAGGTCATAATGTTTCAAGGAATGGAAAATTTAGTATTGGAATATTTGGGTTAAATTCAGATGGTAGTTTAGATAAAAGCTGGGGGAAAGACGGAGCAATATTTATTGATCAAGATGAAGATAATTTTGCTTCTGATATAGAAATTCTAAACGATTCTATTGCTATAGTTGGTTACGGTTATAATAGTGGTAAAAGCGAAAAAAAACTTCATCTTTTTGGGTTGTCAGATAGCTATGATTACGATCTTGATGAAGATGGGATTTTAGATAGTCTTGATAACTGCCCATACAATGCAAATCTCGATCAGAAAGATACCGATGGAGACGGAATAGGGGATGAATGTGACAATTGTGCACTTTCTAGTGGAAGTGAAAATGATATTGACAACGATGGTATTGGTGATATATGTGATGATGATAAGGACGGAGATGGAGTACTAAATTTTGAAGATAATTGTCCTTTTATATATAATCCAGAGCAAGAGGATTTAGATGAAAATGGTAAAGGCGATGCATGTTTTAGTGATGCAGATAATGATGGAATTGTAGATAAGGAAGACAATTGTCCATTAGATTTTAATCCAGATCAACTTGATACAGATGATACAAAAACCACAAGAGGAGGAGGAAATGCTTGTGATGTAGATGATGATGATGATGGAATTCCAGATATTGAAGATAATTGCCCATTAATTGCTAATCCTGATCAGTTGGATTTAAATGGAGACGGAATTGGTGATGTATGTTTTAATGATGAGGATGGAGATGGAATTTTAAATTCTGAGGATAACTGTAGATATTATATCAACCCAGATCAACAAGATACAGATGGAGATGGACTCGGAGATAGATGTGACTCAGATTCGGATAATGATGGAATTATAGATAGTGATAGAGGTGGAGGTGGTGACAACTGTCCTTTTACTTCTAATGCAGACCAATTAGATACAGATGGAGATGGAATAGGTGATGTTTGTGACACAGATGATGATGATGATGGAATTCCAGATATTGAAGATAATTGCCCATTAATTGCTAATCCTGATCAGTTGGATTTAAATGGAGACGGAATTGGTGATGTATGTTTTGATGATGACGATGGAGATGGAGATGGCGTA
>CACOFQ010000024.1 GCA_902626505.1 uncultured Marinoscillum sp.
TCTACTGATGAATCTAAAGAAAGTTAGTATCTATTTACACAAATTGTGAAAGTCTTCATTTCTTTGAAGACTTTTTTTTTATACTTGTTTAATTAAATTATGAGATTCTCTGAAATACCAGGTCTAGATGATGAAAAAAAAATTTTAATTAATTCTTATAATTCAAATACAATTCATCATGCAATGTTATTTATAGGTCAGAAAGGTTCTGCTAACCTATCATTAGCTCTTGCTTTTGCCACATATATTAATTGTCAGAATAGAAATACTGATTCTTGTGGAGAATGTCCTTCATGTTCCAAAATGGATAAGTTAATTCATCCTGATGTAAATTTTGTATTTCCTGTTGCTCCAACACCAAAAATAAATAAGGAAGTAATTAGTGATAAGTTTATTCATAGTTGGAGAAGTTCAGTTATTGAATCTCCTTATATTACTGTTGAGGATTGGTTTGAAATTTATGGTTTTGAGAATAAACAACCTAATATCTCAAAAGATGAGGTAAGAAATTTGGTTAAGAAGCTTGCACTTAAACCATTCGAATCTGTTTTTAAAATTAATATTTTATGGCTTCCTGAATATCTTCACTTAAGCACATCAAACGCAATGCTTAAAATATTAGAAGAACCTCCCGGAAACACATTATTTTTTATTGTTACAAATAATGATCAAAAATTGATTTCGACAATTAAGTCAAGAGTTCAATCATTTAAAGTAAAAAGATTTTTAGATGAGGACATGAAAAAATATTTATCTTCTCATATAGATATAAGCGAATCAGAAGTTGACCAAGCTATTTATCTTTCAAACGGTGACATTAATAAAGCAGAAAAATATTTATTTGTTTCTAATTCTGAGGACCTAAATCAATTAAAAGTTTGGATGCGAGCTTGTTATTCTCAAAATTTTCAAGATATAAACAATCAAGTTGATTGGTTTAATTCACTTTCAAAAATAAAAAAAAGAACATTTCTTACTTATTCTTTAAAGCTTATGAGGGAAGCTTTGGTCTCCAGCATAGATGAGTCTTTATCAAAGATTTCAGATGAAGAAATGTCTTTTATTTCAAATTTTAGAAAAACATTAAAACAGAAAGAGTTTGAGAAAATAATAATTATTCTTGATGAAAACATTAGATATTTAGATAGAAATGCAAACCCAAAAATTTTATTTTTAGATTTGTCTATTAAAATTGCAAACCTTTTCAAAAAGGTAAAAGCTTAAACTATGAAAAAACTAATTTTTATTATAATCATTTTAATCCAATCTTGCGCTATGAATAAAGACGTACTAATTACAATCTCAACTCCATATGGAGATATGAAAGCGATTTTATACGATGAGACCCCGCTTCATAAAAAAAATTTTATAGAGTTAAGTGAATCTGGAAAATTTGATTCAACAATATTCCATAGGGTTATAGAAAACTTTATGATTCAGGGTGGAGATGTTAATTTAATAAATGATGACGAAGTAATTGACTACACCATCCCAGCTGAATTCAATAATAATCTTTTTCATAGAAAAGGTGAAATTGCTGCTGCGAGGATGGGAGATAATGTAAATCCTAACAAGGAGTCAAGTGGATGTCAATTTTATATAGTTCAAGGTAAAGTCTATACTGAAGATGAATTAACTCTAGATATTAATGCTTTATATGGTGGGGTTCGTAGACTATTACAAGAGGATGAATATGCTGATATGAGACAAAAGTTTATAGATGCTCAAAATGATCCGGAAGAGACTCAAAGACTTGCTATTTCATTGAGCAGTGCATGTGAAGAGAAGTATGGAATAAAGATAAGAAAAGAGGTTTCGGATGAAATCCTAAAGGCATATACAACAGATGGTGGAGTTCCTCACCTTGATGGTGGATATACAGTTTTTGGTAGAATTGTTGAAGGCCTTGAAGTGATTGATAAGATAGCAGCTGTAAAAACTGGACCTGGTGATAAACCAGTGGAAGATATTCCGATGATTTTTAAGGTAGACAAAATAGGTAAAGAGAAGATTACTAAAAATTACGGATACACTTACCCAGAGTAATGAAGATACTTATTACAGGAGTTAATGGATTAGTAGGAAATTCATTATTTAAACTATTAGAAGAATCTGATCATATTGTTTACTCATCATCAAGAAATATTGAAGGTTTAGCAAAATATAAAGTTGATATAACTGATAAAAATGAAGTTGATTCCTTTTTTGAATCAGAAAAGCCTGATGTAGTTATTAACTCTGCAGCAATAGCAGATGTAGATTTATGTGAGGAAGAAAGAGAATTATGTTGGAAGGTAAATGTAGAGGGTGTACAAAATTTAGTCGATATGTGTAATAGATATGGTTCACATCTAACACACATATCTACAGACTATATATTTGATGGCAAGAAAGAATCTGGTATCTATCTAGAAAATGATAAACCCAACCCACAAGGGTATTATGCCGAAAGTAAGCTGGAGGGTGAGAGAATAATTTTGGATAGTAATATAAGCCACTCAATCCTGAGGACTATACTTGTTTATGGGGTTCATAATAAGCCTAATATTGTAACATTTATAAAATCTTATTTAGAAGAAGGTAAGAGTGTTAACCTAGTATCCGATCAGGTAAGAATGCCTACTTTTGTTGACGATCTCTCTAGAGCTTGTATCAGTGCCTCTGAAAAAAAAGCAAATGGAATATATCATATTTGTGGCCCTGAGCAGTTGAGTTATTATGATATAGGTAACAGGATAGCTGATAATTTTTCTTTTAATAAAAGTTTAATTAATCATGTAAAAACAAGTGATCTGAACCAGAAGGCAAAGAGGCCTTATAAAACAGGTTTTGATCTAATTAAGGCTAAAAATCTTTTGAATTATTCTACAACTAATTTTGAAGATTCTTTAAATATAATTTTTTAATTTTTTCTTAAATTAGTATTAATGACAAGGCTAATTTTTCCAATATTCTTTCTTATATCATATAATTTAATATCTCAATCAGTTATCTCATCCTCTGGCAACAGTAATTCATCTGATGATTATACAATAAGCTGGACTATAGGTGAATTGGCTATATCAACAATTAATAATTCTGATATAACTCTGACACAAGGTTTTCATCAACCTTTAATTGTTGATGTTATTCCAACAGGGATCGAATCAAGTTTTCTTTTAGAGATGAAGGCTTTTCCAAATCCAACTTTTGATCGTGTAATATTTGAAGGAGGCGATCCAGTTGGTATTTATCATATTAGAATGATTGATAAACTTGGTAGGATTCTTGAAGAAAAAAGTTTACCGTATGAAGATTTATTTCTTGAGATGACTAGATACGAAAATGGCACATATCTAGTAGAAGTTGTTGAAAATGAGACAGGGAAGAGAAAAATTTTTAATATTGTAAAAACTCAGAAATAGTCTAAAAAAAAGAATTTAACCCTAGCTACATATAATTCGTTAATTTTACTTCCGAAAAAATATTATATGCAAACAAAGTCTAAGGATAAGATTAATATAGTTACTCTAGGTTGTGCAAAGAATATTGTAGATTCTGAAGTTCTCTTAACCCAACTCAAGGGAAATAACAGAGATGCATATCATCAGAGAGATGATATAAACCCTGATATTGTCATAGTTAACACCTGTGGTTTTATTGATAATGCTAAGCAGCAGTCTATAGACACTATTCTTTCTTATGCTAAAGAAAAGGAGTTTGGTAATATCAAAAAATTATATGTTACAGGTTGTCTATCTGAAAGATATAAAAGTAGTTTAGAGGAAGATATTCCTGAAGTTGACGGCTTCTATGGAACAAGAGATTTACCTGATTTACTGAAAAATTTTCAGGCAAAGTATAGGAATGAACTTATTGGAGAAAGGGTTATAACAACTGACTCTCATTATGCATTTTTAAAAATTTCTGAGGGTTGTGATAGGCCCTGTTCCTTCTGTGCTATTCCTCTTATGAGAGGAAAACATAGATCTAAATCTATTGAGGATTTAGTTATCGAAACAAAAAATTTAGTAAAAAATGGAGTAAAGGAGATAATGGTTATAGCTCAAGATTCTACTTATTATGGTCTTGATTTATATGGTGAAAGAAAGTTACCTGATCTCCTTCGAAGGCTTTCAGATATTGAAGGATTAGACTGGATTCGTCTCCATTACGCATACCCCTCAGGTTTCCCTCTTGATATAATCAAGGTAATGAAAGAAAGAGATAATATATGTAACTATTTAGATATACCTCTTCAGCATGGTTCAACAGAAATTCTTAAGATGATGAGAAGAGGAATAACAAGAGAAAGGACAGATGATCTTATTAAAAAAATAAAGGATATAAATCCAGATATATCTATTAGAACTACTCTAATAGTAGGTCATCCTAGTGAGGAAGAAAAACACTTTCAGGAAATGTGTGACTTTGTTTCTAGAAATAGATTTGATAGGCTTGGTGTATTCACATATTCCCATGAGGAAGGAACCCATTCACATTCTTTTGAAGATAATGTCCCAGAAACATTAAAAAGAAAAAGATATAACTCTATTATGAGCTTGCAACAAAAAATATCTCATGAAATTAATCAAGAGAAGGTAGGTAAAACATTTAAAGTGTTAATAGATAGAGGTGATAAAAATAATTATTTTGGAAGGACAGAGTTTGACTCTCCGGAGGTTGATAATGAAGTTATTATCCCAGTAAAAAATTCTCATTTGAGAATAGGGGAGTTTTATGATGCTAAAATAGTAAGTGCAAGAGCCTACGATCTTGTTGGTAAAATAATATAATGAATAAGGAGACTATAAGCTTTAAGGAAACTGGAAACTTCTCGAAAAAATTTCTGAATTTTATAGAGAAAGAATCTGTCTCTTATTTTCCAAAAGAAAAAAACATATTAAATACTCTTGAAAGCTTAAAGTTTTCTAATGAAAACAGAGAGTTGCTCTATGAAGAGGTTCAGTCTCAGTATAAAAAAATAGAAATACCATCTCTGGTAAAAGAAAACATTGACCTAATAAAATCTAAAAATACTTATACCATTACAACTGGCCATCAGCTTAATATTTTTACTGGACCAATGTACGTAATTTATAAAATTGTATCTGCTATTAACCTCGCGAGGCACCTATCAAAAAAGCACCCAAAATATAATTTTATTCCGGTATATTGGATGGCTTCAGAAGATCATGATTTTGAGGAAATAAAGTCATTTTATACTAATGGAAAATCATATGATTGGGATATTGAGTCTAATGGTCCTGTAGGAAATTTAAAGACTGAATCTTTAAAAAATATTTTTGATGAAAACATTTCTATTCCCGATTTTTTTAGAGATGCATACCTCTCTGGAGACACATTATCTGGAGCGGTAAGGAAATATATGAATTCACTTTTTGGTGAATATGGACTAATTACTTTTGACCCTAATTCAAAAAGAATGAAAGGGTTAATTCAAGACATAATGGTTGATGATATAGTTAATAATACAATAGAGAAAATAGAAAAATCTTCGGATAGTGACTCTGAGGTTTATGTTAGAAAAATCAATTTTTTCTATCAAGGTTCTGATTTTAGAAATAGGATAGAGAAATCAGATAAGTATAATATATTATCATCTAAATTTTCCTTTTCTGAGATGGAGATCAAAGATAAAATTGAGTCTTCTCCTGATTCATTTAGTCCCAATGTTATTACTAGGTGTTTATACCAACAAAAAATTCTTCCTAATGTTTGTTATGTAGGAGGGCCAGCAGAAATCGTCTACTGGCAAAGTTTCATAAAGTTTTTCAGTCATTACAAAATCCAATACCCAGTTCTTATTCCTAGGGATTTTGTCTTGTTATTAAATCATAAAACTCAAAAATTAATTAATAAGCTAAAACTATCTACAGAAGATTTATTTTTAAATAAAAATGTTATTGAGGACAAAGTTCTTTCAATAGATTTAGTAGAATCAAAAAATTTTAAAAAAGAAATTGAACAAATAAAAAATCTACTTAATAATTTATCAGATAAATTTGAAAAAGAAGATCCAACAATGAAACCTCATGTTTTAGCAACTGCAAAAAAAATGGAAAAAAGACTTCTTCAGATAGAAAGGCGATACATTAATAAGCAAAAGAACAATAATGATAATTTGATGAAAAAAGTTTCTGAATTAGATAATTATATTAGGCCTGAAAAATCTATTCAGGAAAGAAAAGAAAATATGATAAGTTTTTATGATTCAAATTTGATACAAAATTTGATACAAAATTTAAATCCATTAGATCTTAATTTTAAAATTCTAAAAAAATAATTATGAATTTTGATGTATGTATTATTGGCGCAGGCCCTATTGGTATATGTTGTGCCATAGAAGCAAAAAAAAATAATTTAAGCTATTTAATAGTAGATAGAGGTTGCTTAGTGAACTCATTATATAATTACCCAAAAAATATGACCTTCTTCTCAACCTCAGATAAACTCGAGATTGGAGATGTTCCATTCATATCTCATAACTCTAAGCCTACAAAATCTGAAGCTCTTGAGTATTACAGGAGAGTTGTTTCGTCGTGGGATCTGAAAATTAATCTTTATGAAGAGGTTACAGATATTGTAAAAGAAAATAATTTTCATATTAAAACCTCGAAAGGAGATTATTCCGCAAAAAAAATTATTATATCTACAGGTTTTTATGATATTCCATATAAACTTGAAGTGCCTGGCGAAGATCTCGAAAAAGTTAAACACTATTATGACGAGCCTCATCCATATTTTGGTATGAGAGTTGCCGTTGTTGGTGCAGCAAATTCTGCTGTTGATGTCGCCCTAGAAACATACAGAAAGGGAGCAAAAGAAGTTACTATGATTATAAGAGAGCCAAGCTTAAGTGATAGTGTTAAGTATTGGGTTAAACCTGATGTAGAAAATAGAATTGAGGAAGGGTCTATTAAATCATACTTTAATTCAAACATCATAAAAATTGAAGAAGATAAAATTCATTTGTCTACTCCCGATGGAGATAAGGTTATAGATAATGATTTTGTCTTGGCTATGACGGGATATCAGCCAGATTTTTCATTCTTAACTAAACTTGGCATTGAACTTGGAGACGATGAAAATAAAACTCCAGTTCATGATCCTGAATCTATGGAGACAAATGTTAAAGGTATTTACCTTGCTGGAGTAATTTGTGGAGGGCTTAAAACTAATAAATGGTTTATAGAAAACTCTAGAGATCATGCTAAGATTATTTTCTCTCACCTTAAATAATATAACTCACAATTTTAATTTATCGTATTATAATCTAGCTATGAAATCGCTGCAGTTTTTTTTTCTTTTGTTATTTGTAAATATCTCTTCTTATTCCCAAGAAAGATTTACACTTAATGGATATATTTCTGATGCTGAGTCTGGTGAAAGTCTAATAGGTGCTACCGTTTATATAAATCAAATTAGTTCAGGAACAATTACCAACCCCTATGGTTTTTATTCAATTACATTAGATAAAGGTGTTTATGATATTGATTTTAGATATATAGGGTACCAGTCAATATCACGAGAGGTTGACCTTTCATCTAATTTAAAGATTGATATAGAACTCACAAGTTCAGATATAGAATTAGAAAGTGTAGTGGTCAGTGATGTTGCCGAAGACTATAACATATCGAGTATTGAAATGAGTACATCAAAACTAGATATGTCTAAGGTTACCGAGATTCCAACATTCCTAGGAGAAAATGATATAATAAAAGCCATTCAGCTTCTCCCTGGTGTCAGCTCAGTTGGTGAGGGAGCCTCTGGATTTAATGTCAGGGGAGGTTCAGTAGGTCAGAATTTAGTTCTTTTGGATGAAGCACCAGTTTATAATTCTTCTCACCTGCTTGGTTTCTTATCTGTATTTAATCCTGATGCAGTTAAGGATTTAAAGCTATATAAAGGTGGAATTCCATCAAGGTACGGAGGGAGGATTTCTTCTATACTTGATATAAGGATGAAAGATGGAAATAAAAAGAATACGGTTCTTTCTGGGGGTATAGGAACAATTTTTAGTAGGCTAACACTCGAGTCACCAATTGTCAAAAATAAATCATCTTTTATATTAGCATTAAGAAGGTCTTATGCTGATATTCTTGCTAAACCATTTTTAAAAAACTCAAACTTTTTTGACGATGGAGCAGCACTCAATTTTTATGATTTGACTGCAAAATCAAATTTTGAGTTGAATGAAAATAATACGTTATATATTTCAAGTTATATAGGAAGAGATATTTTTAAGTTTGACGCTCGTCAGGGATTTAATTGGGGAAATAGGACTGGAACAATTCGATGGAATCACTTATTTAATGACAGGTTATTTTCAAATTTTACAGCTATTTATAGTAATTACGACTACCAGCTAGCATTTGGTAGTGATGATAGAAATAAATTTGAATGGGACTCAAATGTAGAGACTTATAATTTCAAGCCTGAATTTACCTATTTTGTAAATGCAAGTAATGAACTTTCTATAGGAGCAGAACTAATAAATTATAGATTTGAACCTGCAAATGCCATTGGTGTAAGTGATGGAGAAATGACAGATATTACTTTACCAGATAAGTATGCGTTTGAAGGGGCTTTATATATTGGAAATGAACAAAAGGTTTCTTCATTGACTCTTTCTTATGGTTTAAGATATTCCTTCTATTCCTACTATGGGCCTGGAGATAGATATGAATTTGGCAATCCGATTTCTAGTGGAGATAGGCGTCCACTGATATCTGAAAATAAAGTAGATAGAAGAGAGACTATTCAAAATTATTCTAGTCTTGAACCTAGGGTTTCTTTAAATGTATTATTAGGAAATACATCTTCCTTAAAAGCTAGCTATAATAGGATGACTCAGTATATACATCTGCTCTCGAATACTGCTGCTTCTAGTTCTTTAGATGTCTGGACTCCAAGTACGAATAATATAAAACCTGAAATTGCTGATGCGTATGTATTGGGCTATTTCAAAAATTTCAAAAATAATACATATGAAGCTTCTTTAGAATTATATTATAAAGATCTTCAGAATCAAATCGATTATATTGATGGTGCAGATCTTTTAATAAATAAATATATAGAAGGTGATCTTTTAACTGGTATTGGAAGAGCATATGGACTTGAATTTTTATTCAAAAAAAATAGAGGTCGTTATAACGGTTGGTTTAGCTATACTCTCGGAAGATCTGAACTGAAAATAGATGGAATTAATCAACACCAATGGTATCCAACGAGGTATGATCAAACTCATAATTTTAAAATTACATCAACATACAAAATAAATGATAGAATTCAATTCTCTGGAAATTTCGTTTATCTTACTGGTACTCCTGTTACTTTCCCATCATCAAAGTTTGTTATTCAAGGATTTGCAATACCTCATAATGCATCTAGTGCGAGACATCAGTTTAGAATACCTGATTATCATAGGTTAGATTTCTCTGTCACAATCAATGGTAAGAAAGAAAAGAAAAATGGTAGAGCTAGAAAAAATGACAGCTCCCTTATAATTGGAGTTTATAATGTTTATAACAGGAGAAATCCGTTTTCAATTTATTTTTCTCAAGGTGATGGAACCGTATCAGATTCTTATGTTCCTGGGGAGGTAACTAGACTTTCCATCATTGGGTCCTTTGTGCCATCTATAACTTATAATTTTAAATTTTAATGAAAAAATATTATATAATATTTCTATCTGTTTTAATACTTTCTTGTGAAGATATAATCACTCCAGATCTCCCATCAAATGATCCAATACTTGTTGTTGATGCCTGGATTAATAATTTAGAAAAAGATCAAGTTATAAAACTTTCAGAATCACAAAATTATTTAGATAGCAGTACTCCTATTCCAGTTGTGGGAGCTAGTGTATTTGTCTATGATGAAAATCAAAATCAATTTACTTTTACTGAAGTTGATGATGGAGAATATATTTGGTCGCCAGATTCTATCACTAAAAATATTGGTGAAGTTGGAACAAAGTTTTATCTCAGTGTAACTTTACAGAGTGATGGTATAAATATCTTATCGGAATCACAACTTAATCGTACATCAAAAATAGATAGTGTTAATTTCGTAAGAGGGCAGGTTCCTGAAGGATCTTATTATGCTGAGTTCTGGTCAAGAGAAGAGGAAGGTCCTGGAGACGCCTACTGGATAAAGAGTTATATTAATGGTGAATTGCAGACGGGTTTACAAGATATAATAACTTGTATAGATGCTGGAGCCTCTTCTGAAGGAGCTATTATTGATGGAATACCATTTATACCTCCAATCAGGAGGGGATTGACTAAGTTTGATAGCGACGATGAAGGAAATTTTTTATCTCCATTTATGAAAGGAGATTCTCTTTATGTCGAAATACATTCTGTGACCTTTGAGGCATTTGATTTTTTAAATAAGACAGCAATACAAATTAATAGACCTGGAGGTTTTAGCGAATTATTTGCTGTATCATTATCCAATGTCCCAACTAATTTATTGGTCACTAATATTTCTGACAACTCAATTAATTCAAATTATTCTGTTGTAGGATTCTTTAATGTATCTTCAGTTCATGGTATGGGAAATACTTTAGATGAGGAAGAAATTGAAAAGATTGAGCTTTATAATAGGGAGTGGTAATTTATTTAATTGCTCTTACCATCTCTTTCTTTCCCATGGGACCTGGTAAGACGTCAACTTCAAAACCTATAGATTTTAGATCTCTTTTAAACTGTCCACTAGAACAGTACGTTACAAGAATTGCTCCATATTTCATATTTGAATATATTTTATTTAAATTTTTTTTATTCCATATACTTGGCTGTTTACTCGGAGCAAATGCATCAAAGAAAATAATATCGTAATTATTTGAAAGAGCAATGTCTTCAATTGAAATTTTAGATTTTAAAAAGTCTATTTTCTTAGTCACAGCATTTTTTTTATCATTTTTTAGATTGTGAGACAAATTAAAAATATCACCATACTGATTTCCAATTTTTGAGATATAGTTTAACTTTTTTATTATTTCATTTGGCAGAGGGTAAGGTTCGAGTGTATGATAATATATTTTTTCATTTCTTTTTTCAAGAAAAATATATGTTAGAAGAAAGTTTAGACCTGTACCAAATCCAATCTCTAATATTTTAATGTTATTTTCTTTCTTTCTATTAAGGTAATACTCCAAACCATTTTGGATGTACACGATATTAGATTCATTAATAGACCCATTCAATGAGTGGTAGGTTTCATTTAGTTCGGAATTAAAAATTGTGTCAGAGCCATCTGAAGTTTTAATTATTCTGAGGCTCATTGTTTTATAAGGCAGACACAATGAGCAGCAATTCCTTCCTCTCTTCCAACAAATCCCAATCCTTCAGTTGTTGTTGCTTTTATTGAAATTTGTGAAACTTCAATATTTAGAATTTTAGATAAAATATCCCTCATAGAGTCTATGTGATTTCTAAGTTTTGGTTCTTGTAGTAATATAGTAACATCGATATTAGAAATAATATATTTATTATCATTTACCAACGCTAAAACTTTTTCTAATAGAATTTTACTATCAATATTTTTGTACTTATTGTCAGTGTCTGGAAAATGAGAGCCTATATCTCCAAGGCTTAATGCTCCAAGTAAGGCGTCACATATAACATGAATTACTACGTCTGCGTCGGAGTGTCCAACTGCGCCTTTATAATGATCAATTTCAATTCCTCCAATAACGAACCTTTTCCCTTTTTCAAGTTTGTGGACATCATACCCATGACCTATTCTAAAATTATTACTCATTGAAACAAATTTAAGATTAAACTCAATGTTTAAGCAAGAAAATTACATTAATATCATCTAAAACCTCGAACATTAATCTAAATTAGCTCGTTAATATTTTTATTATGAAAAATCTAATTTTTTTGAGTTCTGTAAAAAGTTATTATACTGACATAACACTTTTAGTTTTTAGGATAGTCATTGGCGCGTCATTAATGACGCATGGTTATGGAAAATTAATTCGTCTTATTGATGGTAATGTATGGAGTAGAACCCATCTTTTTTTTAACGAAGAAATATCCCTTGCTCTTGTTGCCTTCGCTGAATTCTTTTGTCCAATTTTCGTTGCTCTTGGTTTTTGGACGAGATTATTTACCCTACCAATTATTTATACTTTTATAATTATAGTGTTTGATGTACACATAGATGATCCATTTTCTAAAATGGAAAAAGGAATCTTATTTTTATTCTCTTATATACTTATTTTTCTCTTAGGACCAGGTAAATTATCTGTGGATAACCTAATCTCCAATAAGTAAAATTTATATATATTTACTTTAGTAAACCAAACTAAACTATTTGCACTGAGTGTAAAATGATACCCCTAGTATCCAACATTAACCAACATGTTGTTTCAAACTAACAACCTCACCAAGAAAACACTAAGGGAATTATATCTTGCTATTTTAAAGCCTAGAATTATTGAAGAGAAAATGCTCATTTTATTGAGGCAAAATAAAATTAGCAAATGGTTTTCAGGTATTGGGCAGGAAGCAACTTCAGTCGGAGTCGTTGCGGCTACAAAAATTGATGAGTATATCCTTCCAATGCATAGAAATCTTGGGGTATTTACAAATAGAGATATTTCACTAGTACAGCTATTTAATCAGTTTCAGGGTAAGGTAGATGGATTCACTAAGGGTAGAGATAGGTCTTTTCATTTTGGATCAAAGGATCATAATATTGTTGGTATGATCTCTCATCTTGGGCCACAGTTGGGAATAGCTGATGGGATAGCGCTAGCTAAAAAATTAAAAAAAGAAAAAAAAGCCACTGTAGTTTTTACTGGAGATGGTGGTACTAGTGAAGGTGATTTTCATGAGGCTCTGAATGTCGCTTCAGTCTGGGACTTGCCTGTATTATTTGTAATAGAAAATAATGGATACGGTCTCTCAACTCCAAATCATGAACAGTTTAAGGGAGAATCTTTAGCAATAAGGGGGGAAGGATATGGCATAGAATCTCTGTCAATTGATGGAAATAATATTCTTGAAGTCTATAATACTGTAAAAGATAAACTGGAAGATATTAGGAAACAACCTAGACCAATTCTTATCGAATGCTTTACCTTTAGAATGCGTGGTCACGAGGAGGCATCAGGCACAAAGTATGTACCAAAAGAGGTTATGGAACACTGGTCAAAAAAAGATCCGGTAATTACATATCAAAACTTTTTGATAGAGGAAAAAATTTATTCAGAAGATGAGATTTCTGACATAAAAGAAGAAATAAAAAAAGAAGTAAATGCAGCAGTTAAAGAATCTTTCGATGGAAAAGAGTTTAATGTAAATCCTAAAGAGGAGTTAGAGGATGTGTTTTATCCTTTCGATCAAAAAATAATATTCCCTAAAGAAAAATCTATCTCTGAGATGAGATTTGTAGATGCTATCTCTGATAGTTTAAGACAAAATATGAATAGATACAAAGACATGATAATTATGGGGCAAGATATTTCTGACTATGGAGGAGTTTTTAAAGTTACCGAAGGATTTGTTGATGAATTTGGTAGGGATAGGGTTATAAACACCCCTCTTTGTGAGTCTGCAATTATTGGTACAGCTCTAGGTTTATCAATAGAGGGAATCAAGTCTGTTGTAGAGATGCAGTTTGCAGATTTTGTGACATGTGGATTTAATCAGATAATAAATAACTTAGCAAAAATTCACTATAGGTGGGCCCAGAATGCCGACGTAGTGGTAAGAATGCCTACAGGAGGAGGAGTTTCTGCAGGGCCTTTTCACTCACAGTCTAACGAGGCCTGGTTTTTTCATACCCCAGGTCTTAAAATTGTGTATCCTTCTTGTTCTTCAGACGCAAAGGGTTTATTAAATGCCGCAATTGAAGATCCAAATCCTTATCTTTTCTTTGAACATAAGGCGTTATACAGATCTCATAAAGAAATGGTTTTTGATGATTACTATACAACTGAGGTTGGTAAAGCAAAATTTGTTGAAGAGGGTAGTGATCTTACAATTGTGACATACGGAATGGGAGTTCACTGGTCTACGGAGGCTATGAAAAAAATTCCAAGTAATTCTGCAGATATAATTGATCTTAGATCTCTTCAGCCTTGGGATAAGGAAGCAGTGAGAAAATCTGTAGAAAAGACAAATAAGTTAATTATCATACACGAAGACAGTATTACTGGTGGAATTGGGGCAGAGATCTCGGCATGGGTAACGGAGCACTGTTTCAATTCCTTAGATGGCCCAGTTATTAGGGCTGGGGGACTTGATACTCCGATTCCATTTAGGAAGGAATTAGAGGATAATTATATGCCAAAAAATAGGATTTTAGATAAGATAAGATACCTTATTAAATATTAGCTGAAATTCCTACGTCTCTATTTCAAAAAATATGTTAACTAATAAGAAATTTTTTTATATTTTAGAGTATTAATTAATTAATGTAAACTACTAATGCATAAACAACAGTTTAATCTAAAACTATTATTAGTCTCGGTATGCTTTCTAATC
>CACOFQ010000025.1 GCA_902626505.1 uncultured Marinoscillum sp.
TTTTAATTAAAAATTCATCAAGGTCATTGCTGGCAACTATTTTAACATATTCTAATCCATTTTTATCAAGTTTTGTCCTAGCCTTTTTACTTAAATATGCTAGATCACCGGAATCAATTCTTACTCCAAGTAATCTTTTGTTTTTTTTCTCAAGTTCTTTAGCAACTATAATCGCATTATTTAAACCGTCCATTGTATTAAATGTATCAATAAGCAGAATGCAATTATTAGGCATTACCTCAGCATATTTTTTAAATGATTCTAACTCACTATCAAAAGCAAGAACCCAACTGTGAGAGTGTGTCCCACTTACAGGGATATCAAATAATTTTCCTGCCAACACATTAGAAGTTTTAGATGTCCCACCTATATATGAAGCTCTACTTGCTGAAAGAGATCCATCAATTCCCTGAGCTCTCCTTAACCCAAATTCTAATATAGGATCATCTTTGGAACTCAAATTCATTCTAGAAGCTTTAGTTGCTATTAGTGTGTTGAAATTAAACATATTAATTATAGCTGATTCAACTAGTTGACATTGATATATAGGACCTCTAATATTTATAATGGGTTCATTGGAAAAAATAACTCTACCCTCTTCTACAGCTGAAACAGTTGGGAATAAAATGATTGATCCAAACGATTCTACCCGATATAAAAAGTTTAATAAAAAGTATTCCCATGAAAAGCTATTAATTAAAATTTTTGAGAAGGGAAAGCTTATATATAAATGTCCTTCTTTAAAAATGATTAAACAGAGGTTAGAAGATGATTTGAAAATGTTGGATAATTCACATAAAAGACTTGAAAATCCTCATTCTTACCCAGTTGGTATTGAAGAAAACCTATACAATGAAAAGAAGAACATGATTTTGAATCTTAGAAAATGAAGACATTATTAATTGTTGATGTTCAAAATGATTTTCTTCCAGGAGGATCTTTAGAGGTAAAGGATGGGGATAAAATAATTGATCCTATAAATGAGATAATGGATGATTATGATCACATAGTTGCCACAAAAGATTGGCATCCCACAGATCACGTAAGTTTTGTTGACAGTCATTTAGATAAAAAGGTTGGAGATATAATAAATGTCAATGGAATTGATCAAATTTTATGGCCAAGGCATTGTGTTCAGGATACATTTGGAGCTGATTTTCCAAATAACCTTAACCATGAAAAAATAAATAAAATCATCTATAAAGGAACCAATAAAGATATAGATAGCTACAGCGGTTTCTATGATAACGCAAAAGGAGCTACTACTCATTTATCTGAATATCTTAAGAGTAAAGGCATAGATAAGGTGGATTGTGTTGGCCTTGCGACTGAATACTGTGTAAAGTATACTGCTATTGACGCTTCAAATGAAGGTTTTAGTACAAGAGTCAAGTTGAAATACACTAAAGGACTAAATCAGAATGATATAAATCAGGCTATAGAAGAAATGAGATCTAACAAAATAGTGATGATCTAATTATTTTTTAGAATTCATAAATTCAATAAGCTCTACTACTTTTGATGAGTAACCCCACTCGTTATCATACCAACTAACTAGCTTTACGAATTTGCTATTCAGCATTATTCCAGCTTCTGAATCAAAAATGGAAGTTCTTGGATCTCCCAAGAAATCAGTACTTACTACAGCCTCATCTGTATATCCTAATACTCCATTCAGTTCATTTTCTGATGCTGATTTCATTGCAGAACAGATTTCTTCATATGATGTCTCTTTTGTAAGGTTTACAGTTAAGTCTACAACTGATACATCAACTGTTGGTACTCTAAATGCCATACCAGTTAATTTACCATTTAAGCTAGGTATTACCTTGCCAACTGCTTTGGCAGCTCCGGTTGAGGATGGGATAATATTTGAGAATGCAGCCCTTCCACCTCTCCAATCTTTCATTGATGGTCCATCTACAATTTTTTGTGAAGCAGTTGCAGCATGAACTGTAGTCATCAATCCACTTTCGATTCCGAAATTGTCATGTAATACTTTAGCCATTGGAGCTAAGCAGTTTGTAGTACATGAAGCGTTAGAAACAAAGTTCATGTCAGTAGAATAACTTGAGTTATTTACTCCCATAACAAACATTGGAGTGTCATCTTTTGAAGGAGCTGACATAACAACTTTCTTAGCACCAGAGCTTAGGTGTCCCTTCGCAGAATCTTCAGTTAAAAATAACCCAGTAGATTCTACTACATACTCAGCATTAATATCACTCCAATTAAGATTAGCAGGATCTCTTTCACTAGTAACTCTTATTTTATTTCCATTTACAACTAAATCTTTTCCATCGACACTAACTTCACCATTAAATCTACCGTGAGTAGTGTCATATCTTAACATATAACTCATGTAGTTTGCGTCTATAAGATCATTGATTCCAACAATATTGATATTTGGATTATTAATAGCGGCTCTGAAAACTAACCTACCTATTCTCCCGAAACCATTGATTGCAATATTTATTTTATTCATAGTTATATATTAGATTTTTGGCAAAACTATATATCATTCATTTGAAATCAAATAAAATAATATTATCAAATTATTTTTTTTTAAAATTAATATGATTTTTTGAGTACTGTTTTATATTTGCATCCGTATTGGTCCCTTCGTCTAGGGGTTAGGACGCCAGGTTTTCATCCTGGAAACAGGGGTTCGATTCCCCTAGGGACTGCAACCTTTAAAACCCATCATTTGATGGGTTTTTTATTTCTTTAAAATTCAAAAGTGTAGGGTGTTATAGGTGACTTTCTTGAATCTAAAATTTAAATTTTACGTTTTAAATAAATTAATTGATAAAAAAAACTATATGAAAAAATTAATATTATTACTAGTTGTCTTTATTTCATACCAGTCATTTTCAAATGAGAGGACTGTGAATGTTGATAAAAGTTTTGTTAAATGGACAGGCAAAGAAATAACAACTAAGATCCATTTTGGAAAATTAAATATAAGTTCGGGAAGTATTACTATTGATGATAATGGTGTTTCAGGTGAAGTAAATGTAAATATGGAATCACTTGTTGTTGAAGATTTACAAGGAGAGTGGGGGAAGAAGCTTGAGGGACATTTAAAGTCAGATGACTTTTTCTCTGTTGATAAGTTTAAGGAATCATCAATAAAAACTACATCATCTACAAAAAAATCTGATAATTCTTATGAAGTTCAAGGAGTCTTAACAATAAAGGGAATATCACATCCTATTACTTTTGATGTTAATGTTAACGGAGATGTTATTAATGCTAATTTAACATTTGACAGATCGTTATATGATGTCAGATTTAGGTCTGGGTCTTTCTTTGAAAATTTAGGTGATAAGTTAATTGTTGATGATATTGACTTAGAAGTCACGTTAGAATTAAATTAAATTCTCAAAAAACAAAATTTAAAAGCCCATCTTATGATGGGTTTTTTATTTGTATTTAGCCTCAATTAATTCTTTTAAATTCTTTAAGGATTTAATGTAATTTTTTAAACTCATTACTCTGAGTCCTATATGGTAGTCTCTGTCCTCTAGAAGATTTAAAAGTTTTAAATCTTGAAGCTTATTATATGCAAATTCTCTTGTTATAGTGTTTTTTGAACTATTCCTCTTCTCTTCTGCCCATGCTCTTATCTTATCTGAATTTTCTTTTAGTAATGATAAATTAACAACAACTCTTTCTTTTCTAGTTGTATATACTGCCTCAATTTCCCTACTTACATCATAATCATCTATTAAAACTAGATTTCCGGAATTTACTAAACTTTTGAAGTAGATATCTTCAGGGGCAAAAGTATTCCACCATGTGATCATCCACTGATAAATATTTTTATAATTTTCTTCTTTATTCCAATAGATAAGATTTCCGTTTATATCGTAGCTATGTCCAAAGGGATATTCATTATGAAGTTCAATCAGTTTATCTTTTTTTAGATTTTGAGTGAAATCACTAGTTATTATCTCATTGATTTTTTTCATATTTTCTAGCTGAATCAAGTGATTTTCGCAGTAGTATATATTATTTTCTATCTCTTTTACTAGAGTAAGAACTGATTTTTTTGTTTCCTCTATCTCCTGGTTTTCTCTTGTACATCTGTCAACACTAAAGGATAGGAGAATACCTATGAAAATGGCTAGCGTCTCGAAAATATATTTACCAAAATTCTTCATATCTAAAAATACAATGATATATTCTTAATAAAAAATATGGATGAAATATGACATTAATTTATGAGAACCATGAATGTTTGCCGTACATATTTCTTTTAACAGGGATTTTATTAACCATGTAAAAATTGATACCACCAATTACTGAGTTGAGATATGATGTTAGTTTTGGCTTAATTAAAAATTTATAGGGCACAAATGAAATAAATTTTGGGTAATTACTTAAAAAATATGGGTAAACTGTTATTGTTAAAAAGGTTTTATTTTTTTGAGAGTTAATCTCCCATACAACTTTTGACTGTTGTTTTTTTTCTTCGCCAATTAAAAGAGAGTATCCTCTCTTCTCTTCCCATTTAAAAAAATTTCTCATATAAACTAGTCCATTCAAGTACTCTAAAATATCGGAATGATTACCTTTCTCCCATTTTATAATTGTATTTTTTTTACAGAATGGATGGCAGTCATTAAGATATTCCGGTGAGGAAATAAAGTTCCATAATTCACCACGACTTGCCTCTATTTCTTTTGTAACAGTTATAGCTTGATTGTATTTCATTTTATGCATCTAGATATTGTGCTTTTTCTTTTAGTACCTTCTTTAAAAATTTATGATCTGAACTAGTTTCTACTCTAACTTTTAAATAATATTCATCATATGTAAGTGTATAATGATTATCGTCGACTTTGAAAATGACAAGTTTGTAATAAGGTATTGAAAGGCCGTATGTTGACTGTCTTGACCTAAAATAGATTATAATTCCCTTTTCTCTAATTTCGATGTTACACTTATTAAGTTCGTATGATTTAGATAGGATGCCATAAATATCATTATCTGATTTTTTGATTATGAGCTGTCTTGATCCAGTTCCTCCTCTCTTTAATTTTTCTAATAAATTAAATTCTTTTCCTATAAGATTGTTGATTTCTTTCTCTATTTCTGAATCTTTGTATGATAGATCTCTTAACATCACTTATGAAACGATTTAATTCCAAAAATGATTTAAAAAACTTTTTAGATGAGATGTATACTAAGTACAACACGGAATCATTTATTGAGAAAGATCCTATACAAATCCCTCATAAATTTAATTTAAGAGAAGATATCGAGATCTCAGCATTTCTAACATCTATTATCTCTTGGGGTAACAGAAAAATGATTATTAATAATGCAAATAAGATGATGAGTATCTTGGGTAATTCACCATATGATTTTATCATAAATGCTAATGAAAAACAAATTGATAGGATCTCATTTGTCCACAGAACATTTAATTCTGATGACTTGAAATTTTTCATTTATTCTCTAAAAAATATTTATTTAAACTATGGAGGACTAGAACAGGTATTTTTTTCGAGAGAGAATGAAGATAAAATGTTTGAGTCTATAAGTCGTTTTAGAGATATATTTTTTTCAATAGAATTTCCAGAAAGGACGCTGAAACATATATCAAATCCATTAAAAAAATCATCCTGTAAAAGAATTAATATGTTTATCAGGTGGATGGTAAGAGACTGTAATGTTGATTTAGGCTTATGGAAAAATATTCCTACATCAAAACTATCTTGTCCTCTAGATACTCATACACTGAGAATATCTCAAAAATTAGGAATAGTGAAAAGAAAAACTAACGACTTATTAACTCTAAATGAACTTGATAAAAGTTTAAGGTCATTTGATAAACTAGACCCAGTAAAATATGATTTTGCTTTGTTTGGTTTGGGAGTTGAAAATGAATTTTAGCCACCACCGCCATCTCCACCGACTCCACCGCCAGCGTCACCACCACCGTATCCACCTGCGTCTGCAGCATAGGCTCCGAACATAAAAGTATCTCCACCTGATCCAGATGATGTATACCTGTTTACTGTGATATTATATCTATCTGACATTGATAAGACGTCTTTCAAGTCAAGATTTCTAAAATTATAATCGATTAATTTTTTTGAATTTAGATCAATCCGTACAGCATTTTTTTTTGTAAATGCAATGACTCTATCTCCGTAGACAACAAGTTGAGGATAAACGGATGAATACCACTTTTTATAAGTGTATTTTTCCTCCATTATCATATTTCCAGACTCAATTTCTATCACCACTATATTAAATGATTTATCGACATAGAAAAGTTTATTATCCTTAGCGATACAATTACTTGAAGCATTTAATTCTTTGTCTCTCCAATAGAATTCACCTGTATCGATATTTATAAGAGATGTGTACATTTTTGTCCAACCATTGAAAGTATAAAGGAATATATAATTATCAAGCCTATAAGTGCTCACCATCTTATTTTTATCCTCAATAGACCACTTGGTGGTATTATCTTTTGAGTCAATAAGTGATATTTTGTTTTTTTCTAAAACAATTACTCTATGCATACTAATCTATTTTATCTAACATCTCCCACCTGACTAGGCTTACTGGGATATTACCTGCCTCATTAAAGTTCTTGAAAAACTCTTTTAAGGTAAATTCTTTATTTTCTTTTTCAAGTTTCTCGGCATACTCTGCTAAAATTTTCTCTAACATGTATTTCCCTGTGATATATGAAGTACCGTAACCGGGCTGTCTGAGGTAGAGATGCTGCTCAAACTGAAGTAAGTGTGGTTCTCTATTCATCCATCTTCTAGGTGTCCACTTCACATGTACTCCACCAGCCTCTTGCATTGTCATCTCGTTTGCGTGAGCATAAAGTGATCCTAATCCTCTTGCTGCCCTCTGGGCAATCATTATCCAAACTATCTCTTTTGACCTTGGACTTTCATTATAAAGTCCTGCATGCATAAACATCTCCTCAACTCCTGTGGCATAACCCTCATTTTTAGTGTCAAATATATTATAGAGTAGGGCATTTCTTCGGATTGTGCTCTCGTGCGGATTATCTCTCATCTCAGCTAGATCAAACCAATGAACAAAATGAGAGTAAAGTGGTAAGGGATCGATATGAAGTCCTATATTGAAGAAATTTCTCTCGTCTTCAGGAACATATTTTCCCATGCGTTCTCTGAGGGCTGGTTCCATATTATCTTTAAAAGGCATAATTTCTTTTTCTTTTATAAAGTCAATAAATCTTCTTACTCCTTTTTCTGTCAAAATCTTAAAATCATCTTCTGTATTTGCAGGCTCGAGTTCTGGTAAATTTCTGTTATTATGCTCCTCAAGTTTTAGTGACGACCATGCCCTGTCTAGCTCTCTTTGTAATAACCTTACCTCATCTTCCCAGGTCATAGGTAGGAGATGGACATTTTGTTGGTACCACGTATAATTTTCTTTTCCTATTCCTGATGGCCCAGTCTTATTCTTTGACTCTTCTTCTAACCAATTTATAAAATTATCAGTTGAATTTATTGCTACATCTATTTCATCATTAATTATATTATCAGCATCAAGGTTAAGAGATGTTTTAATAACAATTAAATTATCTCTTTGCTGTCTAAGATTTTGGATGCCTGCATCCCACAACTCTTTGGCATTACCTACCAAGTTTTTTCTCGCCTGCTCTAGAAATGGGGTAATAGATTTTAATTCCTTTAGTATCTTTTTTTCAGACTCTTTGTCTAGAGGGATATTATACATCCAGAATTCAAGGACTCCATGATTTGTTGGTCCTTCGTGGGCAGGAACATCGCTCTGATACATCCATATTGTTTGGTAAAAGGCAGGGTCTCTCTCCCAAGGCTTGAGAACTCTATAATTAAAGTCGTAGCCGTTCATTTCAGCTCTTACTACGTGCCAGTCAATCTGTTCTTTTATTGGCCAGTTATCTATATCAAATGAATGTAATTTTTCTCTTAACTCTAAAAATTCACTTTGGTCTTCCTCAAATCTTTCTCTTGTGTAATCTGGAGCTCCATCAAGAAGTGGAGGATTTTCAAAGTTCCTCCAATCATTGAAAAGTAGAACTAAATCATCATATTTTAAACTTTGATTTTTTGGCGTATTTTCATTTTCTATTATTGAGCATCCAATTAATATAAGTGTTAAAAATAATTTTTTCATACTTTAAACTTAATCAAACTCTCTTTATACATACTAATTATTTGTTTTAATTTGCAGAATGAGGGTATCTCATAAATACAAATTTATTTTTTTTTGTAATCCTAAGACAGGTTCGGATAGTTTTAGAGAAATGCTAGATCCTTACTCTGATTTACGAGTTAATAATAATGTCAGAGAGCAAGGAGAAAATTTACCATTTTATACTCATATATCACCACTTGAAACAAAAGAAATATTTGAGGATTTAGGTTGGGAATATGACAGTTACTTTAAAATAATATGTACAAGAAACCCTTATAACAGGTTAGTTTCTCTATACGAAATGATTTATAAGAGGAGGCCCTCTATTTTTAGGCCGTCATTTAAAAATTGGTTATTGAGTACAGAAAATTGTGGAGTTGGTGGTGGAGGTAAGGATTATCACAGGTGGAGGAAGTATGGCACTTACTCTCTAGATAAATTAATTTTTGATGAAAATGGAGGCTCTTTAGTTGATAAGGTTATTAAACTTGAAGAATTTAATAAGGAAATTCCTGCTCTTTTCTCAACACTAAATCTTCCCATGTTAGATGGTATAGTAAAGAAAAATGTAGGTAGAAAATCAAAAATAACCCAAGAATATTATGATGATGAACTAATTTCACTTGTTCAGCAAAGATATTCTTGGGAACTAAAAAAGTTTAACTATAAATTATTTTAGTTGGTTATTTTTTGCTTCATTCTCAGCATCAAAAACTTTGGTGCTAAAGAATTGTACCTCTTCAATAATCTTATCACCTTCCCATAGATAAGAAATGTGAAAAGGAAAGCTTACCTCATTTCCGGTATATTTTCCTTTACCTTCAAATCTGCTCCAGATATTTGTCCATACCTGACCATTAGAATAATAAGTTGTTTCTACTGCTAGGCCATCATAGTCAGAATACTCTGAATCTTCAAACTCTACATCATCAAACATATCAAATATGTTTTCTACTCCAGCGATAAATTCATCTTTATTTAATTCTGTACCGTTAGGGTCTGTAAACTTTAAATCTTTAGAAAATATTTCCTTTAAAAATTCAATATTCTCATCTTCAACTGCCTCAAAGAGTTCTACAATATTTCTGCTTTTTTCATCGTCAATTCTTACATAACCAAAATTATTTTTTGGTGCATCACAACTTATTAAAAACATTGTGATGATTAATAAATACCTCATATTTTTTTTATTTAATTATTATCTATTTTAAATTCATTTAACATAAAATGAATCTATTTATTATTTAAACTTATGAAAAATTCATATTTTTTTATGCTATCCTTATTTTTTTTGTCGTGTAAGCAGGAAAAAAATATTCAAAATAATGATATAGATACCTCAGGTATGGTACTTATCAGTGGATCAAATTTTTTAATGGGAAGTAATGATGAAGATGCTAACCCTGATGAATTCCCAGTTCATGAAGTGAAAGTGAATTCTTTCTGGATGGATGAGACAGAGGTAACAAATGCCCAATTTCAAAAATTTGTTGATGAGACAGGGTATATAACTACAGCTGAATTAGCGCTTGATTGGGAGGAAATAAAGAAAGATCTTCCCCCAAATACACCAAAACCAGATCCTCAACTTCTAGCCCCTTCATCACTAGTTTTTAAAAAAAATGATAATGTTTCAAGTCTCAATAACCATTCAATGTGGTGGGAGTTACTACCAGGTGCTAATTGGAGGAAACCTGGAGGAGATGGTACCTCGATAGATGGTAAAGAAAACCATCCTGTTGTCCATGTGAGTTGGTTTGATGCAGTAGCATACGCTGAGTGGAGGGGAGGTAGATTACCAACAGAGGCAGAATGGGAATATGCATCTAGAGGCGGTCTAGTCAGTAAAAAATATAGTTGGGGAGATAACATAAACCTAAGCTCATTCGCAAATACGTGGGAAGGTGAATTCCCTAAATCAAACACTAAAATTGACGGTTTTGAATCTACTTCTCCAGTAAAAAATTATCCTCCAAACAATTTTGGATTGTATGATATGTCTGGAAACGTCTGGGAATGGTGTTCAGACCTCTATAATTATGATTACTATAAGTCAGTCTCAAATTTTATCTCAGACAATCCCACTGGTCCCGAAAAAAGTTTTGACCCATTCGAGCCTTATGCTCTTAAGAGAGTTGTAAGGGGAGGTAGTTTCCTTTGTAATAAGTCTTATTGTAAAGGATATAGAAATTCAATGAGGATGAAGAATACACCAGACACAGGTTCTTCACATATAGGTTTTAGGGTAGTTAAGGATATAATATAGCCAAATGAAAAAAATTTTAATTTTTTATTTATTTATATTTAATACAGTTGGATACTCTCAAGATAAAGTTAAAATAATTGATGATTTTGCTATTAAGGGAAAGGAATTATGGCAAATTCCGGGTATGAGTATAGTAGTAGTTCAAAATGATTCTACTATTTTCAAGAATACATACGGTGTCAAAAACTATTTCATAGGTGAACAAGTTGACACAAAAACAATATTCTCTATGGCCTCTACTACAAAGGCATTTATAGGAATGGGGTTAGGTATACTTGTTGATAGAGACTCAATAGGTTGGAATGATAAAGTAGTTGATTATTTAACTGATTTTAACTTATCAGACTCATATATTACAAATGACGCAAGAGTAAAAGATCTTTTGACTCATAATTTAGGGATAGGAAATGAAGATAGGCTATGGACAACAGACAGCACCTCAATTGATGAGCTTCTATTCAATTTCTCAAAGTCTAAGAGGAAGTATCCTCTCAGGGGAGGTTACACATATCAGAATATAATGTATGTAGTTGCTGGAAGGCTAATTGAGAAGGTTTCTGGTCAGACTTGGCAAGACTTCATTCAATATAATATTTTGGAGCCTATTGGTCTTGAATGTACATTGACATGGTCTAGAGATATTTTTGAGTACGGTAATCATACTTATCCGCATATGATTGATTATGATGAAGGTATAGTAAACGTCCCTTTTACAATATCTGATCAGATTGGAGCTGCTGGGATGATGTGGTCCTGTGTTGATGATATGGAAAAATATTTATTCTTTTTACTAAATAATAGTGAAGTTGAAGGTAAAAGAATTTTATCTGAAAAAACATTTAACTATATCTTCGAGCCTCAAATTATTATTGGAAGTTCATTTTATCCTACATCTAAACTCACTAAACCGAATTGGAGAACGTATGGCCTTGGTTGGTTTCAACACGACTACAGAGGACTTAAGATTGATATGCATACAGGGAGTTTACAAGGTCTTGTTGCCATAATCGCAATGGTTAGGGATAAAAATATTGGTCTTCAAGTTTTTGCAAATATGGATGGAGCAGAGTTAAGACATGCTCTGGTATATAAAATTTTTGATCTGCTTCTTTTTGATGATAACTCAAGAGATTGGAATTTAGAGGTTTTCGAATTATATAATGAAAGAAGTGAGAGATATAAAAAATCATATTATGAATCATTCGAGAATAGAGACAAGTCAAAAAAACTATCCTTTGAACTAGAGGATTTCGTGGGTAAATATTCTAATGATATGTACGGGGATATAATTGTCACTCTCTTAAAGAGAGAAGGAAAAAAATCTAGAAAAAAATATTACCTAAATCTTGATATAAATAATAATATCAAAAATTTTGATTTAGAATGGTGGGAGGGTAATACATTTCTAACTGATAAAGATGAGAAGTGGTTAGAAAAGTTATTTGTAGACTTTATAGAGGAGGATAGTTCGATAAAAAGCTTAAAAATTTATAATGTTCAATTTGATAAAGTCAGTAACTAATTTTTTAATTGTATTATTATTTATTTCTTGTGCTCCACAGAAAAAAGATAAAAAAAATATTTTAATCATTTTAGCAGATGATTTAGGATATAGCGATTTAGGGTATTTTGGGAG
The DNA here is from genome assembly GCA_902626505.1 of uncultured Marinoscillum sp. Taxonomy (GTDB): domain Bacteria; phylum Bacteroidota; class Bacteroidia; order Cytophagales; family MED-G16; genus MED-G16. Next base: position 12,087 of record CACOFQ010000025.1, read on the forward strand.
CGAGATTAGTACACCAAATATTGATGATCTTGCAGAAAAAGGTGTAGTATTCACAAATTTTTACGCTGCACCGTCTTGTGCACCGTCTAGAGCTATGTTATTATCTGGTAATGATAACCATATGGCTGGTATAGGAATTCAGGCATTCAGTTCTGAAAATTATGGGTATGAAGGTTCCTTATCTGAGAGAGTTAAAATTATTCCAGAGGTACTAAAAGAAAATGGTTATAACACATTTATGTCAGGAAAATGGCATATTGGGGGAGACCCTTTCGAGAGAGGTTTTGATAAAACATTTTCACTTCTTCCAGGTGCTTTTACTCACTACGATAACAATAAGCCTATCAGGGGATACCCAGATACAGCATTCTCACAGAATGGTAAAAAAGTTTTATGGGAAGAAGGTAAATACTCTACTGATGTTTACACGGATAAGTTAATAGAGTTTATAGACTCATCCGATGACAAACCATTTTTTGGATATTTATCTTATACTGCTCCACACTGGCCACTACAAGTAGATAAAATTTATTCAGATAAATATGTTGGTGTATACGATGGTGGATATGAAATAATTAAAGAAAGAAGACTTAATAGGATGATTAAAAAAGGAGTTTTGCAAGAAGATTCTAATTATCGATCAAAATTACTTTCATCAAATTGGAATAATTTAAGCCCATCTCAAAAAGCAATTGAGTCAAAAAAAATGGAAATTTATGCTGGAATGATTTCAAACTTAGATTTTAATGTCGGTAGATTAATTTCTTTTCTGGAGAGTAAGGAGATATTAGAAAATACAGTTGTTGTATTTATGTCTGATAATGGAGCAGCTGCAGAGGATTTTTATTTTAATAAGACATACGGTGGTTATATAAAAGAAAAATTCACCTACGATTATGATGAGATGGGATCGCCTAAGTCATTTATATCAATTGGTAAAAATTGGGCAGAAGTAATTACAAATCCATTTAAGTTATACAAAGGATTTACAACTTCTGGGGGAATGAGATCTCCAATTATAATGTATGGAATAGATAATATTGAAAGTAATATTTATGATGAGTTTATTTCAGTACTAGATATTGCTCCAACTCTTTACTCATTAACTGAATCCGATTCTGAAATTAGTGTAACAGGTGAAAGTATTATTCCATTCCTTAAGAAAAATCAGAGTTATACCCATGATGAAAACTATGTTTTTGCTTTTGAACATAGTGGGAGTTCAATTTTAATTAAAAACAAATGGAAAATAGTTAATAATTCTTTCCCATTTAACATAAATGATTTTGAGCTTTATCATTTATCTGATATTTCTGAAATCAATAACCTTAAAAATGAGGAACCTGAGATATATAAATCTTTAATTAAAGATTGGGAATCATTTGTACAGGAAAATAGGGTAATATTACCGACTCCCTACAGAGATGATCTAAACTAAATAGGTATTTTTCATATTTCTATTTTTTAATTATTGGTATATTTATAAAATTAATACGAATTAATTTAGATATTATTATACAAATATACCATGAAAGATTGGAATAATACAATTACAAAAGATAGCTGGAGGATCTTAAAATATAATGCAGAAACTGTAAATGGTTTTGAAACATTGATAGAAGTTGGTCCATCAATTTCTATTTTTGGATCAGCAAGAACTAAACCTAATGATAATTATTATAAGAAAACTGTTGAAATTTCAAGTATGATTTCCGAAATGGGATTTGGTATAATTTCAGGTGCTGGACCAGGAATAATGGAAGCAGCAAATAAAGGAGCAAAGCTTGCTAAAGGAAAATCAATTGGACTCAGAATTAATCTCCCATTTGAGCAGTTTACTAATGAATATGTTGATGATGAATACCTATTAAAATTCGATTATTTTTTTGTAAGAAAGTTAATGTTCCAAAAATATTCTCAAGGGTTCATTGTTATGCCTGGCGGATACGGAACTTTAGATGAGTTATTTAATGCTTTGACTCTAATTCAAACTAAGAAATCAAAATTATTCCCTATAATTCTGGTTGGCAAAAAACATTACGGACCATTATTCGATTGGATTAAAGATACACTAGCTGAAAATAAACTTATTTCTCCAGAGGATATTG
>CACOFQ010000026.1 GCA_902626505.1 uncultured Marinoscillum sp.
CTCTTAAAATCCTTTTTATTTTAATTAATTTTCTACTTATTTTTACCATGCTTAATAAATACTTAAATTTTTAATACTATGAGAATAATTTACACTATGTTTTTACTTTTTGTTTCTTTTTATGGCTTTTCACAGCTTAAAACTCCTCCAGCAAGTACAGCTTCTGAAATAGAACAGGTTGTTGGTTTAACTGAAATTGAAGTTGACTATAATAGACCATCAAAAAGAGGTAGAGTTATATTTGGAAATTTAGTACCGTTCGGAAAAATCTGGAGAACAGGTGCAAATAGTGGAACAGAAATTAGTTTTTCAACAGATGTTTCAATAAATGGTGAAAATATTAATGAAGGAACATATTCAATTTTCTCAATACCTAACAAAGACAGTTGGCAAATTATTTTTTATTCTGATACAGATTTATGGAGTGTTCCAAGGAATTGGGAAGAAAGTAAAATAATATTCCAATCTAATTTTAAATCTAATACTAATAACAAAGTAGTAGAAACTTTCTCAATTTCATTCGAAGATATTACAAACAATAATGTCAACTTAGTATTTACTTGGGATGATACTAATGTAATCGTTCCTATTGATGTGCCAACAAAATCTTTAGTTGAAGATCAAATTGAATCAATAATGGGAGCTGATCCAAAATCAAGTGATTATTATTCAGCAGCTGTTTATTATTTACAAGAAAATATAAATCTTGATATTGCATTAAAATGGATGAATAAAGCTATAGAAATGATAGAAAATCCTAGGTTTTTTCAGCTTAGACAACAGTCATTAATTTTAGCAGCTAATGGTCAATATAAAAATGCTATAAAAGTTGCTGAGAAGTCCTTAGAACTTTCTATTCAAGCAAATAATGAGGATTACGTAAAAATGAACAAAGATTCTATTGAGGAGTGGTCTAATATGTAAATCAGCTTAAATTTTAAATTATATCAATTTAAATTGAAGTGAGAATTAAGTTTCTATTAATTTCCCTTTTATTATGTCATCCTAATTGTTTTGCTCAACAAGTAAGAATAAATGAAGCTATTTCATCAAATTCTATTTTTATTGATGAGGATGGTGATTCACCTGACTGGTTTGAATTATATAATTACGGAAATGAATCTATATCTTTAAAAAATTGGTCAGTATCTGACAAAGACGATAACCCTAAAAAATGGATTTTTCCTGATATTTCAATAAATGCTAATGATTATTTGTTGGTATGGGCATCAGGAAAAGATAGAGGAAATTCAAATACATTTAGAACATTAATAAATTGGGGGGATGAGTTTAGGTATATAATTCCTGATAATCAGACTTCAAATAATTGGAAAAATTTAGATTTCGATGATGATAATTGGCAAACTGGTAATAGTGGTTTTGGATATGGAGATGGTGATGATGAAACTATAATACCAAATGGTACTCTTTCTTTATTTATTAGAAAAACATTTACAATTAATGATTTAAATGATATTGAAAGTTTAATATTAGATGTTGATTATGATGATGCATTTGTAGCATATATAAATGGAGTAGAAGTTGGAAGAAGAAATATAAGTGGAAATCCTCCATTATATAATTCAGTTCCTTATACTGATCATGAAAGTGCAATTTACAAAAATGGAAAGCCTGATAGGATTACAATCTCAAATTTTGATGGAATAATAAATTCTGGGGAAAATATTTTTGCATTGCAGGCCCACAATATTTCAAATACATCCTCTGATTTTACTATAATACCATTTTTAAGTGTTTCTTTGAATACTGTTAATACTGATATAGGTATTTCTCCACCAGAAATATTAGGTTTAAATAATGATAATTTACATACGAATTTTAAAATTTCTTCAAATGGAGAAAATTTATCCTTATATGATGATAGTGGAAATAAAATAAGTGAATTAAACATTATTGGAATACCTGCTGATATTTCACTAGGAATTTCCGAAAATAATGAGTTAGTCCATTTTACTACTCCAACTCCAGGATATGAAAATTCATTCAATTATTTTCAAGGTTCTAATCTAACAAATATTATTTTTTCTAATGATGGAGGATCTTTCACAGGTGAATTAAATTTGTCTTTATCAGGTACTTCTGGTAATGAAATTATAAGATATACACTTGATGCCTCTGAACCAAATGATAATTCATTAGTTTATTCAAGCCCTATTAATATAAATCAAACAACCGTATTTAGGGCAAAAGTCTTTGAACCTGGACATATTCCATCTCACACACAATCAAGAGTCTATATTTATAATGTTAATCATACTTTACCTATTGTTTCATTAATATCAGACCCACATAATTTATTTGATAATGATGAAGGAATATATGTATTTGGTGATTCATTTGATCAAAATTATCCCCATTTTGGTGCTAATTTTTGGGAGGATTGGGAAAGACCGATTCACGTATCAATATATGAAAATAACTCAAATTATGAGACAAGTTTTAACGGTGGGGTTAAAATATTTGGAGGATGGAGTAGAGGTCAAGCTCAAAGGTCATTTTCAATTTTTGCAAGAGGAAAATATGGAAATTCAGAGATAAACTATAGACTTTTTCCACAATTAGATTACTCAGAATTTCAATCATTTATTTTAAGAAATTCAGGCCAAGATTGGCTTAGAACTTCAATTAAAGACGCAGCCTTGACAAGTCTTTTAGATGGTACAGGATTGGATTATCAATCTTACAGGCCAGTAGTTACATATTTAAATGGAATGTATTGGGGAATTTATAATATGAGAGAAAAAGTAAATGAACATTTTATTGCATCTAAACATAATATTGACTCCGAAGAAATTGATCTTTTAACTAATAATTCTGAATTAGTTCATGGTACATCGAGCGATTATGATGAATTGATAAATTTTATTTATTCAAATAATTTATCTGTTACAAATAATTATAACTATGTAAAAGATAGGATTGATATCAACAACTATATTATATACCAAGTTTCTCAAATTTATTTTAATAACCATGATTGGCCTGGAAATAATATTAAATATTGGAAAAGTAAAGGTGGGAAATGGAGATGGATAATTTATGATACTGATTTTGGTTTTGGTAGCCATCCTTCTTGGTTAGGATATAATTTTAATACTTTGGAGTTTGCGCTATCTCCTAATGGTCCGAGTTGGCCGAATCCCCCGTGGTCAACGTTATTATTTAGAAAAATGGTTCAAAACCAAGAATTTAGGAATAAGTTCATAAATAGATTTGCTGATGAACTTAATTCTAGGTTTTTACCACAAAGATTTTCAAATCATATTGATTCATTAATAGATAATATTAAAGTAGAAATACCATCTCATTTTAATAGATGGAAGAATCATGTGCAAAATTGGAATTATGAGGATTATGTTAATGATATGAAAAATTTTGCAAATAATAGACCTGAATTCTCTAGGGACCACATTAAATCAACATTTAATTTAACAAGTATTCAAAATCTATCTCTTGAATTAGAAGATATAGAAATGGGATCAATTGAGTTAAATGATAATCTTTTAATTAACTCCTCAAATTGGACTGGAAAATACTTTGAAGGTGTCCCTGTAAAGATTGTTGCAACTGCTAAATCAGGATATTCTTTTTCACATTGGTCAGATGAGTCTGTAGTTATTGATCAAAATATTGATTTAAATAACCCTGAAATAAATATTAATTTGAAAAATTTCTCAAAATTTAAGGCACATTTTAACCTAGCTCCACTTAATGTTGAAAATTCATCGTTTATCAATAATGTATATCCTAATCCTACAAATGAAATTCTTAAAGTATCTCTTAAGTCTGGATTAGTTGTTGAAGATATTTATTTTGTAGACTTATCAGGAAAAGCATTAAAACCTAAATCAGTTTTAACTTCAAACCAAGGATTACAAATCAATGTGAGTAACCTCAAAGAAGGAATATACATCCTAGAGATAGCATCAGATAAAGAAGTAGATAAAATTAAAGTAGTAATAGAGAGATAAAATACATCTAAAAATTAATACTATTTCAAAGTAAGGATTTCGTAATAAAATTATCTTTAGGATTAGATATTGTTATATTTGATATGATGAAAAAAAATTATCTTTTTTTAATATCTTTTTTCTTTTTTTCTTGTGATGATCTAAGTATCGAAATTATAATATCTTATTGTACCGGCGAATATTCTACAGCTAATGTTCTTACAGATATTGATGAAACAATATATAATGATGATGAGTCAGTTAATAATTTTAGTATTTATTCATGGTCATCTGATGGTTCTCATAGAATTTTAAATGGAAATGGAATACCTAATCATAAGGTAGGAACTTTTCCTAATTCAAAAAATCCAAATACAATTTCAGAACAGTCAGTAAGTGAAAGATTTACGTTATGTCCTACGATTATATCTGAAAGTGGATTAGAGGTAGTGGGTCAAGCTGTAGCAATTGCATATGCTCTTAACAGTGTCAAGTTTGATCCAGCAACTGCTGGAAGATGTAACGACGAAGGTGTATGCAGATTAGCTAGGGGAGAGGGAAAATGGAATATTGAAGCACTAGGTCATGAAACTTTTGATTTTGGGGATGATATGAACCATGCTCATGTTCAACCAAATGGATCATATCATTATCATGGTGTACCTGAATTACTTGTTGAATTTTTAGGTAGTAATAAGGGTATGATACTTGTTGGATGGGCCTCAGATGGATTCCCAGTCTATGCTAGATATGGTTTTTCTGATCCATTAGATGAAAATAGTACAGTTATATCATTAAAAACAAGTTATAAATTAAAAGATATTCCTGATTCTGGGAGACCAAACTTATTAACTGAATTAATTGGAGGAAAACAGGGATCATCTTACCCTAATACACCAATTCCAATGGGTGCTTTCACTCAAGATTTTGAATATATTGAAGGCCATGGAGACTTAGATCAATGTAATGGTAGATATGGGGTTACTCCTGAATTTCCTGAAGGAATATATTATTATGTGGTTTCTGATGATTTTCCTTATTTCACTAGATGTTTAAAAGGAGATTTTAACTAGTTATTAAATAATATTACCTCAATAATTTTAAATGAAAAATATCTATTTTCTATTACTTTTATTTTTAATTTCCTCATGTGAAAATATCAAAAATAATAATATGTCATTAGTTACAATCGAAAAACAAGCATTTGGTAAGACTGTGGATGGTAATGAGGTACATCAATATATTTTAAAGAATAAAAAAGGTATGGAAATTAGTATTATTAACTATGGAGGAATAATAACTTCATGGAAAGCTATGGATAGAGATGGTATATATCAAGATATTGTATTAGGCTTTGATAATATATATGATTATGAAACAAAGAATCCATATTTTGGTGCTTTAATTGGAAGGTATGGAAATAGGATAGCTAAAGGAAAGTTTAGTATTGATAATAAAAATTATACTCTTGCTACAAATAATGATGTAAATCATCTCCATGGGGGTAATAAAGGTTTTGATAAAGTTATATGGGATGTGGATGAAATTTTAGGTGATTCATCTGCTTCACTAGTTTTAAAATATATGAGTTCTGACATGGAAGAGGGTTACCCTGGGAACCTTAATGTAAAAGTTATATATACACTTAATAATAATGATGAATTAAGTGTTACATATGAAGCTGATACAGATAAAACTACAATTGTAAATTTAACTCAGCATTCATATTTTAACCTGTCTGGTGATTTCAATCAAGATATTTCAAATCATGATCTAAAAATAAATGCAGATTCTTTTCTTCCAGTAGATTCAACCTTAATTCCAACTGGAGAAATAAGAGATGTTATTGAGACTCCTTTCGATTTCTTACAACCCAAAAAAGTAGGTAGAGATATTGAGAAAAATAATGAGCAAATAAATTATGGAAATGGCTATGACCACTGCTGGGTTTTGAATAATTACGGTGATGGTGTAAGGTTTGTAGCCTCTGCCTATGATGATATTAGTGGGAGATTACTTGAAGTTTATTCAGATCAACCAGGCATTCAATTTTATTCTGGTAACTTTTTAGATGGTTCACTCAAATCTAAATATGATGGTAATTATGATTTTAGATCTGGTTTTTGTTTAGAAACTCAGAATTTTCCTAATTCTCCTAACGAAAATTCATTTCCTTCTCCATTATTAAAGCCAGGAGAGAAGTATTTATCTGAGACAATTTTTAGATTCAGTATTAAATAACTATAAAAATTTACTAAAATCTATGGGTGTATGTGATTTTGCTAGCACCTAACAATGATGAGGTTTTATATTTTCCTGAATCATCAATCCAGTTATGATTATAAACAAAATAAATATCAGATCCTGGAGTGATAGTATATTTAAATCTGTTGTTCATACCTATATTTTTACTTATGTCATCATACTGGATATTTGATGAGAAGGAGATAAAAGGAGTAAAATCAAAATCCCCTATGAAGCGTATTAAATTAGTTTTAAATGATCCTTCTTTTAAGTTTACATTAGAATGATTATATCCTAAGCTTAAATTAATTCCAGGAAATGGTCTAAATGTGAGATTATTTTGATATTCTGTTCGGCTTCCAGACCAAAACCCCTCTACATTAAGTTCAATTTCATAAACAATTTTCCTGTAGTTTGCGGTTTCTAATTCAATTTGATGAGACCAGTTTGTGTAGTCACCAATAGGAATTATTATTGAATCATCACCAAGGATATTAAAATTATATAGTAGTTTTTCATAATTTCTAATTATCTGGTATGATATTTCATCACCACTTTCGAATCGTATAGATAATGGAGTTAATCTAATATTTTGAGTTAGCTTTTTCCATTTTAGACTCATTAAATTTTCAAAACTTATTTCCCACTTAAGTTCTCTTATTAGAGCACTTTTCTCTAAAATTGGAGAAAATCTAATTCTTGGTTCAACTCTCCTAAATGAATTTCTTCTTGAGAAGCCTACAGCAGGGTCGTAGAACAGACCAAATTCTCTGTATGATAAACTTCCTGACCACGGATCATTTGGGAAATTAAAACGAAGGCCTCTAGTAGATCTATCCCAGATATTATTTTTAATTTCATCATATGTATTTGGATTGTGAATCACTGCAAATGCTTGAAATTGTAGGTTTTGGTTTTTTAGAAATGTTGACGTATTTAAAGTTAAATCTACCCCAAGTGTATTCCTATCTGGTAAAGGTGGAACAAATTCATTTCCTTTATTAGTATGTCTTCTTGTATATAAAACACCAATGCTACTTTCTTTTAGAAAATTTTGTTTTATTCTAATTACTGAGAAGTCTTCTGAATTGTTAAAATCTGTCTCTCTTGTTTTTACTTGTTGTGCTGCTACTTCAACCTTACCAATCTTTCCGATTACTCTTCCACCGTACAAAATAGGAATTGGATTTCCAGACTGTAGGCCAATTTTCCTTGAGAAATACGGGTACACACCACTGCTGGGTGCAAATCGGTAAATATTTGCTCCCTCAAGAAAAAAATCTCTTTTTTCAGGAAATCGAATTGGGAACCTTGTTAGATTAATTTGCCTGTCATCCACTTCTGTTTCAGCAAAATCAGTGTTTAGAGTTAGAGAGGCTTTCAGTCCTGATGTAATATTATAGTTTATGTCTAATCCTCCATCAATACTGTGATTTTTTTTATAACTACCATCTGATTCATTTTCTACCTTTTGTGTTTCTGCTTTACCATAACCTACTAGCTCAAGTCCTAAACCTTGGGATATATTATTAAGGTTATTAAGTCTTCCTGCATTTTGGGGTCTGTATATTCCTTGGTTTCTTTTATGACCTGACCATAAAATTTCTTCATTTTTTCTTCTTACTGTTCTCTGAAAATTTATTCCCCAAGTACTTATTTTTGGATCAAAATTAAGGGTATGAAAAGGTATTCTTATTTCAGCTGACCACCCAAAATCTCCAATATGGGTCCATGGTCTCCATATACCGTCCCAGTCTTTATTTAAACTTCTACCTTGACCAATTGTAAGTAGTCCGTCCCCCATCAGACCTCTTGGATTAATTTCAAAGAAATATGCATTTCTGCCGTCGAGATATGTGTCAAGTATCCACATAAACCTATCGTCTGTATTTAAAGGAGCGTCTTTTCTCATTTTGAATGCCTTAATTTCATCTGGTTCAGAATCATAGAAAATTGCTCCTATGTAAAGATAGTTCTCATCATATGCTATTTTAATTATTGTATTTTCTGTTGGTTTTCCGCCCTCAATGGGTTCTTGCATTAAAAAATCCTTAATTCCAGTGATATTATTCCAAAGTGGCTCATCTAACTTTCCATCTAATACTATTTCTTTAGAATTTATAGGTATAGCATCTATATACTTACTAACTATTTCTTGAGGTTGACTATAAAGACTACCTGAAAAAATTATAATTGATAAAGTAAATAAAAACTTTTTCATTATTAGACTATTATTGGATGTTAAAACTAGTAAAAACTTTTAACCTGATAACATCTCAAACTAGTTTTTCCTTATAATGAGAATGCTTATATTTACTTGTGAAGAAATTTATTTTATTCTTACTTTTTCCAATCCTAACATTTTCTCAAAATCGGGCTCCATCATTGTGGTTGAGGTATCAAGATAATTATCAGGGTGATATTTTAATAAATACTGTAAGAGTTAAATCTCCATCTCCATTATATACCTATTATTGTGTACTTCAGTGGAATGCTGGTCAGGAAGGAGGAGGTTATTTAGGAATACAAGAACACCCTCAAGGAAGAAATTTTATTTTTTCTTTGTGGGATTCTCAAGAATCTTCAGATGCAGTTACCGCGTCTTACACTCATTCAGGAACTGATGTTCTCCCGTTCGGGGGAGAGGGTACAGGATTAAAATCTTGGAATTTTGATATAGGTTGGAATACAGATGAATGGTATTCTTTTGTAACTAGGACTTGGAATGATAACTCACATACGTTATTTGGATACTGGGTATATAATCATTCTCTTGAGAAATGGTATCATTTAGTTACTATGGACTATCCCGTTGAAGGTATAAAATTTAATTCTAATACAGGCTCATTTCTAGAAGATTGGTTAGGTAATGGTAATAACAAAAGAGAATTTCATATTAAGAATGGGTGGAAAAGAAAATCTAGTAACTCCTCTTGGAATCCCTTTAATATTAGTCGTTTCACGAGAGTTAAGCCTGACAATGGAGCAGCTAATTATATTGAAAATTATGACGGAGGGGTAATTGATGATTATTATTTTGTGAAAAGTGGTGGTAATAATACAAGTCCTGTAACAAATTCTTCTCCCTCTAATCTTGCCTTAACAAATAATTCGGAAAAACCGGATTTTGAAACACTAGAAGTTTTAACATTTGAAAAAGACTTAGAAGATGATAAGCTCAAATTAAATTGGCAGGTAAGCGAGTCAAAATTGCCTCAATTTTCATATCACATTGAAATTTATGATAATTCAGATTATACAGGTTCTCCTGTGCTTCAGATAAATAAAATTAAACCTGAAACTAGAGATGAAGAAATTGACATTAGTTCTTTAGTAGATGATAAATCATATTTTATTAGATTTTACTTAACTGATATACTAGATAATAAATCATCATATATAGATAAAAATTTTACTAGAGGTAAAGAAATTGACAACTCAGACTTTTCAATTACAGAGGGAGTATACACTGCTTTTAATGGTAATAAATATGATGTTTACCTAATTGAAACAGAATATTGCGTAGTTCAAATTGAAAAAAATCAAATTGATGAGGTTTACATGAATGATAGAGAAACATTATCAAAAGTTTTAGATAGGATAGATGCATACTATAAATACTTTAAAGATAATGTACCGAAGGAACCATCAGGAGGAAATCCAAACTATTCATTTAAAACAAATGTTTTCTTTGGTCCACCATCATGTGGTTCTGGGTGTGGCTTAGTTGGTTCTAAAGGAATTGAGGCAGGGATTAATTTTAAAAATATATTTTTTCAGTTAAAACATAATCTAAATGTAAACAGAGATGTTATAGTGCCATATGAGTTAGGAAGGAATTTTTCTAATAATAATATAAATAAAATAGCTTTTCCTTTTACACCAGGTACAGATGAAAAAAATGGAGGTTTTTATGAAGGTTTTGCTGGTATTATGTCAGTAAACTCATTCAATGAAATAATTAATGAAACCAGTCAAAGAACAATGAATGAGACATTAATGAATATCAAATGGGACTTACAAAAATTTAGAGGTTATATCAATGATTTAGATGCTACACCTTATAATACTCTTGCAAATTGGGAAAAAATTGGAGTTCAAGATCCAAATAGAGGAACAGATGGATTTAATGATTATGATCCAGCTTATACAGGAGGAAATATTTTAAGAGGAATCCTTGAAACTCTTGATATTAAGATATATAATTTTATTACTAATCTTGAGGATTTGAATAATCCAAATTCAATTGAAGATGCACTGTCAAATATTGCGATAACATCCTCAAAGTCTTTAGGTAAAAACTTAATTTATTTTTTTGAAAATGTATTAAAATTTAATTTAAATGATGAAGCAAAAATTTATAACACTCAATTTGATTTACCTACTAATAAATTGATAAGGGATCAGGAAGTTCTTTGGTTTCTTTCTCCAACTGAAGAAATACCTTTAAATATTAGAAGTATTAATTATTTAGAAAATGAAAACACGAAATATCTAATTAAGATTGAAGATGAAGTTTTTTCTGAGTCTTTAGATGGAAATAACTCTCTTCCATATAGCATACTAAAAAATAAAGATTCGTTAAGAATAAAAATTGAAATGGTAGAAAGTGATATTACCACTGACAGTTACTCAATACTTCTAAGAAAAAGACATAATATCAGTTTAATTAAAGATCTGAGAGAAGAATTTTATTCCTATTATCTATCTAATGAATTTCATTTTAACTCTATTGAGAATAATATTCTTAAAATTAAATCATTAGAAGATTCATTAGGTGGAGGGTTAGTATTTTCAAATTTTGTTTTTTCTAGAGGTAGAGAATATAAATTAACTGGTGATATAATGCATAATTCTGCTGAATACATTGATCAAGTTATTGGAGGTTTACCTACCTCTGGATTTTCTAATTTTGGTTTGAGTTCTCCTGTTTGGAGTCACAGCAGCTCAAGAGTTGGATATGATATTGGTGCTGATAATGATGATAACTTTTACAGTGTTGATGCCTTATATAATCAATCGGATCTTTTAATGCCAGATGATGGAAGACCATATTTTATGGGTAGACTTAAATTTTCTTCACAGGGTTATGGTATATATGCCGAATTTAAAAATTTAATATTTAAAGACATCACAGATTTAGATAATGATGGAACGATAGATTTTGAAGATAACTGTCCACTTATAGCCAATCCTAATCAGAATGATAAAGATGGTGATGGGTTAGGCAATAAATGTGATCCTGATGATGATAATGATGGAATACCTGATGAAATTGATAACTGCCGTCTAGTATCAAATCCAGATCAAATAGATACAGACGGAGATGGGATAGGAGATGTATGTGAAGATACAGATAGCGACGGAATCATAGATTTTGAAGACAACTGTCCACTTATAGCCAATCCAGATCAGAATGATAAAGATGGTGATGGATTAGGAAATAAATGTGATCCTGATGACGATAATGACGGAGTAACTGATGATATAGATCAATGCCTTGACACTCCAAGTGGAGCAAGTGTAGATGCTAATGGATGCGCTGACTCACAGAAGGATACAGACTCTGATGGAGTAACTGATGATATCGATCAATGTCCTGACACTCCAAGTGGAGCAAGTGTAGATGCTAATGGATGTGCTGACTCAGAGAAGGATACGGATGGCGACGGAGTAACTGATGATATCGATCAATGTCCTGGTACCCCTAGCGGGGCAAGTGTAAATACTAGAGGCTGGTCTGATTCTCAAAAAGATACAGATGGCGACGGAATAACTGATGATATCGATCAATGTCCTGACACTCCAAGTGGAGCAAGTGTAGATGCTAATGGCTGCGCTGACTCACAAAAAGATACAGATACAGACGGAGTAACTGATGATATCGATCAATGCCCTGACACGCCAAGCGGAGCAAGTTTAGATGCTAATGGCTGCGCTGATTCTCAAATAGATACAGATGATGACGGAGTAACTGATGATATCGATCAATGCCCTGACACTCCAAGTGGAGCAACTGTAGATGCTAATGGCTGTGAACTTCCTCTCTTTACTGAAAATGTAACGTTTGTAGAGAATATCTATCCTAACCCAACAGATGATAGGTTAACGATAAATGTTAAGCCTGGAGTAGAAGTAAAAGACCTTCATTTTAATGATTTATCTG
>CACOFQ010000027.1 GCA_902626505.1 uncultured Marinoscillum sp.
TTAGAAAAAAAATTCGAAGAATTTGATTGGGATCAGTCAAATGATTTTAGTACTGGATACTCAAAGAAAGAAAGATCAGATTTAGAAAAGCTATATACAGACAGTTTATCATCAGTTGATGAGAAGGAGCTTATTGATGCTACTGTTGTTGGTTTATCAAATAGAGATGTTGTTGTAAATATAGGATCTAAGTCAGACGGTGTTATTCCTAAATCTGAATTTAGAGATATGCCTGAGCTTAAATTAAATGATATAGTTAAAGTTTATGTTGAAGAGCAGGAAAATGTGAAAGGTCAGCTTATTCTTTCAAGAAGAAAAGCAAAGCTTATGGATGCTTGGGATAAAATTCAAAAGGCATTGGATAATGATGAGGTTTTAGAAGGATTTGTAAAAAGAAGAACAAAAGGTGGTCTTATTGTTGATATATTTAGTATCGAAACCTTCTTACCAGGATCTCAAATTGATGTTAAGCCTATTAGAGACTATGATATTTATGTAGAGAAGCCTTTAAATGTTAAAATAGTTAAAATTAATTATTCAAATGATAATGTTGTAGTTTCTCATAAGATGCTAATTGAGAAAGATCTTGAGGAGCAAAAGAATAAAATTTTGAAGGAACTTGAAATTGGTCAAGTACTTGAAGGTACTGTCAAGAATATGACTAATTTTGGTGTTTTCGTTGATCTTGGTGGAGGAATTGATGGGTTGTTACATATAACTGATATATCATGGGGTAGGGTTAATCATCCTGAAGAAGTTCTTAAACTTGATGAGAAAATAAATGTAGTTGTTCTTGACTATAATGATAAAGACAAAAGAATTTCACTTGGTATGAAGCAATTAACTGAGCATCCATGGAACTCCTTAGATGTAAAGCTTGATGTAGGATCAGTAGTAAAAGGAAAAATTGTTAATGTTGCTGATTACGGAGCTTTTCTTGAATTAACCCCAGGTGTTGAAGGATTAATTCATGTTTCTGAAATGTCTTGGTCTCAGCATCTAAGAAACCCATCTGATTTTATGAAAAATGGTGATGATATGGAAGCTGTTGTTCTTTCTATAGATAGAAATGAAAAGAAAATGTCACTTGGTGTTAAGCAATTGACAAAAGATCCATGGTCAGATGATAAACTTCTTAAAAAATATTCAATTGGTACTGTTCATTCAGGAAAAGTAAGAAATCTAACTAATTTTGGATTATTCCTTGAGTTAGAAGAAGGTATAGACGGACTAGTTCATGTATCTGATTTATCTGGTGATAAAAAAATAAAACATCCCTCTGAATTTATTAATCTAGGTGAAAATTTGGATGTGATTGTTATGGAACAAGATCTTGAGAACAGAAGATTAGCTTTGAGTCATAAGGACATAAAAAAAGAAGATCCAAAAAAAGAAAGTAAAAAATAATTTATTTTTACTTTAATGGTCCTGTGGCCGAGCGGCTAGGCAGAGCTCTGCAAAAGCTTCTACACCAGTTCGAATCTGGTCAGGACCTCTTATATATATGAAAAATAAAGTAATATTATTAACAGGTATTTCAGGTTTTATTGGTTATTTTCTCGCAAAAAAACTTATAAATACTAATCATATTATAATTGGGGTTGATAATTTAAGTGATTACTATGATGTGAATTTAAAAAAGAGTAGACTTAAAAATCTTGGCTTCGTTAATAAAAAATTTATATCAAATAAAAAATATAATAGTAAACTAAACTCTAATTTATCATTCATTAAATTAGATTTAGTAGATTTTTCAGGATTAGAAGAAATATTTATAAAGTATTCAATTGATCATGTAGTTAATCTTGCAGCTCAAGCAGGTGTTAGATATTCACTGATAAATCCTAAATCTTATATTGATACTAATTTAGTAGGATATTTTAATATAATTCAATTATCAAATAAATATAAAATTAAACATTTTATATATGCTTCAAGTTCATCTGTTTATGGATTAAATAATAATATACCATTTAGTATTAATGATAATGTCGATAAACCAGCTAGTTTATATGCAGCTACAAAAAAATCAAATGAGCTCATTGCTCACTCTTATTCAAATATGTTTAATTTAAGAACAACTGGATTAAGATTTTTTACTGTTTATGGACCATATGGTCGTCCAGATATGGCTTTATTTATTTTTACTAAGGCCATTTTGTCTAATCAACCTATAAAAGTTTTTAACAATGGTAAAATGCAAAGAGATTTCACATATGTAGATGATATTATAAATTCAATAATTTTGATTTTAAATTCAAAAAGTTCTACTAAAAATAATATACCATATAATATTTTTAATATTGGTAAAAGTGAACCAACTAATTTGCTTGATTTTATTAAAGAAATTGAGAAAAACTTAAACAAAAAGGCAAAAATGAAATTTATGCCAATTCAAGTTGGTGATGTTGAAAAAACTTATGCTGATATGTCTTATTTCAATTCTAATTTTAATTTTACACCTCAGGTATCGATTAAAGAAGGTGTTAAAAAATTTATTTCTTGGTATTTAAAATATTATAAAAAATGATTGATCACTATGTACATCCATCAAGCTTTATTGACAAAGGAGCTAAAATTGGAAAAAATACCAAAATATGGCACTTTTCTCATATAATGAAAAATTCTAAAATTGGAAAAAATTGCAATATTGGTCAAAATGTTGTTATATCCCCAGATGTAATCATCGGAAATAATGTTAAAATTCAAAATAATGTTTCAGTTTATACAGGTGTTATTTGTGAAGATAATGTATTTTTAGGTCCATCATGTGTATTTACAAATGTAATAAACCCTAGAAGTCAAGTAAATAGAAGAAATAATTATTCTAAGACAATTTTAAGAAAAGGTTGTACAATTGGAGCAAATTCTACGATTATTTGTGGACTAGAATTAGGATATTTTAGTTTTATTGGTGCTGGATCTGTTATAACTAAAGATATTGGACCTTATGAATTAATTGTTGGTAATCCAGGAAGGAGAATAGGGTATATGAGTGAATTTGGTAATAGGCTTATTTTTAATAAAGAAAATATTGCAAGATGTGATGAATCAGGTGAGAAATATTTATTGAAAAATAATAAAGTATTTAAATTATGATGAATTTTGGTTTAATTGGCGCTGCAGGTTATATAGCTCCTAGGCATATGAAAGCTGTAAAAGAAACAAATAATGATTTAATTGTTTCTTTTGATAAAAATGATAGTGTTGGTGTTTTAGATTCATATTTCCCCAAAGCAAATTTTTTCACCGAATTTGAGCAATTTGATAGACATATTGAAAAATTAAAGAATAATGATATTAAATTAGACTTTGTTTCGATTTGCTCTCCTAATCAATTTCATGATGCTCATATTAGAAGTGCATTTAGATGGGGAGCTAATGCAATTTGTGAAAAGCCTGTTGTTCTAAATCCATGGAATCTTGATAATTTGATTAATATGGAAAAAGAAATGAACAAAAAAGTTTACAATATTTTACAATTAAGGTATCACCCAAGTATTATTAAATTAAAGGAAAAAATTGAATCGGAAAGTAAAAATAAAAAATATGATGTTGATCTAACCTATATTACACCAAGAGGAAATTGGTATTATTCCTCGTGGAAAGGTGATATAAATAAATCTGGAGGAATTGCTACAAATATAGGAATTCATTTTTTTGATGTTTTACAATGGATATTTGGTGATTTAAAAGACAACATTGTAAATCTTCATACTCATGATAGAGCTTCTGGTTATTTAGAGTTTAGTAAAGCTAGAGTAAGGTGGTTTTTATCTATTGATAAAAATTTATTACCAAAAATAAAAGAAATTAATGCTTATAGATCCATAAAATTAAATGGTGAAGAAATTGAATTTAGTAATGTTTTTCATGATTTACATACTAAATCTTATCAAGAAATTTTAAATGGAAATGGTTATAGTTTGAAAGATTGTATTAATTCAATTGAATTAGCTTATAAAATTAGAAACTTAAAACCAGTTGGTTTAAAAGGGAATTACCATCCTTTAAGTAACAAACCCTTAACAACTCATCCGTTCAAAATAAATCAAAATAATGAAAATTAAATTTTTAGATTTAAGAAGAGAATACTTAAGAATAAAAAAGGAAATTGATGATTCATTATTTAATGTTCTTGAATCAACGGATTTTATTAAAGGTCAATCTGTAACTGATTTTGAAACTAAATTAAAAAAATATACAAACTCTAAGAATGTTATTACCTGTGGAAATGGAACTGATGCTATTCAAGCTAGCTTGATGGCTTTTGATTTCCCGAGAAATTCTGAGGTTCTGATACCATCTTTTACATATATTGCTACTGCAGAGGTTGTTTCTCTTCTAGGCTTAAAACCAGTTTTTGTTGATGTCAGTATTGATACTTTTAATATAGATATTAATGATTTTAGATCAAAAATAACAAGTAAATCTGTTGCTGTATTACCTGTTAATTTATATGGACAATCATGTGAGATTGAAAAAGTTATTGAAATTTCAAAAGAATATAATTTAAAAGTTATTGAGGATAATGCTCAATCTTTTGGTGCTGAATATAAAAAATTAAGTGGTAAAATAATTAAAACTGGAACATTGAGTGATGTTTCAACTACCTCATTTTTTCCTAGTAAAAACCTAGGGTGTTTTGGAGATGGAGGAGCAATCTTTTCTAATGATGATAAAATTTCAGAGAAAATTAGAATGATATGTAATCATGGACAATCAAAAAAGTATTATCATGAAATTATAGGTATGAATTCTAGGTTGGATACAATTCAGGCTTCAATATTATTAAAAAAGCTAAAAATATTAGATAGTCAAATTCTGAGAAGACAAAATAATGCTAAGATTTATATTGAAAATTTAGATAATAATAATATTACTTTGCCAGAAGTTTTACAATTTTCAAATCACACATATCATCAATTTACAATAAGACTTAAAAACGTTAAAATTAGAAATAATCTAAAACTTTTTTTAGCAAAAAGTGGAATCCCCTCTGTAATATATTATCCAATTCCAATTCACCAACAGAACGCATTTAAAAATATAAAAATCAAAAAAAAATCGTTATCAAATTCTGAAAATTTATCAAAAACTGTTTTATCATTACCTATTCATCCTGAATTAAATGTTAAAGAATTAAAATTTATATGTAAAACAATAAATAATTACTTTAAAGTTTAAGGAAATGACAATAAAACAAATAGTATATAAGTGTTTAGATGAAATTAATTTAAGCTTAAGTGATGGGGATAAATTAAATAAATCTAAGGATGAACTTTTGATTGGAGATGGAGGTAAGTTAGATTCTTTAGCATTAATGATTTTTTTAACCGATATAGAAAAAAATTTAAAGAATCATTTAAATATTGATATTAATGTTCTTGATGATAAATTAATGAGTAATTCTAATGGGCCATATAAAACTATTGGAACATTTATAGAATATTATGAAAAAAAAAATGAAATCAATTAGGATCGTTTCTGATTTTAACTCAAATCAATTAATAAGGTTATGGAAAAATATTAATAATAATATTAAATTTTCTAATAATGATTTTAACCAGGTTTATCAAGAGTTTGCTAATTATAAAAATAGAAATGATATAACAGTTTTTTGGACTAATGCTCAAAGAGTAATTCCTTCATTTAATGATTTATTAGAATATAAGGATTTTGATGAAAATGTTTGTTATGATGAAGTGAGAAATTATGCTATCTCTTTAAAAACATATCATAAGGAAAAATCTAATATAAGTATAGTTCCAAGTTGGCATTTACCATTAGATTTTAAAGGTATTGAATCTCAAAATTGGAAATTTAATTATGGGCCTAAGTTTATTATATCAAAAATGAATATGATTATGTCTGAAATTTTTTCCCAAGATGAAAATATTTATTTAATTGATTCAGAAATTTGGTTTAATGATAAGATTGATTTGGATATTAATAAATTATGGTATACAGTCAAAGTACCATATTCTAATAATATTTTTTTAAATTCTATAACTACATTCAATTCTATTTTAGATGGTGTTTTAGGGAAATCTAAAAAAATCATAATTTTAGATTTAGATAATACTCTTTGGGGAGGTATTATTGGTGATGATGGAATTGATGGTATTAAGTTAGGAGGGCATGATTATTTAGGGGAAGCTTTTTTAGATTTTCAAAAAGAATTAAAAAAACTAAAAAGAAGAGGAATTTTACTTGCTATCTGTAGTAAAAATAATGAAAAAATTGCAATTGATACCATTAAAAATCACTCTGAAATGATTTTAAAAAAGGATGATTTTGTGACATGGAGAATTAATTGGGATGATAAAGCTACAAATATTCAATCTTTAATGAATGAAATTAACTTGGGCTTAGATTCAGCTGTATTTTTAGATGATAATCCTTTAGAAAGAGATTTAGTAAAAAAAGCTTTAAATGAAATTGAAGTTCCCGATTTACCCTTAGACCCTACTAACTATTCATCTTTTTTAAGAAGTTTAAATTATTTTGAATCATCTACATTAACAAAAGAAGATTTTGCAAGATCTAAAATGTACAAAGAAAATATAAAAAGAATTGAAAGTAAAAAACCTAATTTTTCTTTTGATAGATGGATTAAATCTACAGAATCAAAATTAAAATGTATAAAAATTAATAATTCTAACATAGAAAGAGCTATTCAATTATTTAATAAAACTAATCAAATGAATTTATCAACTAGAAGACTTAATAGAGAAGAGTTTTTAGAATGGATTAAAGAAAAAAATAGATTTGTTTTTTTATATAGTTTAAAAGATAGATTTGGGGACTTAGGAATTATTGGACTTGTTTCTTTAGAAATTAATCTTAAAGATGCTATGATAGTAGATTTTATATTAAGCTGCAGGGCTATGGGAAGAAATATTGAAAATATGATTTTATCTCATATTAGAAAATTTTTAATTGAAAAAGAAAAAGATTCTATCACTGCAGTCTATAAAAAAACTAGTAGAAATTCTCCAATTCTAGACATGTTAAAAAAATCAGATTTTGAAGAAATAACTAAGTATACATTTAAAAGAAATAACATATCAATTTATTTTAAATCTGATCCAAACATTAAATTTGAAGAAATTAATGATAAAAATTAGTAAGTGATCTTACACTAATATGAATATTAATTTTGATTTTTTTCTTAAAATATGAAAACACTTTTTATTGTTATATATGGAAATTTTACTATAAGATATTTTCTTTTATCTGGTTTATATAAAGACCTAAGTAAAAAGTTTAGAATAGTTATTCTTTCTCAATATTCAAATGATGAAAATTTTGTTAAAAAATATAAAAAGGAAAATGTATTTTTTGATAATTTATATCTAACAAAATATCAAAAGTTTTATAAAAATACTATTTATAAGTTTTTCTCTAAGATTAGAAGATTGTTATTAAGATCTAATAAAGAGATTTATACAATTAAAATAAAAGAAAAATTTCTTATAGAAGATATAAAAACATTCAATATAAAAGCTAAATTATTTTATTGGTTTTGTATTTACTTCTCAAGAATTTCAAATTCATTTGACTTTTTAATAGATCTATTTATATTTCTTGAAAACAAGTTATTTAAAACTTTTTATCATCAAAAGATATATGATAAATATAAACCTCATGCTATTGTAATAAATGATCTTGGAACTATTGACCATACAAATTTTATAATGAGAGAGGCAAAACATAATAAGGTTAAAATCATATCTTTAATTTTAAGTTGGGATAATTTAACTGCAAAAGGAATTGGTTCAATAATTCCAGATTATGCACTTGTATGGAATAAGGTGATGTATGAAGAAATAACTGAAAATCATGGTCTTAATAAAGATAAGATTAAAATATGCGGCATTCCACAATTTGATATGCTCATTGATAATGAAAATTATAATTATGATAGTTTTCCATTTTTAAGTAATGATAATAAAATAATTTATTATCCAACTGGATCTCCTTCATGGTTTTGTGATAATGTTAAAAACATATCTATAATAATTGACATTATTAAAAATAAATTAAGAAATAATAATATAAAATTAGTGGTAAGACCCCATCCAGCATATTTTACAAGAGATAAATTTATTAATGAAATAAATGAAATGAAAGAATTGCAAAAATTGAATAGTAATATTTTTTATTTAAATATTCCTGAATTTTCAGTCTCCTCTACATCAAAAGAATTTACTATAACCGATCAAAATATCCACAAGTATTTTATGAAAAAATCTAATTTAATTTTAACATCTTTTTCAACTATAATATTAGAAGCTGCAATATTCGATAAACCAGTTATAAATATTGGTTTTGATAAAATTAGAAAACTGCCTCATTACCAAACACATTCAATATGTTCTAATTTGGTTCATTTAAATAAGGTTTTGTCATATGAATTTTCACCAGTTGCTAAGAAAAAGTCTGAGTTAATTAATTATATTAAAAATTACTTAGCTAATCCTAAATTAGATAGTGAAAAAAGAAAGAAATTATTTAATGATTATATAAATATTAATTTTGGAAAATCAACTGCTAAAATATCTAGTGAAATAAAAAATATATTAAAGTGAAAAATATTATATCATTAAGAAAATTGCATAATATATATATTAATTTTTTAGATTCAATTCAAAAAAATAATGGGATGTTATCAGTAAATTTTGATGATATACATTTAAGTGATACTAAAGTTTTAAAAGATAGAGAAACATTGCTAGAAAATTTACCAAAAGGTGGAATAGTATGTGAGTTGGGAGTAAATAAAGGTAGGTTTTCTGAGAAAATATTAAAAATTAATAAACCCATAAAACTACATCTAGTAGATATATGGAAATCAGCAAGATATAATAATAAAATAAAAAAAATAGTTGAAGAAAAGTTTAAAAATGAAATTAATGATAAATTAATTGAATTAAATAATGGTTATTCAATAGAAGTACTAAATACATTTAAAGATAATTACTTTGATTGGGTTTATATTGATACTACTCACAATTATGAAGATACAATAAAAGAATTAAATTTATCGAAAAATAAAGTTAAGAGAAATGGTATAATTACTGGTCATGATTATATAACTCGTTCCTCATCTTTAGGTATTAAATATGGAGTAGTTGAAGCAGTAAATGAATTTTGTGTTAAAAATAATTGGAAATTGATTTTTCTTACTTTAGAATGTAATGGTCATAGTTCATTTGCTTTAAAGAAAATTTAATTTAAAAAATTATAAAGGAGCATATTTTTCTCATTTAATTTGAATAAAATGAATAAAACTAAAATTATAAATTAATAATTATGAAAATATTTAGAGTAATTAAAAATGTTCTATATAAATACTTTAAAAAACTTGAATATCTATATTATAAAATACTTTCGGATAAAGGTTTTTATATAAAAAAAATTCAAGGTAGTAGAATGAAATTAAATGTTAATGATCCTGGAATATCGAAAGAACTATTACTTTATGGTTTTCATGAGGAAAGAACCACAAATATTGTAAAGAAAATAATTAAACCCGGAATGAATTTAATTGAATTAGGTGCAAATGTTGGTTATTATACATTACTTGAATCTAGATTATTAAATGGTAAAGGAAAAATATTTGCTATTGAACCAGTTTCAGAAAATTTTATTTCCTTAAATGATAATATCAAATTAAATGATCATGAAAATATCGAAACTTTTAATCTTGCTATTTCTGATAAAAAAGGAGAATTTGATTTTTTTTTAACAAATGAATCAAATTGGGGTAGTATGGTTGATCCCAGTTCAGATAAAATTTCAAAAACCATGTCTGATAAGTTAAAAATAAGACATAATAATAAAATTAAAGTTAAAGCAATATCTCTTGATGATTTTGTAAAAGAAAACAATATTAAAGAAGTGAACTTTATTAGAATGGATATTGAAGGATATGAAATTGAAGCAATTAAAGGAATGAAAAATACACTTATAAGTAATGCTAATATTAGTCTTTTAATAGAGATACACAACAAAATATTTTCAGATGTAAAAAAATCTTATGGACCAACCTTTGAATTTTTATTAAATAATGGTTTTAAGCCTAAAATTTTGATAGCAAAACAAGATGAGTATTATGATATTAAAGAAGAGAATTTCATTGATTTAATTTGTTCTTATAAAGATATATGTAGTCATCTTTTAATGACAAAATCTAATGTTTAAAGTATCAATAATTGGACATGGGAGATGGGGAAATAAAATAGTTCAAGCTATTAATGATTTCGTTCAAATTGTTGATAATGATTCTGCTGAATGGATTATTATTTCTACTCCAAACGATTTGCATTATGAACAAGTTAAATACTGGTTGAATTCTGGTAAAAATGTCTTCTGTGAAAAGCCATTAACCTTGTCTTTAGAGTCATCAATTAAATTATTTGATTTAGCTAATAAAAAAAAATTAAAATTATATGTTGATGATGTATTTTTTTGGAGAAAAGATATTGAAAAAAGTTCCACCTCGTTTATATGGAGTAAGTTTAATAATATAAATTTTATTGACAGATTAGCATATCATCATTTTTATTTATGGCTTCAAAATAAAAATGAAATTGTAAATATTGAAAAAGTTACAGTAATAAATAACTCTAAATTTGAGGTTTTGTTATCTGATGGTTTAAAAGGTTCATTTGATTATAATAATAAATTAATAACACATAGAATTAATAACAATGAGGTAAAAGCAACAATGCAAAATCCATTGCAGTCTATGTTAATTTCTGTTTTTAATCAAACTGCAGATTTTAATAGTAATAAGATAAGAACTCTAAATGCTACAAAAGTTTCTGAAATTATTAGAAAGAAACTATATCCCAAGGCTTTAGTTGTTGGAGGTGGAATATTTGGTTCTTCAGCCGCTATAGCTTTATCAAATAATGGGTACAATGTTGAATTACATGAGGAACTTTCAGATGTAATGAAATGTGCTTCAAATATTAATCAATATAGATTACATAGAGGTTACCATTATCCAAGAAGTAAGGCTACTGCTTTAGAATGTAAAAATGGTATTAGGTCTTTTAAAAGAAAATATGAACAATGTGTAATAAAAAATGAAAACGATCATTATTATTCAATATCATCAAAAAATTCTTTAACTAAACCAAATCAATTCATAGATTTTATGAATAGTGTAAATTTG
>CACOFQ010000028.1 GCA_902626505.1 uncultured Marinoscillum sp.
AATGAAGAAAATACCGTTTTAAGAGTTTCAGATTTTTTATCAGTAGTTCCTGCTGTAAATGGTAAATTAGAATTAGTTTATGAAGGAGAGCAAGAGGGTTCTTATATAGTAGTTATAAATCTAATCTCAAAAACTATAAAATCTTTATTCAATGAAATCTTTCCGGTTGTCAATGACAAAATAAAAGATAAAAAGAATGATAATCCTTATAAATCTATCCAGAGTTGGTTTGAAAAAAATAAGCTTAATTTAAAGAATGATATTAGTAATGAAGACTATTATAACTTATTACATAGTGTTGATGGATTAAATGATATAGTTAAAAAAAGCATAAAAGATTTAAAATCTGAAGAGTTAGATTTTTATATGGAATTTGTATTACACGGTATTGCTGAAAACAGTCTGATATCAAAAAAATATACAAACACTAGTATAGATTTTAAAGATTTAATTTCAGATATTTTTAGTGGTAAAGAAGGGGTTGTTTAATTATCTAGTTTGAGGAAAACATCCACATGGCCTTTCTTTAAATGAATATCCGATTCCAATCTCTATTGAGGATCCAATAGTATTTCCAAAACTAAATCTTGCAAATGCTTTTAATTTTTCGTTTGATATTCCTATAACTGGTTTGAAAACATACTTGTTTGAATTTCTAAAATTTTCAAACCCAAAACCTATCCCTAAGAATGGGGAAAATGTTTCATCAAAAAAATAGTAATTTAGATTTAATGCTACTGGAATTAAATATTTATCAGATGTTAAATAATCTGAAGATGAAAATGTACTCATAAATCCAGCTTCAACTGATATTTCATATTTTGCTCTTTGATCTATGGTGTAAATTAATTCTCCAGTAGCACCAATACCCTGATCAAATAAATATTTATCAGTTGGATGATCATTTGGCTCCATTACAAATTTTGTTAAAGCAGTAACTGAAAACCTAAGCGGATTATAATATTTATTTTGTCTGTTTTGTGATAATGATATTAATGGTAATAAAATCAAGAGAAAAAAAATAAACACAAATTTATTAGAAAGAGATAGCATAAAAATTTTATAATTGTCTAAATTATTAATACTTAAATCTATGAAAAAATACCTTTCTTTTTTAACACTTCTATCCTTTTTGGTTTTCTCATGTGATTATAAATCTGCTGAGCCAATAGTTGCTGATATAGTTATATATAATGGAATGATTTATGATGGTTCTGGAGAAAAACCTTATCTTGGATCTGTCGGAATAAAAGAAGATAAAATAATTTATGTTGGAGAAAATACAAATTTTGATTCAGATACAACAATTGATGCTACTGGATTATCAGTTTCTCCTGGTTTTATTAATATGCTCAGTTGGGGTTATGGAACCTTAATGGAAGACGGTAGAGGTCTATCTGATTTATTACAAGGTGTTACTCTTGAAATTTTTGGTGAAGGTAGATCTCCAGGACCATATTATGAAGATGGAAAGTTAGTATCTTTTGGTGATGCAATGAGTAAGCTTGAAGAGAGTGGGGTTTCAATGAATATCGCTTCTTTTTTAGGGGCTGCAACTACAAGAATTTTAGGTGTCGGATATGAAAACAGAGATGCAACTGATTCTGAAATGAAAAAAATGAAAGAAATAGTAAGAAAATCAATGGAAGAAGGAGCTATGGGTATAGGTTCATCTTTAATATATGCTCCTGGAGATTATGCTTCCACTCAGGAATTAATCGAATTATCAAAGTCTGCATCTGAGTATGGTGGTATGTATATCTCTCATTTAAGAAGTGAGGGAGCAAAACTTTTGGAGGCATTAGATGAGTTAATAACAATTTCAAGGGAGGCTGATATACCTGCAGAAATATATCATCTAAAAGCATCAAGGGAACCAAATTGGCCAAAATTAGATGAGGTTATAAGTATTGTAGAGGATGCTAGAGCTGAAGGTTTACAAATTACTGCAGATATATATACTTATAACGCAAGCTCTACTGGTTTGACTGGAGTTATCCCCACATGGGTTCAAGAAGGGGGTCATGATGCTTGGATAAAAAGGATGAAAGACCCAAGTGTTAGGCCAAGATTGTTAAATGACATAAGAAAACAACTTGCTGAGCAACCGCCCGAAGGAATTTTAATGGTTGGATTTAATACTTTAGAGATGTCAAAAAAATATCTTGCCAAAACTGTGGCGGAAGCTGCTAGGATGAGAGACCAGTCTCCTGAGGAAGCAATTGTTGATATGGTTATAGAGGATAATCATAGAATTCAATGTATCTACTTTAGTATGTCTGAGGAAAATATTAGAAAAAAAATACAATTACCTTGGGTTTCATTCTGTTCTGATGCAGGAATATATAGTGATATTTCAAAAAGTTTTAGGACACACCCAAGAGCATTTGGTAGCTTCATAAGAGTACTTGGCAAATACTCAAGAGATGAAAATTTATTTCCATTAGAGGAGGGGATTAGAAGATTAACTAGTTATCCTGCTCAAAATTTAAAGCTAAAAAATAGAGGTATGCTTAAAGAAAGTTTCTTTGCTGATGTAGTAATTTTCAATGCTGAAAAAGTAAATGATAATGCTACATTTGAGGAACCTCTTCAATTTTCAGAGGGAGTTGACCATGTGTTAGTAAATGGAGTCCCTGTTTTACTCGATGGAGAGCACACAAATAAATTTTCAGGTAGATTTGTTAGAGGACCAGGATACATTAATAACTAATTTCTTGACCTGTTCTTTTCTAGGTATTTATTTATATAAAATTCATTGAGCTCATCTGAATCTTTATATTTTTTTCTTAATAATTCTAGTCTTAAGTGTAAATCCTCTCTTACAGAATTATACTCTTCATTATCATATACATTATTAAGTTCATATGGATCCTTTTTTCTATCATATAATTCCCACTCATCAACATCATAGTAAAACCTAACTAACTTATAGTCTTTGCTGACTATCCCGTAATGCCTTTTAACCATATGAACGGATGGGTACTCGTAATAGTGGTAATAAACTTCTTCTCTATCCCAATCATTATTATTTCCAGTTAATAAAGGCATAAGACTTTCCCCTTGCATATCGTTAGGAATATCAATCATTGCTGCTTCTAAAAAGGTTTGGGCAAAATCTAAATTTTGTACCATCTCATCACTAGTAATTCCTGGCTCAATTTTATTTGGCCATCTAATTAGCAAGGGAGTCTTAAAAGACTCATCATAAATAAATCTTTTATCAAACCAACCGTGTTCCCCTAGATAAAATCCCTGATCGGAGGTATATACAACTATTGTATTATCACTCAAATTATTTTCATCTAGATAATTTAAAACTCTTCCAACATTATCATCTACTGATGAGATTGTAGCAAGATAGTCTTGCATATATCTTTGGAATTTCCATCTCATTTTTTCAGTATCATTCATTTTAGGCCAATTCTTTTTAAAGTCATCACTAATTTTATTTAGTGTTACATCATATTCTGCTTTTTGGGAATCATTAGCTCTTCCGTATCTACTGAAAAATTGATTTGGTTTTGATCTTACCAAATTTTTTCTTTCATTAACATATACAATTTCAGGTTCAGCACCTCCCATTTCTTTTATGGTTGAAGGCCAAACTTTGCTATCTTCCATATATCTCATATGAGTAAGTAAATTCATTTCTGCTGATTTAGCAGCAGTGCCTCTATTTGAATAATCATCAAATAAAGTTTTGGGCTCAGGAAATTCCTTTTCATAGAACTCAGCAAATTTGTCAGCTCTTGGCCACCAAGCTCTATGGGGTGCTTTGTGTAAATACATCATTAAAAAAGGTTTGGAATCATCTCTTTTATTTCTAAACCAATCAATTGTCAAATCTGTTATAATATCAGTTACATAACCAGTAATTATAGTATCCCTTTTTTTACCTAAAAATTTTGGGTTTATATAATCTCCTTGTCCTGGTAGAATCAAAAAGTCATCAACCCCTTTTGGATTATTTCCAAAGTGTAACTTTCCAAACATGGCAGTCTGGTATCCGGCTTTCTTAAATAATTGCGGAAAGGTCACTTGAGATGTATCAAATGGTGAATGATTATCTATTTTGCCATTAAGATGACTAAACTTCCCAGTTAAAATAGTTGCTCTTGACGGTGCGCATATTGAGTTTGTTACACAAGCGTTTGTAAATTTAATTCCTTCTAATGCAATTCGATCAATATTTGGAGTTTGAATTAATCTATCATCATATGAACTTATCGCTTGGTAAGCATGATCATCTGACATTATAAATAGTATATTAGGTCTTTTATCTTTTTTATTACATGATGAAAAAATGATGAATGACAATATTAGAAAAAGATTAAATAATTTTTTCATTCCTAATTATCTAATAATGATATAAAAAATGCATATTCCATAGCTGTCTCTTTGTAAGCTTCAAATCTTCCCGAAGCTCCTCCGTGTCCAGCATCCATATTACAGTACATAAGAAGAGGCTCCTTGTTAGTTCTTCTATCTCTAAGTCTTGCAATCCATTTTGCTGGCTCAAAATATTGAACTTGTGAATCATGATATCCAGTCGTAATAAAAATAGCTGGGTAGTTCTTCTCTTCTACTTGATCATAAGGTGAGTAAGATAACATATAATCATATGAATCTTTATTATTAGGGTTTCCCCACTCATCATATTCAAATGTAGTTAGTGGGATATCATCATCAAGCATAGTAGTTACCACATCAACAAATGGAACTCCTGCTACAATCCCCCTAAATAATTCTGGTGCCATATTTACAACGGCTCCCATCAATAATCCACCTGCACTACCACCCATTGCAAATAGTTTATTTTCATGAGCAAAACCTTCTTTAATTAAAAATTTTCCGCTATCAATAAAGTCATAAAATGTATTTTTCTTTTTGAACATTTTTCCATCATTATACCAATCCCTCCCTAGATATTGGCTTCCTCTAATGTGGGCAATTGCATAAACAAAGCCTCTATCAAGAAGACTAAGTCTGACTGAGCTAAAGCTAGCATTATTTGTAATACCGTAAGATCCATAGCCATACAGTAAAAGAGGATTTTCACCGTTTTTAAATTTATCTTTTCTATATACTAAGGATATTGGTACTTTTTTCCCGTCTCTGGAAGGTGCCCATACTCTTCTGCTTATATAATTATTTTTATCAAATGTGCCTCCAAGTACTTCTGTCTCTTTTAGAATAGTTTTTTCTTTTGTATTCATATCATATTCAATCACTGAATTTGGTGTTGTCATTGAAGAATAACTATATCTAAATTTTTCAGAGTTAATTTCTGCATTTGTACTTGAGCGAACAGAGTATGCCTCATCATTAAATTCAATATAGTGACTCTTAACACTATTCCATGGCCTAATTTCAATCTTCCTTAATCCTTCTTCTCTTTCTGTTACCACCATGTGGTTTTTAAAAAAGTCTGCATCTTCCAATAATACATTTTCCCTATGAGGTATATAATCCTTCCAATTACTAGAATTTGTTTTATTCTCATTACAGACCATAAGCTTAAAATTTGTAGCTCCATCTTTGTTAGTCCTTATAAACCATTTGTCATCAAAATGAGTAATTGAATACTCAAGACCATTTATTCTTTCCTGAAATATTTTGAAATCACCATTAGGATTATTAGCATCTAAATATCTAAATTCCTGTGAAAGAGTTGCACTAGATCCGATTACAATATATTTATCAGTTTTTGTTTTGTATGAGTAAACACTGAAAGTTTCATCTTCTTCAAAATAAATTTCTTGATCTTTGGATGATGAGTTTAAATTATGTTTCATTACTTTCTCGGTTCTTAAAGTCTCAATATTTCTTAAATTATAAAAAACAGTTTCGCTATCGTTTGCCCAAGTTATAGATCCTGATGTGTTTTTTATATTTTTTTTATGAATCTCTCTGGTCTCTAAATCCATAAAATAAATAGTATAAATTCTTCTACTTAAAGTATCTACGCTATATGCCATTATTTTATCATTAGGACTTATTTCAATATCTCCTATTCGAAAATATTCATATCCCTCAGACATAATATTTACATCAATCAAAATTTCTTCATCTGATTTTAAATCCCCTTTTTTTCTACAATAGATTGGATATTGTTTGTCTTTTTCATATCTGGTATAGTAATAGTATCCATTATCTAAGTACGGAACAGAACTATCATCTTCTTTTATTCTAGATTTTATTTCAAGAAATAGTTCTTCTTCAAGATTTTTATAATCCTGCATATATTCATCTCTATATGCGTTCTCGGCATTTAGGTAGTTAATAACATTTTTGTCGCCTCTTTGATTTAACCAGTAGTATTCATCTATCCTAGTATCTCCGTGAATACTCAATTTTTTTTCAATTTTTTCGGCTATTGGTTCTCTCAATTTATTTTTCATATCGCAACTAAAAAGTACAGTTATAAATAGTATATAATATTTTGTCATTGTTAATTGTCAATTAGAAGTATAATAATATGTATAATTTTAATGTGAATTTCCTGAATTCTATCTGAATATCCAAGATGAGGGACTCTAATTTCAATATCAGATAATTTTGATAATTCTCCACCACCTTTTCCTGTAAGAGATATAACTTTTATCCCTTTTTCTTTAGCCTTTTTTGCAGCATTAATGATATTTTTTGAATTTCCACTTGTACTTATTGCAAGCAATGCGTCACCTTCTTTTCCAACACCTTCAATATACCTTGAAAAAATATAATCAAATCCATAGTCATTACCTACACACGTTATGTGTGAAGGGTCTGAGATAGCAATTGCTGGTAAAGCATTTCTCTCATTTCTAAACTTTCCAGTAAGCTCCTCAGCAAAATGCATTGCATCACACATAGAACCTCCATTTCCGCAAGAAAAAATTTTATTTCCTTCTTTAATAGACTTTTTAAATTCTTTAGCAGCTGACTCAATTTTTTTAATGTTATCATCAGTTATAAATTTTTCTAAAACCGATTGAGCTTCGATTAACTCTTTTTTAATTACTTCTTTCATTTAACTTAAATTTTGCATTTTACTTAGCTTAGAATAAATATTATTTTTTTTAATTAATTCCTCGTGACTACCCATCTCAATTATATTTCCCTTATCTATAACAATTATTTTATCAACATTTTTTATTGTACTTAACCTATGGGCAATTATTATTGTTGTTCTATCCTTCATAACTTTTTCAACAGCTCTCTGCACCGATTTTTCAGATTTTGAGTCAAGCGAAGATGTTGCCTCATCAAATATCAATATTGGAGGATTTTTATATATTGCTCTTGCAATACATATTCTTTGTCTTTGTCCACCTGAAAGTTTGAGACCTCTTTCTCCTATAACTGTTTCATATTTTAGCTCAAGCTTATCTATAAAATCATGTGCGTTAGCTATTTGAGCAGCCTTTTCTAATTGCTTTTTATCATATTCTTCACTGCCAAAACAAATATTATTTTTTATTGTGTCATGAAAGAGTAGAGATTCTTGAGTAACTATTCCAATCATTTTTCTTATATCCTCGGTCTTATAATTATTAATGTTTTGACCATCAATCTTTATATATCCATCTTTAGTGACATAGAACTTAGAAAGAAGATCTACTATTGTTGATTTTCCTCCTCCAGAAGGTCCTACAATTGCGATGCTTTCTCCTTTATTAATTTTAAAACTTATTTTATCGATAACATTTTCATTTTCATAGGCAAATGAAACGTTATCAAATTCAATTGATTTTTTCAGCGTTTCAATTTTTTCTTTTCCCTTGTCTTCTTCTTCAATTTTGCTTTTATCTATAAACTCAAAAACTCTATCAGCTGAGGCTACACCTCTCTGAATAGTATTGAAAGCTCCAGTTAATGCTTTAGCAGGTGGAAGTACTTGAGAAAATATAATAATAAATGCAATAAATTCTGATGCTGAAATATCGGATGAATTATCTAATACCATACTTCCTCCTACTAAAAGGATAACAGATACAGTTACTATTCCTAAAAATTCACTTACTGGATTTGATAATTCAAATCTCTTATACATTGAAAAATTTTGCTTACCATATTCATTTACTTCTTGAGTAAATCTATTTTTCATAAAATAGTTTGCTGTAAAAAGTTTTATAATTCTTATACCATCAAGAGTTTCATTTATAATATTATTTATGTTTCCAAGTGAGGTCTGACTAAATGCAGCTTTTACTTTTAAATGCTTTGCAATGTTTGATATTATAAAACCTGATACAGGAATTAATATTAATGTATATAAAGTAAGTTTTATAGATATAGTACTCAAAATAAAAAATAAGCCAAGTAAAAGTGCAGGTTCTTTAAATAGAACTGTTACAGAATTAATGACAGAGTTTTCAATTTGTTGGATATCACTTGTCAGCCTTGAGATTACATCTCCCTTTTTCTTGTTAGTAAAAAAATTAATTTTAAAATTTATTATTTTATCAAATAATGAATTTCTAATGTTGGTAACAACTCTAACTCTAACTTTAGCAATTATTAGTGCTGATAAGTATTTAAAAATATTTGCAAGAAAAACTGAAATTAAAATAATTATACAAACAAACTGAAGTGCTTCTTTTCTTCCTTGGGTCTGAATTATTTCATTGAAATAAGTATAAAAAGTAGATTTAATGAATTCTATTGAAAAGCTAAATTCACTATTATTTAGGTTATTTTGAGAAATACTGTAGTCTACTTGATTAAATAAAACCTCTAATAATGGTATCATTATTGAGAAATTAACCATACTAAAAATTATATAAAATGAGGTTAAAATGAGGTATAGAGGTATAATTCCTCTAAATGGACTGGCATAAGATAGTATTCTGAAGTATGTCTTCATACGGCTAAATTAAGAATAATATTTTACTCATTTTTTGTAAAAAAATAACAATTTCATAGCTTTGCAAACCTTTATTTAAAAAATAGAAATAATAATGAAGAAAGATATTCACCCGGAATACAAGGAAGTTGTTTTCCAAGATGTACAAAGTGACTTTAAATTTTTAACTAGGTCAACTATG
The DNA here is from genome assembly GCA_902626505.1 of uncultured Marinoscillum sp. Taxonomy (GTDB): domain Bacteria; phylum Bacteroidota; class Bacteroidia; order Cytophagales; family MED-G16; genus MED-G16. The sequence continues at coordinate 9,033 of CACOFQ010000028.1, forward strand.
ACATCTGATGAAAAAATCAAATGGGAAGATGGAAAAGAATACCCTCTGATTAAGGTTGAAGTAAGTTCAGCTTCACATCCATTTTATACTGGAAAGAAAATTTTTGTAGATACAGCTGGAAGAGTAGAGAAATT
>CACOFQ010000029.1 GCA_902626505.1 uncultured Marinoscillum sp.
AAAAAACTCTAAAAAGTAAAAAACCAATCGGTAAAAAATTAAATTTTATATCACAAGAAATCGGAAGAGAGATTAATACTATTGGCTCTAAATGTTCTAATTTTCAGATACAGAAATCAGTTATTAATATGAAGGAGCATTTAGAAAAAATTAAAGAAGAGAACTATAATGTTTTATGAATCTATCCTAATTTAAATGTAATAGGTAATATCATTCTAACTTTTACAGGTCTTCCTCTCTGTTTTCCTGGAGACCATTTTTTTGCTTTGGAAATAACTCTTACTGCTTCTTCATCACAGCCAACTCCTATACCTTTAATTGCTTGAACATCAGTCAAACTTCCATCCTTATCAACAACAAACTGAACAAATACTTTTCCTTCTATACCCATTCTTCTAGCTTGAGCAGGATATCTCAAATTAGTTGCAACATACTTATAAAATGCACTCATTCCTCCCGGGGGTGTAGGTTGGTCCTCAACGATAGTAAATATTTCATCTACTTCCTCTTCCTCAGGTGCTTCTTCAAAAACTATTTCTTCAATTACTGTCTCTTCAGTTATTTCTACATCAATTTCAATTTCAATTTCTTCCTCAATTTCTTCTTCATCAGGAACTTCAATTATTTCGGGTTGCTGGATTACAGGTGGAGGTGGAGGTGGTTGTTCAGTAGGTGGTATTTCCATCAAATCTTCGAAATCATCTTCAATTGTTCCTAAATCCATTCCAGCACCTCTATCATAAAATCTCCATTCAAATGCTGTTATAACAAGTAGAAGGCTGACACATAAACCTATATTCAAAAATAAACCACTCCTTCTTTCTAAATCAGCATTAGGGTTCTTTTTAATTTCCATAAAGGTAATTTAAAAAAATTCTTACTTACTTACTAGAAAATACCCAAAAACTGATCCCAAAGCTGATCCCAAAATATTTGATAATAAATCAGAGTATTCAAACGTTCTGTAAGGCATAATAATCTGAATGATCTCAATTAAAAAGCAAAAAATAAGTAAGAGTATTAAAATCATTTTAAAAAAATTGAAAGAAAATTTTACAGAAAAATATGTTTTCGTAATCAAAAATGATTGAATAAAAAATAATAAAAAATGTATTATTTTATCAAAATAAATTGTGGGAGATTTTACATCAACTGACTTATAAAAAATAAGAAGATAAACTATTAGAAAAAACCATAATATAGAAGAAGCTAAATAAAAGTAAAATCTTTTATTTTGTAATTGCTTCATAAGAATCAAGATTGAGTAAACTATCCAATTGAGTTAAATCATCAAATTTTATTTTTACCATCCATCCATCTCCATAGGGATCATTATTTACTAATTCAGGTTCTGACTCAAGTTTTTCATTTATCTCAATTATCTCACCAGTAATTGGCATAAAAAGATCTGAAACAGTCTTAACTGCTTCTACAGTACCGAATACTCCTCCCATATCTACATTTTCATTTAATGTTTCTATTTCAACATAAACTATGTCACCTAATTCGCCCTGGGCAAAATCTGTAATTCCTACATAAGCTATGTCATCTTCTACTCTAACCCACTCGTGGTCCTCAGTATATTTTAGATTATTCAAATTCATTTGACGAATATAATAAATGATTTAATTCTCAAAAAATTATTTGTTATTGATTTAAGCTTAATCTAAGTCTTGCTCCAAAAGAAGAGGAGTATCTAGGAAATGAATTAGAAACTATAGGTTTATTTACAACCCTGTCATAATACATTATAAGATTAACTCTATTATTGATTGTATAATTTATGTTTGGCCTTAGTTGAAAATTATAATTACCATTAGTCACTGTACTCTCTTTATTAATTTTTCTTTGAATAGCCTTTGTATTTCTAATTGTAAAATTTAATCTAAACTCTATTTCATTATCTAAAATAATTGTATTTCCCATATACTTAAATGGAAGCTTTAATTTCTCCTTTGAATATCCAATATCTATTGAAAAATCAGAATTAATTAATTCGGATACCTGAGCATTTGATAAATTCAACATAATATTTCTATCTTTTTTATAATCTACTCTTGCATTTAAATTATTTTTCGTTCTAACATTAATACCAATCAGAGGAGAAAACCTTTCAGTTATTCTTACCTGATTAATTATATAAAATGGGACTAAACCATTCTCAGTTAATTGAGAAGCTAAAGGATAATTCATTATAGAATTATTAAAATCTAAATTATCAATATATAGAAGGGAATTAGAAAATTCACCAATTGAATATATACTTTGATAACCATGAGATATAGTAATATTTGTAAATACTTCACTTAAGGATTTAATCTTATTTAAACCTGAAAAATCAATTCTCCAATTAGGAATAGGAATTTTAGGAAAAGGTTTTAAAGAAAAATTATTAGGATCGGAATTTGAATAAGCTGAAATGAAAGCTGGAATTAATACGTCTTGAGAGTTTAATCCATATTCTCCTTGAGAATTTAATGCATTAAGTCTGTTTCTAATTATTTCTCTATTTTCAGTAAAATTTTGAAAAGTAGGAGAAATATTAAATTCATCATCTTTTATAAATGCAGTTCTAATTGCTAAAAATGATAAAGAAAAATTTCCTCCTCTTGATGGAGTTAAAGAAACATATTTGCCAGCTTGAGAATCATATCTGAATGTTTCTTGAAAGTTTTCTGTGACTATTCTTTTTGCGTCTAATTGAATTCTAAGAAAAGTTAATGGTTGAAGTGTACTTCTAAACTGAAAATTATTACTTCTTGATTGAACAAATGGATTATTTAAGAAATCATTTTTTACTAGCCATCCATTTTGAGCAGCATCTCTTCTAATTCCTGAATCTTGTGAACCAAATATAAAATTCCATCCAGGAGAATTATAATAATTATTCATTCCAAAAATTCCAGGAGATCCAATTACTCCAGCCATTCCAGTTCTTTCAGTTACATTATAAGTTAGATTAATTGATCTTAAAGACATTATAGCCTTCATTATTCCATCAAATGTTTTAGAACGAAAAATTGATTTTAATGTATCATTTTGATTATATTTTTTATTATATGTTTTTAAGATTGGGATTTTATCATAAATCTTTGAAATATCTAATTTAGTATTTAATGAATACTCTCTATTATTTTCTATTATATTTCCAAGAGAATCAGCTTGTTGAAAAGAACCTGCAGACCATAAATATCTAGTTGAATATCTTACATTAGAACTTACCCAATCAAATAGTGGAAACTTATTTATAGGTAAATTATAATTTACCTGGAGATTCTGATTAAAATTATTTGTCCTTCCTAATCTCTTAAGATTATAATACATACTATCAAGTTTTTCTTTAGAATCTAATTCTCCTTCAGGCTCATCAATTATTGAATTATTTACAACATTGAAATCTATATTTAAACTATTAGATAAATTCCATCTTAAACCATAAGTCTTATTAAATGAAAAATACTTTTCATAAATAGGATCAACACCACTTGTAGAAAGATCAGAATTTCTATATTGAGTTTTATTAAATCTTCTATTTAAATCTCCTCTTATATTAATATTAGATGGAAGCAAATTAAAATTAAAATCTTTTATTAATTTAAAAATTTTAGCATCAAATATTTTTAAATTTTTGAATGGTTCAAATGAGATATTTTTTGGAGAAAAATTATACGTTATATTACCTCTATGCTCCCTTGACTCAATAGCTTGAGTTGTAACATTAGAACTTGTTCTTTCACTATATGAAAAACCTGTAGAAAAGTTTTCGAAATCCCAAAAATCAACCCGAGACTCGGGGTTATTCCTTTCCTTTCTTACATTATTTAAACTTATTGACTTAGATTCTATTCTCTCCTCTGTTAATCTTTTATATTCATCTTGTTGCTTCTTGGTATCGAATGATTTAATTGATGCAGATAAGGGTATATCTTTATCTAAAGGGTCATATTTTGGTGTAATAATTGAAGTAGATGATGATACATACAAGGGAAGTTTTATACCCCATTTTGATGGAAGAAGCTTATCAATATTTAGATTAGCAGAAGCGTCATGTTGAATTTTTTCTTCTCTAGACCTTTCAGAAATTCTTTGTTGAATTGATCCAAATCCAACAGAAGTATATCTTATAGATGATGAAACGGTTCCAATATCTGATAATTTTAAATTTAAGTTTGCATTTGCCGCCCAACCTTTTGTCCTATCAAAATCGGTAAGCCTAAGTTCATTAAACCATAAACATGCAGATTTAGATGCTCTGTCATTAGATAATGGGTTTTTTACTCCAATCATAAAATTTAGAATAGATCCCATAGATGGCCTTCCTTTAATCCTAATTATATATTTTCCATTTGATGATGTTTTTGAAAAAGGTGTACTTAAATCTATATTTTCTCTATTTCTTTGAGATTTCAATGAAAGTAATTCTTCAATAGAAAGGTTTATTTCGTTTTCTTCAGGCCAAATTATTCTTGATAAATTTGAACTATTTTGATCAATTAATGATGGCCTTGTAACTTTCAACGGGAGTTCAACTTCATAGTAATTATTTTCATAATCACTACCAAACCTCAAGAAAGCATTAATTTCATCATCTCCCAAAAAATCTCCATTGTTTGGCTCAGCATGAATAAACATTTTAATCCTTCCATAATTAATTAAATCAAAATTTGATTCTTTATAAACTGCTCTTCCATCACCATCTGACAAATTATTAATACAAAGCTGAAGAGATTGTTCATTGGTTCTTCTTTGAACTATTGTTGTATTATCAATATCTCTCGGAATTCCCGGTGGTACAACATAGGGAGATTTATTGTCAGTACCAATACTATTTTCTTCAATACTTACAACTGAAATTTCAATATTTGATTCAATTCCCTCCGAAACTTCATTTAATCCAGACTGAAATAGTGATTCTTCATATTTTCTCCATTGACTTCCAACCATTTGAAATTTAGCAAATCTTAGTACAACAGGTGCTTCCCAATCTGTCAAATAAGTTCTTATAAATCTAATGGTTTTAAAATCAGAAATTGAACCGTAAGTTCTACTGGGATTTCTAATTGGAATTCTAAATTGATACCAGGTTGCTTCTCCTGATTTATCAATAATTTTATCAACTATATTATTTTTTCCAATTTCTAAATCTCCAGGTCTCAAATTCACCTCATATTCATAATAGCTTTCCGTATCTGATAATGTATTATCTTCATTTAAGTCTTCATTTTCTGGATAAGGTGACCCCTGAGATGAAAAGTTTAAATTATTATTAAGAGGTGTATTACCCTCCATTCCATTATAGTTTTTGTATCTCTCTAAAATTTTAAAATTTTGGTTGTCATAATCATTTCCTAAATAGTATTTAAAATTATCTGCAGAAACATCTAACTTAATTTTTTCAATACCTTCATTAGTAAGATTTATTTTATCAAGAAAATTATTCTTAAAATAATTAATTTCATCAGAGTTTTTAAGACCATCCAAACCAACATCTTGATTATTTCTAGAAGTTTCATTATTCTCAAAAAAATTAGTTAGATATTGTTTTGTTGTTACTCTACCCCATTCATTAAATTTTATTCCATCATTTGAGTAATCATGAGAAAGTCCATTCTCAAAAGAATGAACATTATCTTTCATTATATCCTCAGATACATTACCAAGATTAAAAATAAGTTTACCGCCAGTTGAATTATTTTTATTAAATATTCCATCTAAGATTTTACCATTTTCTCCTTCGATAAATGGATCCATTAACCAAAACTCAATATATTGAATATTAGTTCTATCAAAATCTGTATCATTCTTTATACTTTTAGTAATAGCACCATAATTTGATTTTGGATCTCTCAATAGACCAGATGGCAATAAATCTGTAGAATAATTATATTGTCCTCTTTCATTTGGGAAATAAGCAATATCAAAAATTGGTAGATTAGTATTAATTAGCTGCCTGTCTTGTTTTCTAAAAATATCTTGTGGTGATACTGCTTTTATATAATTATTTTCTAGATCATCTAATGTTATATTTTGTGGTTTAACTGATCCACCATTTAGATAAAATATATTATCAATTGTATACCATGCAATTTTTGCACGTTTAAATGAATATCCTAAATTATCCGAAGTCTGACTACTCATATCAAATAGATTATTTCTGGTAGCTGGTGTGGAACCTAATTTCCATGAAATAGGAGATCCTCCTAGTGTTACAGGGATAACAGCACTTTCGAAATCATCAATATATGTAATGCCTTCACCATTAATTATATTTGAAGTACCTGGAACAATTTGAGCAAATTCACTACTAAAATTAATATTTGACTTTTCAGTAGTTGCTAAAAATGGAATTGTATTTATTATTTTAGTCAAAAATTCACTTTCTTTATTTATATTAAAATCAAAACCATATTTTGTATTTTTTACTGGCTCATTACCTACACTAAATCTTGTTATACCTCCCGGTCTTTCATTTAAATGAAATACCGTAAATCCTAAATCTATATTTTCATCAAATTTATATTCAGCTCGAGCTCCTGATAACCATTTAGTTTGGAAATTAAATAAATCTGCTTTCTCAAAAGATATAGTAACTTCTTGACCTGAGGTTAAAATTGATGGATTCAAAATTCTAACACTTCCTAAATTGTAGTTTACTGTGTAGTCAGTACCCTCAACTAGCCTTAAGTTACCTGCCATTACAACTACGGAATTTTCAGATATATCTAATCCTGGTAAATTTATTTCACTACCAGAACCAGATGAAACAGTTCCAACTAAAAAATATTTATTTTTTGAAAGTATCTTTTCGGCTTCATCTTGAGTCTGGGAATATAACTCATCAAAAACATATTTTTCAGATAACTCATTCTCATTATTTTGAATAAAATATGAATTTAAGGTTGATCCAAATGGCTCAAGAACTGGAAAAATTATGTTTCCTTTATTTTTATTTATTGTTATTCCTTCAACAAAATCAAAATTACCATCATATTGAGGATCATTGAAAGAATTTAATTTATCTAAACCTAACAATCTAATAAGGGGCTTATCTCTCGTTAATATACCTTCATTTATACTAGGATTATTAAACCCAACAGCATCATCTCTATAATTAATTCTAAGTTCAAAATTTTCTCTTTCAATTTGAGAAGCGTTAATATTATATATATTCTTCATCATAAGATCCCATGTTGGAATCTCAGTATTTATATTAGAAGGCCTTAAAAGTTTAAGAAATATGATTTCATTATCTTCCCTATTTTGATAATCTTCAGTTAATTCACCAACTTTAAATCTATTCCCATTATATGTATACTCATATGAAACTGCCAAAACCTCATCATTTTGAAGTCTTCTAAGTAATGAAATATATCCAAGAGTTTTATTTATTTCATACTCATCAACATCTAGTTTTCTTGCAGAGGTTACTTTTTCAAAGTCAATTGTTTTTGATAAATTAAATTGACTAATTAATATATCATCTACTAAATCAACGTTTCTTAAGTTATTATTATCAGATAGATTATTAAATAATTTATTAGCACTATTATCTGAAGGTCCATTATTTCCAATGCCTATAAATCCATTATTTTCATTGAAAATAATTTTCCCCTCTGCTAAATCAGTAAAAGCGGCGAAGTTTCTAAGAGATTCTGAGTTATTTGTTCTATTTAGAATATATACCTCAACTCTATTTATATTTATTCCTGAACTAACTAATGGAATTGATTTCAGCCATTTTTCATAATTATTCCTAAAAAAATGCCCAAGAAAAAAATGCCTATTTCTATCATAATTAGAACCTAATATTTCAAATTCTCTTCCTTGGAATCCATTATCTATTTTTATTGATTCACTTTTTCCTTGTTGTCTTGATAGAATTCCAGTTATACTCAAATTACCAAATTGTAATTGAGTTTTAACACCAAATAAACTTTGAGCACCTCTAAGAAGACTATTCTTAACTGGCATACTAACATTACCAACTTCTATTTTTCTTACAATTTCCTCATCAAAACCAGTATAATCAAGTTTTAAATTATTTTGAAAATCAAAAGTGTTATTATTATCAAAATTTGCAGAAATTTTCAATTTCTCTCCAACCTTTCCATTAATATTTAGATTTATTTGCTGATCATAATTAAATCCACCATTTCTTTGTTGTCTAATTGGAATCGAAGGATTCTCTATTTTTTGAAATTTTGCTCCAAAATCTAAATTAACAAATCCATTAACTTGAAGATCAATGAAATTACCTCCAAATATTCTATCTAAAGACTCAGATATATAAATTTTAGGAATCAATCTTCCACTCTCAAGTGTATTTTCACCATCTAGACTTAATGACTTTTTTCTAAAATATTCTTTTATA
>CACOFQ010000030.1 GCA_902626505.1 uncultured Marinoscillum sp.
ATTGGTTAGAACCAATGCTAAATAAAATGGAAAAAAATCATTTTATAGGTACTTGTCAACCTAAAATATTGTCTTATAATGAGAAAAATAAATTTGAACATGCTGGAGCATGCGGTGGATATTTAGATTTTCTTGGCTATCCATTTTGTAGAGGTAGAATTTTTGATCATACCGAAGAAGATAAAGGACAATATGATGATGATCAAGAAACATTCTGGTCTTCAGGTGCATGTTTTATGATAAGAAATCAACTTTTTAAAAATATTGGTGGATTTGATGAGGAATTTTTTGCACATATGGAGGAAATTGATCTTTGTTGGAGGTTAAGAAAAGAAGGCTATATGAATTATTGTTTTCCTAATAGTATTGTGTATCATTTAGGAGGAGGTACACTTAGTTACGAAACTAGCAAAAAAGCATATCTAAATTTTAGAAACAATCTGATAATGATTTCAAAAAATGAAAAACGAATTCACTTACTCTTCAAACTTCCATTAAGATTTATTTTAGATTTTACGGCATCATTAAGATTTTTAATTTTTAAAAAATCATTTATGAGTTTTTTATCAATTATTAGAGCATACTTATATTTGATAATTAATTTTCCAAAATATATGATTAATAAAAGAAAAGATATAGGTAATAGATCTTTAATTAGAAATAAAATTATTCCAGTTGAATATTTTCTAAAAGGTAAAAAGAGGTTTAGTGATTTATAATTTTTTTTTACCAATATTGATAAAAATATGTATTTTTGTCAATTAAGCTAAAATCTTAAAATTGATTAAATAAAAAGAAACATGAAAAATATTAATATTTTAAAAATATCTCTTGTTGTTTTAGTATTGATTTCTGGGTGTAACCCACTCAACAAAATGATTCAATTATCTAAACAACAACAAATTAATGTAAATCCAGATCCTATTCTAATGAAAGGTGGGAATGTTGTTTTTGATGTAGAAACAACCCTTCCAGTAGGAATGTTACCTAAAGGCACAAGTTATACACTTAATTTTGAATATGATGGTAAAGACGCTGGATCAATAGAATTTAAAGCTTCAGATTATCCAAATAGTTCAAATTCATTAACTAAATCAACTAAGTCTTTATCATTACCTTTTGATGACTCTATGGTTGATAATCCTCAAAAATTATCAGTTGTTGGTAATGCTAAAGTAGTTGCAACAGGTAAAAACCTTAATACAGAATCAAGTGATGTAGCTAATGGTGTAAATTCTACACAAAGATTTAATCAAGCACAGAATATAGGAACTATAAGAACATATCCAGGTTACACTGATGCCGAAGAAACAGAAATTACAACTCTTGACTTTTATTTTAATCAAGGAAGTGCTTACTTAAGAGGTTCTGAGAAGAAAAGTGATAGAGGTGATCAGTTTTCAGCATTTATAGCTGAAAAGAATATTACTAAGGGTGTTAGTATTACAGGAGCTCATTCACCAGAAGGTTCAACAAAAGTTAACGAATCATTAGCTGACAGAAGAGCTTCTGCAATTGAAAAATATTATAGAGCTCAAATGGATAAATATGATTATAAAGATGATGCAAGTGAAATAAGTTTTGATCTTATTCCTGTTGTAGAAAATTGGGATGCATTACGAAGAGCATTAAGATCTTCAAATTCATTAACTTCTGAACAAAGATCTCAAATTGGAGCAATAATTAATGGTGGAGGATCATTTGTTGATAAAGAAAAATCATTATCTAAACTTGGTTTTTATAATACTTTAATGAAAGAGATTTATCCAGATCTAAGAAACGCTAGGACTGAAGTAACAACTATAATTGAGAAAAAACCTAATAATGAAATATTAGCTATATCACAAAATATTGTTGCTGGAGAAGCATCATCAGATGCATTATCGCATGGTGAACTATTATTTTCTGCTACATTGACTCCAGATTTAAAAGAAAAAGCTGCAATTTATGGAGCTGCTGTTAAATGGGGAGGTACATGGAAAGCTCATAACGATTTTGGTATGGTTCATATTCAACTTGCAAAAGAAGAAGAAGAAGGTTCTGAAGCTCAACTTAAACTATTAGAAGATGCTGAAACTCAACTTAACATTTCTTTAAATAAAGAAGAAAATATTGAAGCTTATATGAATTTAGCTTCATCATCTGCTCTAAAATATGATTTTAATACTGCCTCTGAATATCTTAGAAAAGCTGAAAACATTGGAACTGATGTAAGTATTGTTCAAAATATTCTTTATAACTCTCAAGGTGCAGTAGCAATTGCATTAGGAAATCATGAAGCTGCTCTTGAATATCTAAATAAAGTTGATGTAAAAGGTGAAGGACAAATGAAAAATTGGAATACGTGGATTAAAATTTGGTCTCTATTTAGATCCACTATTGCTAATTTGGTTCTAGATGATGTGAATTCTGCTAGAGGTAATTTAGACATGATTGCTTCTATACGACCTGAAAGCTGGTCTGCAGTTCCGGGTGACTGGTATTATTTAGTTGCAATCTGTGATGCAAGAGAAGGAAAATCTGAATCATTAACTGAAAATCTTAGAAAAGCATTTGCTGGAGAATCTGATTATGATTTAAAAAATAAAGCTGCACTAGATGTTGAATTTATTAATTATTCTGATGCAGTTAAGGCAGCAATGAATTAAAATAAAATATCTAATATTTTTTAAAGAAAAGGCCTCATTATAGAGGCCTTTTTTTACTTTTGTATCAATGAGAGAAATTCAATTTAGAGAGGCTTTAAGAGAGGCAATGGTAGAAGAAATGAGGTCAGATAAAGATGTATATCTGATTGGTGAAGAGGTAGCAGAATATAATGGTGCCTATAAAGTGAGCCTAGGTATGTTAGATGAATTTGGACCAGAAAGAGTTATTGATACTCCTATAGCTGAAACAGGTTTTAGTGGTATTGGAATTGGTTCTGCAATGAACGGTCTTAGACCCATTGTAGAATTTATGACATTTAATTTTTCTCTTGTTGCTATAGATCAAATTATTAATGGAGCCGCAAAAATGTATCAAATGTCAGGTGGTCAATTCAATATACCAATAGTTTTTAGAGGTCCAACTGGAAATGCTGGACAATTGGGTGCACAACATTCTCAAAATTTTGAAAACTGGTATGCTAATACACCAGGTTTAAAAGTTGTTGTTCCATCAAACCCATATGATGCAAAAGGATTATTAAAAACTTCTATTAGAGATGATGATCCAGTTATTTTTATGGAGTCTGAATTAATGTACGGAGATAAAGGTTTAGTTCCAGAAGAAGAATATACTATACCAATTGGAAAATCAAAAATTGTTCATGAAGGTGATGACGTTACTTTAATATCTTTTGGAAAAATGATGAAAGTAGCTGAAGAAACTTATAATGTAGCAAAAAAAGAAAATATTAATATTGAATTAATTGATTTAAGGTCAGTTAGACCAATAGATTATGAAAGTATTATAAATTCAGTTAAAAAAACAAATAGATTAGTAATTATTGAGGAAGCATGGCCATTAGCCTCAATATCATCAGAGATAAGTCATCATGTTCAAAGATTTGCATTTGATTATTTAGATGCTCCAGTTCATAGAATTACATGTGAGGATGTTCCATTTCACTATGCTCCTACTTTAATTAAAGAAATCACACCAAATGTTGATAAAGCAATGAAAGCTGTAAAAAGTGTGATGTATAAATGATTACTTTTCTTTTAATCCAAGAGCAGACATCATACCAGAAGGACCTGATTTTTTCATCATTTTCATCATCTTCCTCATCTGATTAAATTGTTTAACTAATTGATTTATTTCTTGTACGGAAGTACCGCTTCCTGAGGCTATTCTTTTTTTTCTTGACCCATTCAGTATATCAGGATTTTTTCTTTCACTAGGAGTCATAGAATATATTATTGATTCAATTGGTTTAAAGGATTCATCATCTACATCTAAATCTTTAACTTTTGAAGATACACCTGGCATCATCCCAATTAAATCTTTTAAATTTCCCATTTTCTTAATTTTTTGGATTTGACTTAAAAAATCATCTAACCCAAAAGTATTTTCAAACATCTTTTTTTGAAGTTTCCTAGCTTCTTCTTCATCAAAATTTTGTTGGGCTCTTTCAACTAAACTAATTACATCACCCATACCTAAAATTCTTTTTGCCATTCTATCTGGATGAAAAACATCTAAAGCATCCATTTTTTCTCCTGTACTTATAAATTTAATTGGCTTATTAACAACTTTTCGAATAGATAAAGCAGAACCTCCTCTGGAATCACCATCTAATTTTGTTAAAACTACCCCATCATAATCAATTGCTTCATTAAATGTCTTTGCAGTAAGAACGGCATCTTGTCCAATCATTGAATCAACCACAAAAAGAGTTTCATGAGGTTTTAATGTGTTTTTTAAACCCTTTATTTCATCCATCATTTTTTCATCAATTGCTAACCTACCTGCAGTATCAATTATAACAGATTTAAATCCATTTGATTTAGCATGTTTGATAGCTTTTTTTGCAATATTTAATGGTGACTTTGATTTAGAATCTGAAAAAACTTCAATTTTAAGATCATCTCCGATTACATGAAGTTGTTCTATTGCTGCTGGCCTATATACATCACAAGCAACTAACAAGGTTTTTTTACCTTTTTTTGTTAAAAACCTTCCTAGCTTTCCAGTGAAAGTTGTTTTTCCTGAACCTTGAAGTCCTGAAAGTAATATTATATTAGGGTTTCCATCTAGAGATATTTCAGCAGACTCACCCCCCATTAAATTTGTTAATTCATCAGCAACAATTTTAGTAAGTAATTGACCTGGAGACACAGAAATAAGAACATTCTGACCCATAGCTTCATCCTTTATTTTAGAGGTGATCTCTTTGGCTACTTTATAGCTAACATCCGCATCAATAAGAGCTCTTCTTATTTCCTTTATTGTAGAAGCTACGTTTATTTCAGTAATTCTACCTTGTCCCTTTAATACTTTAAAGGCTCTATCTAATTTATTACTAAGGTTTTCAAACATATATCTACAAAAATAATAATTAAAGCATATAATGATTAATTTATTTAATGAATACTATTTATATTTCAATAATCATTAATTAGGATGAAGGACATATATAAACATATAATATCTTTAGCTGTATTCATTTCTCTTACTGTATTTATATTTAATCCTATATTTTTTGAAAATAAAAAGATAAAACAACACGATATTGAACAATGGATGTACTCAGCAAATGAGACTATTGAGTTTAGAAAAAATAATAATGAAGAGGCTTTATGGTCAAATTCTATGTTTTCTGGGATGCCTGCATATTTAATTGATGTTAAGTGGAGTAATAATATCATTATTTATATTCATAAAATATATAGTCTTTTTTTCCCACACCCAGTAAGTAATTTTATTATATCATTTATCTCTTTTTATATTATGCTTTTATGTTTTAGGGTAAGACCAGAGATTGCATTATTTGGATCTATTGCTTTTACATTATCATCCTATATGGTAATTGGCATTTCAGCAGGACATAATGCGAGAATTGGTACCGCTGCCTTTTTACCTTTAATATTAGGAGGTGTGCACTTGTGCATTCATAGAAATAGAAATTTGGGATTTATAATTACTGCTATTGCTCTTGCTCTTCAATTAAGAATAAACCACCTTCAAATCACATATTATACTTTACTTATATTAATTTTTTATGGAGGAGGACAGCTATTATATTTTTATTCTATTAATAAGTTAAGTTTTTTTATTAAGAGAATTACTATTTTAATATTCGCAGCAATGCTTTCTATTGGTACATTTTTTGGTGAAATATGGGCTATACTAGAATATTCCGATGTTTCAATTAGGGGTAAATCAGAACTATCATCAAACGTAACAGGACTTGATAAAGATTATGCATTTCAATACAGCAATGGTTTTTTTGAACCTTTAACTCTATTTTTTCCAAATATATTAGGTGGTTCAAGTAGGCAGACATTAGAGAGAGACTCAAATCTTGGTAAGGCATTAAGGAAAAATAATGTTAGCACAGTTCAAATAAACAATCAGTTAAGAAATGTGCCTACATACTGGGGTGACCAACCGTTAACAGCACCCTATTTTGCCGGTTCTATATGCTTATTTCTACTGGTATTAGGGATTTTAATACTTAAGAGAAATGAAAAACTCTGGATATTATACCTTCTCATTCTCAGTGTTATACTAAGCATGGGCAGTAATATGAGTTTTATAAATAATTTATTTTTTGATTATTTACCGGGTTATAACAAGTTTAGATCTGTAACATTCATAATTTTAATTTCAATATTTTCTATTGTATTATTTTCTTCATTAACTCTAGAGAAAGTACTTAAAGATATCTCAGAACATAAATCAAATATATTTAAGGCATTTTATATAACAATTGGTTTTTACGTTTCACTATTCCTATCAACATTTGTGATAAGTTTTTCTGGTGCTGTAGACTCAAACTTTCAAAATTTTCCAAGCTGGTTTCTGGATGCTTTAATTCTAGATAGGAAAAGTTTATTAGTTTCAGACTTAATATTTGGCTCATTTATCACTATACTTTTCCTCTTATTATGTTTAGGACTCTACTATAAAAAAATTAATAAAAGCATCGTAATAGTATCCTTAATAGTATTTACTGTAGTCGATCATACAAGAGTTAATAACAATCTAATAAAAAAGGATAAAAGTTGTGAACTATATGGGGATTGTACATTTATCTCTAAAAAAGAAAATGAGCTAATTATTAGTGAATCTGATCAGTTTATTTTAGAAAACAATACAGATAGAAAGAGAGTATTTAATCTTCAAAATCCATTTAATGAAGCTCAAACTTCTTATTATCATTCGTCTATAGGGGGATATCATGGTGCTAAAATTAGAAGATATCAAGACTTAATAGAAAGAAATATTATTGAAGAGAGAAATAACCTTGTTGAGAAAGTACAAAATGGAAATAGAGATTTTAATGATTTTAATGTCTTAAATATGTTAAATGTCGGATATTTTAAGTTTGGAGATACCAGAAATAATATCCTAAAAAATGAATATTCTAACGGTAACGCATGGTTTGTAAAAAATATAATACTTACAAATTCACCATTAGAGGAGATAAATACACTACATAATTTCAACTCAAAAAATGATGCTATAATAGATCAGTCAAAGTTTGATGTAAGTAATATCAAACAAACATATTCTCAAGATGGAAATATTGATATTATTGAATACAACCCTAATAAAATAGTATATAATGCATCAATTATATCGGATGGCTTTGTCGTATTCTCTGAGATTTATTATCCCCACGGCTGGAAACTACTTGTTAATGGTGAGGAAAGAGAAATTCTAAGAGTTAATTATGTATTAAGAGGACTTGAGTTAGAAAAAGGAAACCATAAGATAGAGATGGTTTTTAGTCCATCACCATATCAAATTGGAAATAAAATTATATTAGCATCAAATTATATTATTTTATTATTATCAATTGCAATCTTTTTTATTGAAATAAAAAAAAAATATAAAACATGAAAGTTTTAATTTTATTTTTTATCAGTAATATTATTATTAGCTGTACAATTAATAAAAAAAGTAATAAATCATTTAATTCAAATGAAATTAAAGTCACAAACTTAGGAAATATAAGCTTATTAAATAGAATAAGAGCACACCCGGGAATATATATTGAGGGATCTGGAGGGACTGCTAGAGTTTATACAAAAGGAATTAACAGTATTAACAATCAAAAAGAAATATTATTTGTATTAAATGGCATTAAAGTAGGAAACTACTCTCAAATTGCAAAAATTTTAAATCCAACAGAAATTAAAAATATAACTATACTAAGAAATGCAAGTAATATAGCTTTTTATGGATTTAATGGATCGGGTGGTGTAATTTTAATCGAAACTAAGTAATATTATATATGAAAAATTTTATTTTAATAATAATTGTGATTTTTT
>CACOFQ010000031.1 GCA_902626505.1 uncultured Marinoscillum sp.
ATGAGCTTTATACAAAACTACTTTGGTATGCCTATCGCACTTATAGTTGTATCTATATTTTTTATTCCGAGATATTATGGGTCAAAGGTATTTACCGCTTATGAATATCTTGAAGAAAGGTTTGATTTAAAAGTAAGAACATTAACATCATTTTTTTTTCTATTACAAAGAGGATTTCAAAGTGGAGTAACCATTTATGCTCCATCAATTGTTCTTACATCTATATTAGGGTGGGATATGATACCAACGGTTATATTCGTTGGGTTATTAGTTGTCTTGTATACTGTAATTGGTGGAAGTAGGGCGGTAAGTTATACTCAAAAATATCAGATGTTTATAATTTTGTTTGGCTTAGTAATAACCTTTTATTATTTAAACTTTTATATATATAATCAAATAACAGTAACTAAATCATTTGATTTAATTAAACTATTTGATAAAAATAATGCCCTTAGTTTCTCTATTGATCCACAAGAGAAATATACGATCTGGACTGGATTACTAGGTGGTTTTTTTCTTTCACTATCTTATTTTGGTACTGATCAATCTCAGGTATCAAGATATATTAATGCAAAAAACATAAAAGAAAGTAGAATTGGCTTAATGTTTAATGCTATATTAAAAATACCCTTTCAGTTTTTTATACTTTATTTAGGTATTTTATTATTTATCTTCTACAATATTAATTATCCTCCTATAAATTTTAATGATAATCTTATAGAATATCAATCCAAGAATAATCCTGAATTACTTGAGTCCATTAATACAAGGTCGAAAATTATTTTCGAAGAAAAAAAAGAATTAATTATGGATAAAGAATTAAATGGTAACCTTATCTTATTAAAAGATCAGGAATTAATAGATTCTAGAAAGCAATTGGAAAATAATGCTCTTGATTCAGGATTTTCCTATGAAAGACCAGAGACGGATTTTATTTTTCTTCATTTCATTCTAAATTATTTACCTCAAGGATTAATTGGATTAATTATAGCATTAATACTTTCTGCTGCAATGAGTTCCACTTCTGCTGAAATTAGTGCATTGTCAGCAATCACGACTATTGATATTTATAAAAGATTTATTAATAAAACAAATAATGATGAAAATGATGTCTTTATGTCAAGAATATTTACTCTTGGTTGGGGTATTATTTCAATTCTTTATGCTCTATTTTTTGCACAAAAAGAAAATCTTATTGAATCAATAAATATTATTGCTTCATTATTGTATGGTAACGTTTTAGGAATATTTTTAATTGCATTTTTTTTAAATAAAATAAAGTCAGGTAATGTTTTTTTTGGATCTATTTTATCTCAAATTACCATTTTTATAATGTATTTTATTTTAGGTAAATCAATAGGTTACCTTTGGTTTAATTTAATAGGAACAATGTTAACTTGTATATTTTCTATTATCTTTTATTATATATCAAGTAAAAGATGAAAATTGGAATAATAGCACCTGAAGAGAAAGTTGAAAGTTGGGCATCAACTTTTAATGAATATGATAGTAATATTAATATATCTATTTATCCAGATATAGATTATGATGATGTTGAATGTATCTGTCTTTGGAAACAACCTAAAAATTTATTGAATAAGTTTAAAAAATTAAAACTTATTCATTCGATGGGAGCAGGTGTGGATCACATAATTAATGACTCATCTTATCCAAAGGGAATTCCAATTTGTAGAATCTCTGATGAGATGTTATCATTCTCAATGACAAATTATATAATTACTGCTATACTTTTTCATCATAGAAGAATTCTAAAATATCAAAATGATAAAGTAGAGAAGATATGGGATCAAAATACACATCCTGAAATTTTACCCATAAATATTGGAATTTTAGGTTATGGAGCACTTGGTTCAGATGCAGCTGATAAATTAAATTATATGGGTTTCAATGTAGTAGGGTATTCTTTGAACAAGAAGGAGAATACTAATATAAAAATATATCATGGTACCGAGTTAGATATTTTTTTATCAAAAATAAATATACTGGTCTGTACAGTTCCATATACAAATAAAACTCACCATCTACTTAATGATAAACTTTTTAAGAAGGTTCAAAAAGGAACTTATCTTATTAATGTATCTAGGGGTAAAGTTCAAAACGAAAGTCATATAATTGAATATATAGATAATGGAACTCTATCTGGTGCTTTTTTAGATGTTTTTGAGAAAGAGCCTCTCCCAAAGTCAAGTGAGATATGGGACCATAAAAAAATACAGATAACCCCACACAATGCTAGTATCACTAATGAAGGTGCAGCTGTACCACAAATTATTGAAAACTATAAAAGGGTTATATCTGGTAAAAATTTAATAAATCAAGTTGATCTCAATAATGAGTACTAGATTATATATATTTTTTCTAATCTTTCTTTCTATTTCAAATGTATTTTCCCAATCATTTGAAAATATATCTCTTATTAATAATAATATAACATCATATCCTTTTAATGAAAGTAATGCCTACCTGAGTATTGATGGAAATTCTTTATTCTTTAATAGTTCAGATAACATTAATAATACTGGTGGATTAAATGATATGAATGATATATGGTATAGAAATAGAAATAATGGATTATGGGAGCCTCCAATTAATTTAACCCAAGTAAACACCAATCAAAATGATATTATATTAGGGTTAAATAATGACATTCTTATAGTTTTAAGAAATAGATTGATTAACTACTATGACATAAATAACCAATTTAAATTATTAGGCAGAGAGGAAATTGACGGATTTTCTACTAATTATAACTTATTAACAGGTTCTATTAATCAAAAATCGGACATTATTTTTCTTTCGCTTGAAGGTTATGGAACTTACGGTGTAGAAGATATATATACATCTAAAAAAATTGATGGCAAGTGGGGGAGATTAAAAAATATTGGATCTGATGTTAATAGCCTTTACCAAGACATTTCACCTTTCTTAATAAGCAAAGATACTCTTGTATTCATATCAAATAGAGATAAATTAGGTTATGAGCTTTTTTATACAGTTAAAAAAAATAATAATTCATGGTCAGAACCTATAAAAATGAATCAATTAAATACTTTTAAATCAGAGGTATCATTAACATATGATTATAATTCTACTAATTTTCTATTATCTGCAACTAGTAATAGTAAAACAAATTCAGATATTTTCTTTTATGGAAATAATAAAAATAATATTAAAATAACATTTAATTTAAATTCAGGTATTGAAAACGGATTAGTATACATTAATGATAATTATATCCAATTTAATTCAAACATATTTAGTTTACCTTTTGAAGTAGCTGACAGTTATAAATTTAAATTTATAACTGATAATTTTTTCATTAAAGACACACTAATAGATATAGATAAAACAAAAAACATTTCTATTAATTTAGATCCAATTGAATCTGGAAGTAGGGTAGTTTTAAAAAACCTGTTATTTAAACAATCTTCTGCTGATTTGGATGATGAATCTATACCTTATTTAAATGATTTGTTACACCTTTTTAAGATAAATTCTAATATTAAAATCACAATTGAGGGTCATACTGATAATAGAGGTGACTTTAAGTCAAATATTAAATTGTCCAAGGATAGATCAGAAACTATAAGAGACTTTTTAGTTATGAATGGAATAAAGAAAAGTCAGATAAAAGTTAAGGGATTGGGACCATCTAAACCTAGATATAGTAACGAATCTGAAAATTCAAGAAGACTTAATAGGAGAGTAGAGTTATTTATAAATTAATTTTTACAATCAGTGCCTGGGAAAGTATCATTTACTTTTGTATAAACAAATTCTGCTCCTGAAGTAGTTTTATAGGTCAACTTATTACCACTTGCATCTACTGAATATGAAGCAATACCATCTGGATAACTATCATCTTTAATATAATCTATTTTCCATGATACGAAGTTAGCTTCATTTCTAATAATTGTTTGATTGAATTGATAACCTTCCCAGTCATTATAGATTCCATCTGCTACAGGAAATTTTATACATTCTCCGGCATGGTATTCATCACTGCTATCATTATTTATTCTTAACCACCAAAAACTAGACGTAACCCATACTGAACTAGAATGGTTAGAAAAAAAATCGATATCATTTGATAAAGAATCTTCATTATCCCCACAACCAGTAAACAGAATTAGTGGGATTAAGAAAATAGATATATTTAGTTTCATAATTAAATATATCGTAATTTAATACTTAATCATTAAAGTTATATTATTAAAACTTTAATATTATATCAGGTCTTGAATGTTTATTTGGTTGATCTAAACCATTTATCGGATACCTAAAATTTGATAAAACAGTCGACCCTTTAATAAGGTTTTTAACAATAAACGTTAACTCAATAGAAGATGGTAACCCAGATTCTTGATCGACTTTTGAATAATTATTACCATGAATATGAGCTATATAATAGTTTCTTTTAATTTTTTTTATTAGATCATTAAATTCTTTACTTCTAACATTTATATCATGAAATTCAATTGCAAAACCCAATACTAATTTTTTAGAATTGATGAATTCATTTAATGCTGAAAACTCATCTCCTTCTATATCCATTTTTATGAAAATATGTTTTGAACCATTAGATATTATCTTATCTAACGTTTTTAAAATTGATATATTGATTTCATTATTATTATCAGATATCTTTCTCTTTATATGAATTATATTTTTTTGAAAAAAAGTAATGTAATCATATATACAACCTATACCCTCAATAGATTTTTTAAGTCTTATTCTATCAAATGTTAATAAACGAATAATTGACATAAACACAGATTTAACTGTGTGTTTAAATAATGATAAAAAATTTAAAGTATGATCATAACAATGAACATTTAATATTTTATCATAATTTGAAAAGTCTTTTTCAAAGGACCAGTCTTTATTTATTCCGAATGATAATAATCCATCACATTTTTCTAATATAATTTTTGGGATTATGTATCCACCATCATTATCTCTTCCTAATCTAATTAAATCATCAATTTTAATTGGTTTTAATTCACTTTTATCTATCATTTATTATATATTTTATATTAGATTAAATGAGGATAATAATCAAAAAAGACATATTAATAACCAAAGGAAAAATTAAATTTATTAGGTTATTATTCAGATATCGTTACTGCATTTGTATATGCTGATACATCTACCTCAACAGCTTGACCAGAGATTCCATTTATCCATACTTCTCCATCTCCAACAGTTATTATATCTCCATTTTCAGATATTACTATATCTTTCATTTCTCCACCATTAAATTCAGTAATTTCATTACTTGGATTATTTCCACTATAATCGATAGTCCAAAAACTTGCTGAAGTTACAGAGTAATCGAAATATGTATATCCCGTAGCATAAATTTTTCCATTTTTTACAGTAATTGCTGTTGCTCCTGCCTCTCTATCATTACTAGAAACCTCAGATCTTCTTAATGTACCTTCCTTAAGAGTTCTTCTAGAATTTTGATTATTTTTCCAAACAGAAGGATAATCATGAGTTTCATTTCTTTTACCTGTCCATCCACTTATATAGTAATTATTACCATCAATTACTATGTCCATTGCTTCACCATCACGACTTCCGTCAAGATTTGTTCTTTTATTACCAACCCATTTTGCAGGAATTATTTTATGTTCATTCTGATACCAACCAACAGAAATTGGTTGTCCATTTAAAATTCCTATACCATAAGCATCAGAGCTTACACCACTTTCAAGTGGATGAAGTTTTCCTTCTGGATTAGCAGTATTTACAATCCAATAACATGCACTAGATACCCCTCCAAAACTTGCTTTTTCAGACACATAATTTCCAGATATATATATATCATCATCGTTAAAAGCTAATGCAAATGCTGTTGCTCCTCCCCATGATTCATCGTTGTTGGGGGCATATAATTCTGTTTTAACACCATCAATCCATATTGCTGGGTCTTGTGTTGCCCAAGTAGTTTCTCCAACCGCGTAAACCACTCCATCTTTTACTTTTATATCGTGAATAACTCCCGCATCATCTAAATCTACTCTCTCATATGTTCCACTACTATTTGCTACCCAATATGCTCCGTATTCGTATCCTCCTGTAGTATATGAACCAGCAACATAAATCTGACCTGGTAAATTTACAGGTTCTATTATAGGATCTGAACACCCGGTAATAATAAATATTGATATAAATAAAATAAGAGCTTTATAATGATTTTGTGACTTCTTCATATATTTTCTTTAATTTTTTCAAAAATAATATTTTTTAATACAAATATTTTAAATGTAGAGCAATTTAATATCCTATAGCAATATTATCACCTCTTTTATCGGCACCTCCTTCTAATGAACCGTCTTCTTTTATTAATATACAATCCATTCTGCCTAAAGAGGATCTTTTGACAATCTTATGACCTATCTGAGTTAATCTATTACTCAATTCATCTGATAGGGTTTCTTCTTCTACAACCAATACATCTGGTAACCATTGGTGGTGAAATTTTTTAGAATCTACAGCTTCTTGCATACCCATATTATAATCAATTACATTAAGAATTGTTTGAAAAACTGATGTGATAATAGTAGAACCACCAGGAGTGCCTAATACCATAAATAATTTATCATTTTTTTCTAAAATTGTAGGAGTCATTGATGATAACATTCTCTTATTTGGTTCAATGGCATTTGCTTCACCTCCCACTAAGCCAAACATATTTGGAAATCCTGGCTTTATACTAAAATCATCCATTTCATTATTAAGAAGGAATCCTGCACCATCAACTACTACTTTTGATCCGAATGATGAGTTTATAGTTGTTGTTACAGATACTGCATTTCCAAAACTATCAACAATTGAAAAATGTGTTGTTTCTTCAGACTCATTTATGACAATATTTCCACTTTTTATGTCTGAGGACTTAGTTTTAATATCTTTATTTATTGTGTTGAACTTACTATTAAGATAATTTTTATCTAAAAGTGATGATTTTGGTACATCATAGAAGTCATCATCTCCTAAATATGTAGCTCTATCTGCATAAACTCTACTCTCTATTTCTGTTAATAAATTAATATAATTTATTGAATTATGTTCATAATTACTTGTATTATGCTGATCCGCACCATGAAGTAATTGTAATAAAGCAATTCCACCACTTGAAGGTGGTCCCATAGAAATAATTTTATGTCCTTTATAACTACCAATTATAGGATCTCTCCATAAAGAAGAGTAGTTTTTTAAATCTTCATGAGTTATAATACCACTACCGCTATTCATTTCTTCAACTATGAAATCTGCAGTAATTCCTGAATAAAAACCATCTCTTTTATCATCTTTTATTCTATTTAATGTTTTAGCTAGATCTTTCTGAATTAATAAATCTCCCTCTTCCCAATTAGATTCTTTTAAAAATGCTATGGGTTTATCATTTACTTTCTCAAAAGATTCTCTAACATTATTTAGTCCCCTAGATTGCTTTTTAGTTATTTTAAAACCATTTTCAGCATAATTTATTGATGGAGAAATTAATTCACTCCAGTTTTTAGTTGAAAACTTTTCATAAAGTTTTAGCATACCATCAACAGATCCTGGAACACCTGATGCTAAATGTCCAATTCTACTTTTATTACCATCAACAACTAAATCTCCTTCTTTATTG
The DNA here is from genome assembly GCA_902626505.1 of uncultured Marinoscillum sp. Classification (GTDB taxonomy): domain Bacteria; phylum Bacteroidota; class Bacteroidia; order Cytophagales; family MED-G16; genus MED-G16. Next base: position 7,667 of record CACOFQ010000031.1, read on the forward strand.
ATTAAATACATATCTCTGCTTGACATATTTGGTG
>CACOFQ010000032.1 GCA_902626505.1 uncultured Marinoscillum sp.
AAGCATTTGCAGTTGTAAAGGAAACAGCAAGAAGATTTACTGAAAATGAAAGTTTGGAAGTTACCGCTTCAGACTTCGATAGAGAATTAGCAAGTAAGAAAGATAATATTGAAATTGATGGATCTAAAGCTGTTTGGTATAATGAGTGGTCTGCTGCAGGAGTTGATATAAAATGGAATATGATTCACTACGATGTTCAATTAATCGGAGGGATTGTTTTACATCAAGGAAAAATTTCAGAAATGGCTACGGGTGAAGGGAAAACATTGGTTGCAACACTTCCAGCTTATTTAAACGCTCTATCAGAAAGAGGTGTCCATATAGTGACAGTAAATGACTACTTAGCAAAAAGAGATGCTGAATGGAATGCTCCAATATTCGAATTTCACGGACTAAGAGTTGACTGCATAGATAAACATGAGTCTAATTCAAAAGATAGGATAAATGCTTACAATGCAGATATTACATATGGAACGAATAATGAATTTGGATTTGATTACTTAAGAGATAATATGGTTAGAGAGAAGGGTGAATTAGTTCAAAGAGAACATAATTTTGCCATGGTAGATGAGGTAGACTCAGTCCTAATCGATGAGGCGAGAACTCCATTAATTATTTCCGGACCAGTCCCAAGAGGTGATGATCATGAGTTTTTTGAACTTAAACCTAGAATTCAAAAATTATTTGATTTACAAAAAAAACTTGTAACACAATATTTAGCTGAGGCAAAAAAATTAATATCAGAAGGCAAGGAAGATGAAGGTGGATTATCATTATTTAGAGCACATAGAGGATTACCCAAATATAAGCCTCTTATAAAATATTTAAGCGAGATAGGTACTAAGGCTATAATGCAAAAAACTGAAAACTATTACCTTCAAGATAATTCAAAATTGATGCCAGAAGCTGACGAGCCTCTTTATTTTACTATTGAAGAAAAAAGCAACAGCATTCAACTTACTGAAAAAGGAATTGATAATATTACTAGCTCAGGTGATGATAATAACTTTTTTATAGTTCCAGACATTGGAGTAGACATAAATAAACTTGAGAACTCTGATAAACCAATTGATGAGATAGCAAAAGAAAAGGAAAAAATAATTCAAGATTATAGTATTAAAACAAAGAGAATACATACAATTAATCAACTACTTAAAGCATACTCCATGTTTGAGAAAGATCAAGAATACGTTGTAATTGATTCTAAAGTTAAAATTGTTGATGAACAAACAGGTAGAATAATGGAGGGAAGAAGATATTCTGATGGTCTTCATCAAGCAATAGAAGCAAAAGAAAATGTAAAAATTGAAGATGCCTCTCAAACCTATGCTACGATTACGTTACAAAATTACTTTAGAATGTATAATAAGTTATCAGGAATGACGGGTACTGCTGAGACCGAGGCTGGAGAATTTTGGGAAATATATAAACTTGATTGTGTTGTTATCCCAACAAATAGAGAGATTTCTAGATCTGACATGGAAGACAAAGTCTACAAAACATTAAAAGGAAAATTCAATGCAGTTATAGATGAAATTGAAGAACTTAGAAACAATGGAAGACCAATTTTAGTCGGTACTACTTCTGTTGAAATTTCAGAATTATTAAGTAGAATGCTTAATATGAAAAAAATTAAACATCAGGTTTTAAATGCAAAACAACATGCAAAAGAAGCCGATATAGTAGCTGAAGCGGGTAAGCCTGGAACTGTGACAATAGCTACTAATATGGCAGGTAGAGGTACTGATATTAAATTAACCGAAGAATCTAGAGAAAGTGGTGGACTAGCAATAGTTGGAACAGAAAGACATGAATCAAGAAGAGTAGACAGACAGTTAAGAGGTAGGTCAGGTAGACAAGGAGATGTAGGTTCATCTCAATTTTTTGTTTCTCTTGAAGATAACCTCATGAGACTTTTTGGGTCTGACAGAATGATAAAAGTTATGGACAGAATGAATATGGATGAAGATGAAGTAATTCAGCATAGTATGATAACTAAATCGATTGAGAGAGCCCAAAAGAAGGTTGAAGAAAATAACTTTGCAATAAGAAAAAGATTATTGGAATATGATAATGTAATGAATTCTCAAAGGGAGGTGATTTACAAAAAAAGAAGAAATGCCATAAATGGTGAAAGACTTGATGTAGATATACTTAACATGCTTTATGATACATGTGAAGATATTGTCTTAACCACTAAAGATTCTGAAAACTACGATGATTTTAGATTAAATGTATTAACTGTTCTAGGTTTAGACTTTAGTGATTATTCAAATGAGGAATTTTATAAAAGTGATAGCTCAACGATAACAGAAAAATTATATCAAAAGGTTATTGAAAATTATGAAAAAAAGAATAGCAGTATTATTTCAGCTGCGATGCCAATAATTAAAAAAATAAAAAAAGAAAGAGGTGCAGTTGTTAAGGATGTACTTATTCCATTTACTGATGGATCTAAGCAAATAGGTGTATCAATTAATTTAGATGATGTTATAGAAGATGAGGGTAAAAGCATATTAGTAGAAATGCAAAAAATTGTTGCTCTAGGAATGATTGATTTTAATTGGAAAGAACATCTAAGAGAGATGGATGATCTAAAACAATCAGTTCAGAGCGCTGTTTATGAGCAAAAAGATCCTCTAGTTATTTATAAATTTGAAGGTTTTGAATTATTCAAGAAATTTATTGCAAAGGTTAATCAAGACACAGTCTCATTTTTGACAAAGTGTCTAATTCCTGTTCAAAACCCTAGCCAAGTTCAAGAAAATAAAAGTTCGGCAAGTAAGAAAGAGTCTTACCAAACAAACAAAGAAGAATCAAGATCTTTATTAACTGGTAACAGAACATCTGCACCAGAAAAAACTAAACCTATTAGATCAGAGAAAACATATGGTAGGAATTCTAGAGTTTCAGTAAAATACACAGACGGATTAATCAAAAAAGATATTAAATTCAAGAAGGTTGAAAATGATATAAATGAAGAAAAATGTGTGATAATAGAGGATTAATTTTCTTTCTTTCTTTTGCTATCCTTCTTTCTTGTAGCACTCAAAAAATAATTACATCTAAAAATGAGGAGAGAGGATATTATGAAGATTTATCTATTTTAAGATCACAAGAACAACCAAAAAAATCCATTAAAGAAGAAAAAGTTATTTCATCTAGTCAGGTTAAAAATAATATAAGCTTAGAGTTAGATACTATTATTCAAATAATAAGAAGTGAAAGTGATAATATTAAATTTTTAGACGGTTTCACTATCCAACTGTATTTGGGTGACGATAGAAATAAAGCAGAAGAAACTGAGCAGAAAATATCTGAAATTGATAGTCTTATATTTAAGAATACAGTTTTTACTCAGCCAAATTATAGAGTGAAAATTGGTCAGTATACCGATAGATTTAAGGTAAATGAAGAGTATCAAAAGTTTAGAAAACTCTTTCCAAACGCAATAATTATTCCTGAAAGGATAAAAATCAATTAAATAATTGATTTCTCATGTTTTCATTAATTGATAAGGCTAAAATTAAAGAAATAATAAGTCCTATAGCAGCAAATAATGTGTCTTTACCGATCATCTTTAATGCCTTTTTATAATTTCCATTATTTTTTCTTAAGTTTATGGCTAACTCTCTTCCACCTAGAAGCCCAATAAAAACCCAAGTAGTACTTATTGGTATAGAGCTTAAAACTTTTAAATAATAGAGCAAACATGCATAAATAAAGTCAACAACAGTTGCTGCTCTAACATCAATTATATCAGATTTTTCTAAAACTATTTGTTGTATTTTGTCTCCTTTTAAATAAAAGAGTAACCCAAGACCAAAAAATATAAAAGATACAACTACTAAAAACTGATCTGTTGAAAGAGATCTTGGAAGAACAACTGCAACATTAGCCATATCTTGCATTATCCAAGTAGACCAAAGTGCACCGCTAGAGAGCCATTGTAATGGTAACCATATTTTTGAAGGTTTATTGTCTTTATATTTCTCAAATAAATTAGTAGTTAAGATCCAAACTAAAATTGCAATACTAAATGCTATAAAATACCCAAAAAGACTTTTTGAAAGAATACTTGTTATGGAACTTGCATTTGTTGCAAAAGCACTTAAAAGCAAAATAGATGTAGATACAGGCATTTTTAGCCTGGTCATCATTAATAAAGCTACAGGAGCAAAAACTTGTAAAAACTTAAATGACTCTGGTGCTTCATTCAAACCTTTTGAGGCAAGTCTTCCATAACTAATATCTCCATTATAATTCAACCAACTATATGTAGCGGTTAAAACAAAGATACCTCCCATATAGATCCACAAATAATACCATTTTTTATCAGAGTTAGAGGCAATAAATGTTCCAATTGTCTGTATGCTATCATTTGCTATTGCTGAGTAGGCCGCCATAAAGAAAATACACCACATGGCAACGGAAGGATAAGGATATACCAACCAACAAATTATAGACAATAAAGCTGGTAATATTAATTCGTTCTTTTTTAAATTCATGTAGCAAAAATATTTTTCATGTAATATCTTATAATAAATTTAATATTATTAGTATGTTAATTTTATGAACTGTTTGTTAAAAGAATGTTAAGAAAAAATAGTTAAAAGCAATTTGTAAAAAAGAAAGTAACTTTACCTAAGTTATGATTAAAATAGATAAACTTATAGATTCAATATCATCTTTCTTAAGAGAAAGATTTGATAGTATGAAAGGAGATTTAATTGAAAAAATCTCTTCAATCATTTCAAAATTAATATCCTTTTTTATTCTTTTTCTGATACTAATGTTCGTTGTAGGATTTGCTAGCATATCCTTAGGAAATTACATCAACACTGTTTTAAATAGCTCCTATTTAGGATATGGAATAATTAGTCTTTTTTATCTAATTATCTTCTTACTACTATTCCAATTGTCGAAATCTGGAAGACTAAAGAAAATCATAGAAAAAGAAATGAGAAAAGGATTAAAAAACTAAATCTCGTTTAGTCTTTTTTTCATTTTTCCGGCTTGAACACCAAACATCATTTTAAACCTTCTGCAGAAATAAGCGGTGTCCTTGAATCCAACATCATTACTAATAACTTTAATAGCATCTGTCTTCTCTCTTAAAATTTTAATAGCTTTTTCCATTCTCCTGTGCTCAATATAATCTTGAGGAGAAAAGCCTATGTTATTTCTGAAAAATTGTCCAACATAATCTTCTGATATATTCAAATGACCAGATAATATTTTATTTGATAAATCTTTGCTAATATTTTCATCAATAAATAAGAATAGATCTAAAATTTTTTCATCATTAAAAAATTTAAAGTTTTCTTCAATGCTAGAAAAAAGAGGTTGTTCAGATAAAATATTTCTTATAAGCTCAAAGACAATTTGATTAGTAATTGACTCTATTACCTTTTGATGACCAGGCAAGCCATTAGAAACCTCTTTTATTATGTTATTTAACAAGTAAATAAAAGATTTGTTATTTTCAATAGTATATATTCCCAGGTTTTTACTGTGAAATATATTAACAAGATCATATGCCTTTGCATCTAAATTAAGTACAAGATACTTATCCGAATTAGTAGTTGTCTTTTTATTTTCTCGTAAATATTTTCTTTTCTGGTCAATAAAATCTTCATATGCCAATGTTCTTGTTCTTTCTGATCCGAATGAAAGGGAAACTGTATTATGAGCTGGAATAAATAAAGCAGAATCGTTAGTTAATAACTTCTTATATTTTCCAAATCTAAACTTTCCTGATATTGGATAGATTATTGTATTATCTATATCATAATAATTATCAATTGTAAATGATTTCTTTACATCAATAATGTTAACCTTCTTCAATGAAATTGAGAGGTGATGATTAATAACATTTATAAAATTTCTATCCATAATAGATTAAAGGACTTCAAATCTAAAATAAAAAGGGTAAAATCAAATAAATTAATTTTCAAATTTATCAATAAGTGAAGACGAGGAATGGCCTTCTAATAATTTAACAATTTTAACTTGACCACCATTATTTTCAATAAATTCTGCACCAACTATATCTTCTAGACTATAATCTCCACCTTTAACAAGAAAATTTGGCTTTATCTTTTCAATCAATTTTAAAGGAGTTTCTTCTTCAAATAAAAGTACATAGTCTACATATTTAATAGATGATAGTATCCTTAGTCTATCCTTTTGAGAAATTTTGGGTCTTGTTGGACCTTTTAATTTTTTTATAGAATCATCACTATTTACACCTACAATTAAAATATCACCATATGATTTAGAAACTTCTAATATATGAATGTGGCCAGGATGAAGAATATCGAAACATCCATTAGTAAAAACAATTTTTTCTTTATTTATTGATACTAAAGTCGAATCTAAAGTATCCCAATTCAATATTTTTCTATCCATTTGACCTTATTTTAAAAAATAGAATTAGGGAACTTATTATTCCTAGCACAGCCAAACAAATAATTTGAGAGGTATGAAGAATAGTAGCAAAAAATAAACCTGTTTCATAATTTAAATTGTAGCTCAATAATATTGATGCGACAAGAAAATGATAAGCACCAATCCCTGCGTTAACAGGAACAACCATCCCAAGTGATCCCGCGACTAATACAGCTATGCCAGAACTTATTGCTAAACTACTTGTCTCTTCTAATGAAAAGAAAATAACATAACCCATTAAGAAATAAATTATCCATAAAATAAGAGTGGAGAATAGAAACTTCTTATTCTTATAATATTTATTTATTGAAAAAACACCGTTTTTAAATTCAGAAAATTTAGATGAGAAGGCATTTGAGTTT
>CACOFQ010000033.1 GCA_902626505.1 uncultured Marinoscillum sp.
AATATATTAACAGGACAACTAAATAATATCTATGAATTTTTATATTATGACAACAAAATAATAGATATTCATAAAAATAATGATTTGTCTTTTTATGTTTTAGTTAACAAAGAAAATATCAATAACTTAAAAGTTATAGAAAGAAAAAACTATTCCTTAAATAGAGATAATTTAAATTCTTATTTAATTGAATCTATAAATAATAGTATAATTCAATCAAAAACAATTTCAATAGAAAATAAAGATTTTTATATTTCATTAGTTGGAAGAAAAAACTCAAATGAAGCAAATGGATTTCAAATTAATATTGTTGATCAAGACTCTAATGTATTTTATAAAAAATTAAATTTTTTAGATTTAAATCAATTAAGAAATTATTTCAAGAATGAAAATAGATTACTAAAAAAACAATTGGGAAAAAAAAATATAGAAAAATTAAAACTTGGCTATGAATTTTATATTGATACATTATTTATTGAAAATAATGAAATTCACTTTTCAATAGAAAGTTTAAAAGCAAATTTTAATAATGATGGATTTAGTAATTACTCTTATATGCCATTTTATAATTCTTTTACAGGAAGATATGATAAAAAAGTAAATCCAAAATTTGGTGGATTTTCACATGAAATAAATATTTACATAATTTTAGATTTTGATGGAAATATTATATGGACATCAATTAAAAAAATAGATGATCTAATAACGTTTTATAATAAACCTTATAAAAATTATATTTTAAGGAATGATCATATAATTGATTTCTATATAAATAAAGGGAAGATAACACTTTCAAAAACAGAATTCCAAAATAGTAGTAATGTAAATAATACAATTTTAGATCTAAATATTGATGGAAATAGTGTAGTCCTAAAGAGTGAAACAAACCCTGAGGGAATTATAAATTGGTATGATAATAATTACCTCACGTATGGAGTTCAAAATATGAAAAGAAAGGATTCATCAAAAATTGGTTTTAAAAGAGTATTTTTTGTATCAAATTTTGAAATTCGTTGATAGATTATATTATATTATTAAATACAAATTATATTTGTAAATAAATGAATAAAAAATCTAAGTTATTCAATAATGAAAGACTTGAAATAACGATAGATCGTCTTTGTCATCAATTATTAGAAAACCATAAAAATTTTCATGATACTGTTCTAATTGGTCTTCAACCAAGAGGAATTTTTTTTCTAGACAGAATCAAAAATAAAATAATTAAAATCTTAAATAAAGAAATAAAAACTGGTATTCTAGATACCACTTTTTATAGAGATGACTTTAGATCAAAAGAGATACCAAAAGCAAAGGAAACATTAATACCATTTTTAGTAGATGATAAAAATGTAATAATAATAGATGATGTTTTATTTACTGGAAGAACAGTAAGATCAGCAATGGATGGAATAATGAATTTTGGAAGACCAAAAAAAATAGAATTGCTTGTTTTAATTGATAGAAAGTTTAGTAGAGATATTCCAATTGAACCAACATATTGTGGAATGAAAATAAATACTATCACCTCAGATAGAATTGAAGTTAATTTAGCAGAACAAGGTTTTAAAGAAGATAATATATGGATTTTAAATAATTAAATGGAAAAGTTATTAAAAAAAGATTTATTAGGTATTAAAGACTTATCTATTGAAGAAATAGATTTAATTTTTGAAACAGCCGACCGTTTTAAAGAAGTTTTACAAAGACCTATAAAGAAGGTTCCATCATTAAGACATATGACAATAGCTAATGTATTTTTTGAAAACAGTACGAGAACAAAATTATCTTTTGAGTTAGCTCAAAAGAGATTATCTGCAGATATAATCAATTTTTCATCTTCAGCAAGTTCAGTTAAAAAGGGTGAATCACTTCTAGATACTATAAATAATATTTTAGTAATGAAAGTTGACATGATAGTGATGAGACATCCAAATCCAGGAGCACCTCATTTTGTAGCTAAAAATATTAATGCTTCAGTTATAAATGCTGGAGATGGGACTCATGAACATCCAACACAAGCTCTTTTAGATTCCTATACTATTAAAGAGAAGTTAGGAAAAATAAAAAATAAAAAAATTGCTATTATTGGGGATATATCACACTCAAGAGTAGCAATTTCAAATATATATGCTCTTAAAAAACTTGGAGCTCAAATAATGCTTTGTGGCCCAAGCACTTTAATACCTAAACATATAAGTTCATTGAATGTTTTAATTGAAAATAATATTGAAAATGCTCTTAAATGGTGTGATGTAGCAAATGTCTTAAGAATTCAATTAGAAAGACAAGGAAATAATAATTTTCCCTCATTAAGAGAGTACAGCCAATATTTTGGTATTAATAAAAAATTATTGGATAAAATAAATCGAGATATTATAATTATGCATCCAGGACCAATAAATAGAGGAGTTGAAATAAGTAGTGACATTGCAGACTCAAATAATTCTTTAATTTTAGATCAAGTAGAAAATGGAGTTGCAATTAGAATGGCAATAATGTATTTACTATCTCTTAATAAGCTTCCATGATAATTTTTCTTTATCTACTAATAGCTGTTTTAATAATAATTATTTTAACATCAAAATTTAAAATAAATCCAGCTATAAGTTTAATTATTGGATCTATTTTTTTGGGATTAATACTTAAAATAAATTTCTTAAAAATAATTATTTTAATTTCAGAAGGTATATGGAGCTCAATAAAAGGTATTGGATTAATAATTTTATTCAGTTGTATAATTGGCCAAATACTAAAGGAAAGTAACTCAATAAAAAACTTTGGAAACCTAATTCTAATAAACTTAAAAAATAAATCATTATTGTCACTAAATATTCTTGGTTTATTCATAGGAACAGTTGTTTTTTGCGATTCAGCATTTTTAATTTTGAATGGAATATCAAAATCAATTGCCTCTTCGTCTTCATTATCTTTAAATAGTCTTAATCTTTCTCTTTCAGGTGGTCTTTATACTTCTCATGTTTTGATTCCTCCTACTCCTGGGCCTATAGCTGCAATTAATAACTTTGATATTCTCGATAAAATAGGTACTGTTATGATTCTTGGAATTATTGTTTCAATACCTTCATCATTAATTTCTTTCTTATTTGCAAAAAAATTAATTGAGAGGTATAATTTTTACGATAATTTTAAACCTAAAAATTTTGAAAAGCCTCATAATTTAGCATATCTAAGTATAATTATTCCATTATCATTAATAAGTCTAAACACTGTAGCAAACTTTATATCAAAAGATGAAATGTTTTTACTTTATGATTTCTTTAAAACAATAGGCAATCCAATTTCTGCATTATTTATTGGAGTAATACTTTCATATTTTATTCCAAGAGATAGAAATTATGACTATAAAATTCTCAAAAATTCATTCTATGATTTTTTACCAATTATTTTACTAACATCAATGGGCTCAGCATTTGGAAACATTATTAAAAATTCTGACTTAACAAGTTTATTGCCAAATATTATAAATATTGATAATAATAGCCTGATCTATATATGTTTGATAAGTTTCATATGTAGTTCAATTATTAAAACCTCTCAAGGTTCAAGTACTTCATCGATAATTATTGTTAGTTCAATTTTATTTCCAATTATAAGTGATTTTGGGTTTGATATATTTGAATTATCGATGATTATTTTATCAATAGGATCAGGTTCAATGATGATATCACATATTAATGATTCTTATTTCTGGATTGTAATTAAAAAATCAAAATTAAGTTTATCAAGCGGTCTAAAATATTTTAGTTTAATGACAATTTTTCAAAGTTTAGGAACACTTTTTTTTATATTATTATTAGTTGGAATATTTGGTTAATAAACAAGTTTTAAAAACTATTGACATCTAACCTCGTATAATCATCAAGATATGAAAAATTGTCTATTTTTACTATTATTATTAATATCAATAAATCTTCATTCACAGAATAGATCACAATGGAGTAGAGAATCAGGATCTCAGAATATTCAACTGCCTCCATTCATACTTAAAGGTAAGCTAGTTGATTTTGAATCTGGAGATGGTTTATCTTATGCAACAATATCTATAAATACAAGTGATTCAATTTTAGTTTCCGGAGGTATCTCAGATGATAACGGAAAATTTAAAATAGAAATAGATCCTAGAAAAATGATGGAGAAGATAAGAAGTGAAAGAGATGCCACTTCAAGAGGACTTGGAATGAATTTAATAGCTGAAATAACATACGTAGGTTATGAAATTAAAACTATTAATTTACCATTTACCAGAGATAAAAGAGAGATTGATTTAAATGATATAGAATTAGAATTAGATGCTACTGCACTTAGCGAAGTTACAGTCAGAGCAGAGAAAAGTAGTTTAGAATTAAAGCTCGATAAAAGAGTTTTTAATGTAGGTAAGGATTTAAGTAATAAAGGTGGCACTGCAGAAGAAATTCTTGAAAATATACCATCAATAGATTTAGATATTGAAGGAAATATAAGTTTAAGAGGATCACAAAGTGTTAGAATTCTTATTGATGGCAAACCAGCAGGAATGATGGGATTTGATGGACCTAATGCTTTTAAACAGTTACAAGGGAATGAAATTGATAAAGTTGAAATAATAACAAATCCTTCATCAAGATACAGTGCAGAGGGCTCTTCAGGAATATTAAATATAATATTAAAAAAAGAAAGACTTAAAGGACTAAATGGATCTATCAATTTAAATACTGGCTACCCTACTCAAAATGGTATATCAACAAATTTTAATTATAGAAAATCTAAATTTTCAGTTTTTGCATCAATAAGTTTAAATCAAAGAGAAACTAAAGGTGGTGGTTTTAGTAATTCTGATTATTTTCTTTCTGATACTACATATTCTTCATATATAAATAGGGATAATTTAAACAACAGTTTTTCATTTGGTGGGAGAGCAGGTATATCATATTTTCCTAATAGGAACAATATTTTTTCTTTTTCATTAGGTTCTAGATTAAGTGATAGAAATTCAGAGGAAAATAATAGTTATATTGATTATGATATTTTACAGAATGAAATTGCAAGAAATAATAGAATTGAAACCTCTGACGATTTAAGTAATAATATCAGTTATAATTTTTCATATACTAAAAACTTTAAGAAAAGAGGACATAATCTTAAGATGGATTATTCATGGAGTGATAATAATTCTGAAAATAGTAGTTACTATAACGAACCTAGGTTAGAACAAAGATCTTTCCAGGAGGGTTCAAGATATGACCAAAATATCAGAATAGACTATACATACCCATTTAATGAAAATAATGGTAAAATTGAATTGGGATATAAAAGAGATTATGACAATATGTCAAGTGACTACTATGCTGAACAGCTATTAGACAATATTTGGATTAACATCCCTCCTACAAATAATTATGATTATTATCAAGATGTTAATGCATTGTATTTTCAGGCAGGAAACAAAACTGGTAAAATTTCCTATCAGCTAGGAATTAGATTTGAGGATACCGACTTTTATGCTAATATGGAGAGTGAAAAACAAGAAACTAATCTAAAATATTCAAATTGGTTTCCGTCAGCATTTATTACTTATGAAATATCTAAAACAACATCTTTTCAACTTAGTTATAGTAAAAGATTAAGAAGACCTAGATTCTGGGATCTAAATCCTTTTTGGGGATTAAGTGATGGAAGATTCAACTGGGAAGGTAATCCTTTTTTAGAACCTGAATTAACTGATTCATATGAAATAGGCTTTTTAAAAGAATTTAATTCAGGGAATATATATGTAGGAACTTATTATAGACATACTGAAGATGAAATAGAAAGGATTTTCGATGTGAATGATAACGGATATTCCGTTTTCAAACCAGTTAATTTAGGTTTTACAAATGCATATGGTATTGAACTTAACGGTTCAATAGAATTCTCAAAGAAATTTAGAACAACTGGATCTTTTAATTTGTTTAATTCAGAAACAGAAGGTAATTATAAAAATCAAAACTTTTATTCAAAATCATATAGCTGGAGAACAAGAATTAGTAATAATATAAAAATGTTTGATAGTAATCTTGAAGGTCAAATAACTTTTGATTACCGAGGACCTTCTGACTCGCCACAAGGTAAAAATTTATCCTCATATGGAATTGATCTAAGTTTATCTAAAGATATATTAAAAGATAAAAGAGGAACAGTAAGTTTTACCGTAAGAGATTTGACAAAAACAAGGATAAGGAGATACGAAAGAGGAGGAAAACCACAAGATAATTATTTTACCGTTGGAGAATATGCGTGGAGAAGAACACAAGAATTTAGATTATCACTTCAATATAGAATAAATCAGAAGAAAAGAAGAGGTGGACAAAGAGGAAATTATGATTCTTCAGAATTTGAAGGAGGAAGTGGTATATTTGGAAATTAATAATAAAAAAAATATTTTTATACGATAACAGTATAAAATTGTATCTATCTAAACTTCAAAAGTTTATATTAAATAAATCTT
>CACOFQ010000034.1 GCA_902626505.1 uncultured Marinoscillum sp.
AATTTTTAATTAAACTATCTTAGAATATTATGTCAAATTTAGGAAAAGTAACAGCAGTAATTGGTCCAGTAGTAGATGTTTCCTTTGAAGATAGTAACTTACCTAAAATCCTAAATGCTCTTGAGATAAAGAAAGATGATGGATCAACCCTTGTACTTGAAGTGCAACAACACCTAGGTGAAGATACAGTCAGAACTATATCTATGTCAGGAACTGAAGGTTTAAAAAGAGGAATGCCCGTAGAAGATTTAGGTCAACCAATTTCAATGCCTGTAGGTGATGACATTAAAGGAAGACTTTTCAATGTTGTAGGATCTGCAATTGACGGAATAGAAGAGCCAAAAACAAAAGAAAGATTACCAATCCATAGAGATGCTCCAAAGTTTGAAGATCTATCTACATCTGCTGAAGTTTTATATACAGGAATAAAAGTAATTGATCTTATAGAACCATATAATAAAGGTGGTAAGATTGGACTCTTTGGTGGTGCTGGAGTTGGTAAAACTGTTTTGATTCAAGAATTAATTAATAATATAGCAAAGGCTTATTCGGGATTATCCGTTTTTGCAGGAGTTGGAGAAAGAACCAGAGAGGGAAATGACTTATTAAGAGAAATGATTGAAGCTGGAATAGTAGATTATGGAGAAAAATTTAAAGAATCAATGGAGAAAGGTTCCTGGGATCTTTCTAAGGTTGATAGAAAAAAATTAAAGGAATCAAAAGCAGCTTTTGTATTTGGGCAGATGAATGAGCCTCCAGGAGCTAGAGCTAGAGTTGCATTATCAGGATTAACATTAGCAGAATATTTCAGAGATGGAGATGGTAAGGGTCAAGGTCGTGATATTTTATTTTTTATTGATAATATTTTTAGATTTACACAGGCTGGTTCAGAGGTTTCAGCTCTATTGGGAAGGATGCCTTCAGCAGTTGGTTATCAGCCAACTCTTGCTACTGAAATGGGAGCTATGCAAGAAAGAATTACTTCAACAAAGAAAGGTTCAATAACATCAGTTCAAGCTGTTTATGTACCTGCTGATGATTTAACAGATCCAGCGCCAGCTACTACATTTGCACATCTTGACGCTCAGAGTGTATTATCAAGAAAATTAGCTTCAATTGGTATTTATCCTTCGATTGATCCTCTTGAATCAACTTCAAGAATTTTAACTGAAGAAATTGTTGGTTCTGAACATTATAATTGTGCTCAGAGAGTTAAAGAATTACTCCAGAGATACAAAGAGCTCCAAGATATTATCGCAATACTTGGTATGGATGAATTATCTGAAGAGGACAAATTAGTTGTACAAAGAGCTAGAAGAGTACAAAGATTTTTATCACAACCATTTCACGTTGCAGAACCTTTTACTGGGGTTAAAGGAGAATTAGTAGATATTAAAGACACAATTAAAGGTTTTAATATGATAATGGATGGTGAGTTAGATCATTTACCAGAGTCCGCTTTCAATCTTAAAGGGACTATAGAACAAGCTATTGAAGCAGGTGAAAAACTATTAGAACAAGTAAAATAATATTATGTTTCTAGAAATATTGTCTGCTGAGGAGAAAATATTTAGTGGAGAAGTAGATTCTGTTATTTTACCTGGTACTGACGGGCAATTTCAAATTCTAAATAATCACGCACCCATAATAAGTTCTTTAACAAATGGTGAAATAAAATATTCTGATAAATCAAAAAATGAAACCTTAGAAATAAATGGTGGGATTGTTGAAGTTTTAGATAATAAGGTAAGCGCATTAATTGAAAAATAACTGACAATTTGTCATGTATTCATTCTGGCATAATTCTTGTCATTAACAATATTATAAGTTATTAAAATTTAATGTTATGAGTAAAATTATTGGAATAGATTTAGGAACAACAAATTCATGCGTTTCTGTAATGGAGGGAAACGAACCAGTTGTAATACCAAATAGTGAAGGAAAAAGAACAACACCATCAATAGTTGCTTTTCTTGATGAAGGAAAAGGTGAAAGAAAAGTAGGTGATCCCGCAAAAAGACAAGCTATCACTAACCCACAAAATACTATAAATTCAGTAAAAAGATTTATGGGTAAAAAATTCTCTGATATTAATGAAGAGAAAAGAAATTTATCATACGAAGTTGAAAAAGGAACTAATAACACTGTAAGAGTAAAAATTGGATCTAGAAAATATACACCACAAGAAATTTCTGCAATGATTCTACAAAAAATGAAATCTACTGCAGAAGATTATTTAGGATCAGAAGTTAAAGAAGCTGTGATAACTGTTCCAGCTTACTTTAATGACTCAGAGAGACAGGCTACTAAAGAAGCAGGAACTATTGCTGGTTTAGATGTTAAAAGAATTATTAATGAACCTACAGCAGCAGCCTTAGCCTATGGTTTAGATAAAAAAGATAAAGATCTTAAAATTGCAGTATATGATTTAGGGGGAGGAACATTCGATATATCAATTCTTGAACTTGGAGATGGTGTATTTGAGGTAAAATCAACAAATGGTGATGTTCATCTTGGTGGGGATGATTTTGACAGTGTCTTAATTGACTGGTTAGCAGATGAATTTAATAAAGATGAAGGAATAGATCTAAGAAAAGATCCAATGGCTCTTCAAAGATTAAAAGAAGGAGCTGAAAAAGCTAAAATTGAATTATCAAGTTCATCTTCTACTGAAATTAATTTACCATATATTATGCCAGTAGATGGTGTTCCTAAACACCTAGTAAAGACATTATCAAGATCTAAGTTTGAACAATTAACTCAAAAACTAGTAGAGAGAACATTAGAACCATGTAATAAAGCATTAAAGGATGCTAAGATGAGTGTATCAGACATTGATGAAATCATCTTAGTTGGAGGATCAACTAGAATTCCAAAAATACAGGAAGAAGTTGAGAAGTTTTTTAAGAAAAAACCTTCGAAAGGAGTAAACCCTGACGAAGTAGTTGCAATTGGAGCAGCAATACAAGGGGGTGTTTTAACAGGAGAAGTAAAAGATGTATTATTATTAGATGTAACGCCTTTATCATTAGGTATTGAGACACTTAATGGTGTATTTACTAAATTAATTGAGTCAAATACAACTATTCCAACAAAAAAATCTGAAACTTTTTCAACAGCAGCAGATAATCAACCTGCAGTTGAGATTCATGTATTACAAGGTGAAAGGCCAATGGCAAAAGATAATAAAACAATTGGAAGATTTCATTTAGATGGAATACCACCAGCACCAAGAGGAGTACCACAAATTGAAGTTACTTTTGATATTGACGCTAACGGTATATTAAATGTTTCTGCAAAAGATAAAGGGACAAATAAGGAGCAAAATATCAGAATAGAAGCTTCTTCTGGACTTACTGAAGAAGAAATAAACAAAATGAAAGACGAAGCAAAGGCTAACGAAGAGACAGATAAAAAAGAAAGAGATAAGATTGATAAACTTAATACAGCTGATGGTTTAATTTTTCAAACTGAAAAGCAACTTAAAGAATTTGGAGAAAAATTATCTGAACCTAATAAAAAATCGATTGAAGATTCTTTAGAAAAATTAAAAGCTATTCATAAAGAACAAAAAATTGATGAGATTGATTCAGCAGTAGAAGCTTTAAATAAAGCTTGGGAAGCTGCAAGTCAAGAAATTTACAAAGCTACTCAGGAACAACAACAAGCTCAACCTGAAAATCCTGATCCTGAAAACAACAAAAAGGGAAAAGGAGGTAAGAAAGGAGAAGATATTTCTGACGTAGATTTTGAAGAAGTTAAAGATGATAAAAAATAAACTATAACTTGTTAAAAATGTTAAAAGGGTTATACAAATAAATGTATAACCTTTTTTTTTAATTAATAATTGCAATTACCAGGTGTTCTAGGAAAAGGTATGACATCCCTAATATTTTTCATTCCAGTAATAAACTGAACAAGCCTTTCTAAACCAAGACCGAAACCAGAATGAACAACTGACCCAAATCTCCTAGTATCTAAATACCAATTTAGATCTTCTTTAGATATATTCATTTCTTCCATCCTCATAGATAGATTATCAAGTCTTTCCTCTCTCTGAGAACCCCCAATAATTTCACCAACATTAGGAAAAAGAACATCCATAGCCGCAACGGTTTTATTATCATCGTTAGATCTCATGTAGAATGCTTTAATTTTTTTTGGATAATCTTTAACAATAACTGGATTTTTAAAATATTTTTCGACTAAAAATCTTTCATGCTCAGACTGAAAATCAATACCCCATTCGTCAACATTGAACTCAAACTTATTTTTTTTATTTGGTTTTGAATTTCTAAGAATATCAAATGCTTCGGTATAGGTTATTCTATCAAATTTTTTGTTTAAAACATTCGATAACCTATCTGTTAAATTAAATTCATTCCTTTTTATTTGTGGTAAGGATTTTTCTTCATTTATTTCTAAATTTTCTAAAAAAATAAGGTCATCGTTACAATTATCTAATACATATTTAATAACATACTTTAGCATATCCTCAGCCAAATCCATATTATCATTTATATCATAAAATGATTTGAAGCCAATGATTTTAAAAGATATT
The DNA here is from genome assembly GCA_902626505.1 of uncultured Marinoscillum sp. Taxonomy (GTDB): domain Bacteria; phylum Bacteroidota; class Bacteroidia; order Cytophagales; family MED-G16; genus MED-G16. Next base: position 4,562 of record CACOFQ010000034.1, read on the forward strand.
GCAGAAATTATTAAAATGGATATTTCTACCGTTAGCAGAATAGTAAAGAGTAAAGTAGCTCAAACCGATTTCGGTATTTTTCCCTTAAGATATTTCTTTTCGGAATCAACAATTAAAAAAGATGATGAGCTAGTAAGCAGTAAAGTCGCAAAAAATTATCTTCAAGAAATTGTGAATAAAGAAGATAAATCATCTCCTTTTTCTGATGAAAAACTTGAGAAAATATTAAATGAAAATGGATACAAAGTAGCAAGGAGAACTATCTCAAAATATAGGGAGCAACTTGGAATACCAGCTGCAAGACTTAGAAAAGAATATTAAAATATCGAGAACGAAATTCCTATTTTATTAATATTAGGATTAATAGCTTCATACAAAGGCAACGAATCATCTTCAAATAAATTTGAAAAATATTTTTTATAATATAAATTAAAATTACCTACTCCTAACTTTAATGATATTCCATATTTTAAATCATTAAGCCCAAAATCTTTTTTGAGTTTAGTTGAATTAATAGTGTTATTTATTGTCTGTTTAACTTTGGTAGAAGAATTCAATAATAGTCCTACCTCTGCACCTACTCCAATAAAAAATCTTCTTTTATCAAATTGACCTGAGCCGAAATAATATTTAAAGTCTAGAGGCACAACTATATATGTTGCCTTCAAAGAGTTTTTTTCAGGAGAAAAAGATAATGTATCAACAATTATTACGTTGTTCCCATCAAGGTCAACAGACTCAGATAAAATAATATCATTAGAAAATGAAAGTTTATCATTAGATATTCCTACTCCAGGGTTAAAAGAAAAATTATCAGTTAAAAAGAGAGGTTTTGAATAATAAAGATCAAATGACCTAGAAGGAAAAAAATCAGTCTTAAGGGAATGATCATTATTTTCAACAAATGAAAAACCAAAATTAAGTTTTAAATAACCCGGAAGATTAAAGTTTGTTTTTAAATTAACTTCATCTTGATTAGTATCCTGAGAGAAAATATTGAAGCTGAATAAAGTAAGAAGAATTAAAGTAAAAACTCGCATATTTATATCATCAACGGCAAATATATGTATATATATCTTATAAAGTAAATTATTAGAAATACTACTTGTTATTAATTGTTAAATTTGCGGAGTAAGGACTCGTAGCTTAACTGGATAGAGCACCTGGTTACGGCCCAGGAGGTTGGGGGTTCGACTCCCTCCGAGTCCTCTATATAAAATCTAATTATTTCTCACTAATTAGTATTTCTCTTAACAAAACATCAACAGCAGTTGCATCAAGACCGGTTGACATTTTAGGATGATATAATAATCTAATAAGTTCTTTATCTAAATCAGAATATAATAATATTTCTGTCCATGAAGATTGAAAAATACTATTTAAATATTTATCAGAATCTCTAGCAAGACCTAAAGACTGAGTAAATTCTTCTCTAAGTAAATGCTTTG
>CACOFQ010000035.1 GCA_902626505.1 uncultured Marinoscillum sp.
CCTGCTACTGACGCATTTAAAAAGTTTACATCTGATAATGGGTTTATTATAGACTATAGAGAGTCACTAGATGGATTTATAAGATAAGATGAGACTATTTCAAATTCCTTTATTGTTTTTAATAAGTTTAGTATCAATAAAAGCTCAAAATACATTTAAGAATTTAGATGTATTTGATTTAGAATATGTACAAAACCCGCAAATTTCTCCTGATGGTAATAGGGTTGTATATGTTAGAACTGAAATGGATATAATGAAGGATGGAAAATCCTCATCTTTATGGTTAATCAATTCAGATGGGACTGATCATCAAAAGCTAACATCTAATACTTTTAATGAGAGTAATCCTTCATGGAGTCCAGATGGAAAGAAAATTTCATTTATTTCAAATTCAAATGACGAAAATGGATCAGAAATATATATATATTGGATTGATTCAAAACAATACTCATCAATTTCACAACTTAGTGGTTCTCCAAAATCTACTAAATGGTCACCCGATGGAAGATATATTGGTTTTTCAATGTTTGTTCCTGAGAGTACTTTACAATTAGTATCTCCACCTAGAAAACCAAAAAATGCAAAATGGGCAGAAAAACCTAGAATAACAGATAGATTAAAACATGAATCTGACGGATTGGGCTACATGAAAGAGGGTTTTGATCAGTTATTTTATATCTCTTCTGAGGGAGGAACACCTGTCCAAATTACTTCAGAAAAATATAATCATAGATCTTTCGATTGGACCCATAATTCTAATGGATTAGTTTTTTCATCAAATTATAATGAAGAATGGGAATATGATTTTAGAAATTCTGAGTTGTATAGTATAAATATTGATGGAAAAAATATAAATCAACTTACAAATAGAAATGGCCCTGATTATGGTCCCATTGTATCACCTAATGGAAAATTAATAGCTTTTCTTGGATATGATGATAAAATCCAAACTTATCAAACTACAAATTTATACATTATGGATATAGATGGAGGAAATAAGAAAGAGATTAAAACAAATTTAGATAGAAGTATCTCTTCTATCAAATGGTCAGATGATGGAAAAAGAATATTTTTCATGTATGATAACCATGGTAATACAAAAATTGCTACATCAACTTTAAATGGTAAAACAGAAAAATTAGTTGATAATGTTGGTGGAACAACTATTGGTAGACCTTATGGTGGAGGGTCTTATTCATTATCAAAAAATAATAAAATAGTATTTACTTTAACTTCACCTTACCATCCTTCTGATTTAGCTATATATGAGGAAAAATCTATTAATAGACTTACTGATTTAAATCATGATCTATTTAAGAACAAAGATTTAGGAGTTATTGAAGAAATATGGTATAAATCCTCTATTGATGGAAGAGATATCCAAGGATGGGTAGCAAAACCACCAGAATTTAATCCAAATAAAAAATACCCATTAATTGTGGAAAATCATGGAGGTCCAATTAGTAATTATGGAGATAGATTTTCTCCTGAAATACTTTTATATAGCTCAGCTGGATATGTTGTTTTCTATCCTAATCCTAGAGGAAGTACAAGTTACGGTGAAGAATTTGGAAATTTACTTTATAGAAATTATCCTGGAGATGATTATCATGATGTAATGGACGGAGTAGATAAAATGATTGAATTAGGCTTTGTTGATAAAAATAATCTTTTTGTTACGGGAGGTAGTGCTGGTGGAATTATGACAGCATGGATAATTGGAAAAACTAACAAATTTAAAGCATCTGCAGTAATTAAGCCTGTAATGAACTGGATTTCAAAAACACTTGTTGCAGATAATTATTTTGGATATGCTCACTCAAGGTATGAGGGACAACCATGGGAAAATTTTATTCATTATTGGAATTTTTCTCCTATATCACTAGTTGGTAATGTTGATACTCCTACTATGGTAATGGTAGGATTAGATGACTTAAGAACGCCTCCTTCAGAAGCAAAACAATTATATCATGCACTAAAATTAAGAAAAGTTGAAACAGTTTATGTTGAAATTCCTGGCGCATCTCATAATATTTCAAATAAGCCAAGTCAACTAATCACTAAAATTGATCATATATTATACTGGTTCAATAAATATTTAAACAAATAAAATATAGTGTTACATTTACAAATTAATTTTTACAATAAATAAATAGTTATGAAGAATATACTTTTTTTAATTTTAATGATAGTGATAACTGGTTGCTCTAATAATGGGGTAGTTGTTACATTTGATGATGAAAAATCAAATTTAATTAGAGCTCATTATCAAAACTATCTTAATAATGATATAGAAGGACTTAAATCTTTATGGTCTCCTGATTTGAAAATATACATGAATAGTGTTGAAGCAGCTGGAGTTGAAGATATAGCATCTTTGATTTCTGCCCAACATGAAAATTTTTCTGATATTTCAATGAGTTTTCAAGATGATGAAGGAGGAGAGGATTTAGGAATTTGGATTCAAACAATTACATATCCTGCTAATAATGGTTATCCAGTAACAACTATGACTCAATCATGGTTTACATGGAATGCTACAGGAAATGCTAGTGGAAAATCATTACAAGTTCCTGCTCATATTGGTTTCCAATGGGCAGATGGAAAAATTGTTAAAGAATGGCATAATTTTGATCCATCTGAAATGATGGCAGAACTTGAGCTTGCTTCTTCTGAAAGTGAGGAATAATAAAAAATTATTTCTAAAATTAAAACCCTGCCAAGCAGGGTTTTTTTATGATCATTAAATTAAAATTTATAACTTTATTTAAATTAATTTATCACCTAAATGTCAACTAAAAAATCCTTATTAATTATATTATTTTACTTTATATCTAATCAGATTTTATCTCAAAGTAATAATTTTTATTCTGCATCTAATATTTCATCTATGTTAGAAAAATTAGATGTTTTTGGTAAAGTTCTTTATATAGCTGCTCATCCAGACGATGAGAATACTAGATTAATTGCATATTTAGCTAATGAAAGAAAATACGAAACTGCTTATTTATCAGCTACTCGAGGAGGAGGAGGACAAAATTTTTTAGGTACGCATCTTAGAGATAATTTAGGTTTAATTCGAACCCAAGAACTTCTAGAAGCTAGAAAAATTGATGGTGGACAACAATTTTTTACTTCTGCTATTGATTTTGGATATTCAAAAGAACCGATAGAAACATTAAATTTTTGGAATGAAGAAAAGATATTATCTGATTTTGTCTGGATAATTAGAAAGTTTAGACCTGACATTATTATTACTAGATTTAATCAAACACCTTATATTACTCATGGTCACCATACAGCTTCAGCTATGTTAGCAGACAAAGCTTTTAACCTTGCAGGTGATCCAAGCGCTTTTCCAGAACAATTGAAACATGTTAAAATATGGAAGCCTAAAAGACTAATGTGGAATACATCTAGGAGATTTTTTAATCTTGATGACTATGATATAGATAAAATGATAAAAATAGACGTTGGTGTTTACAATAATAAAATTGGAAAATCTTATAATGAAATAGCTTCAGAGAGCCGCTCAATGCATAAAAGTCAGGCTTTTGGTTCTTTAAGAAGAAGGGGTAGTGAGGTTGAATTAATTGTACATACTCAAGGAGTAAAAGCAGAAAATGATATAATGGATGGAGTTGATACTTCATGGGATAGAATAAAACCAAATGAGGCTTTGAAGTCATATTTAAGACAAGCTAAAGACTCATTTAATATTGATAAACCTTATCAAATAATTGATTATTTATCTTTAGCTCATAGAGAACTTAACAGAGTTTTTGATAGAGATTGGAGATCAATTAAAAAAAATGAGATTAAAAATTTAATTAAAGCCTCTTCAGGTTTATTTTTTGAAGCTTTATCTAATGTGGAACTAGCTTCTTATGGCGAAGAAGTAAAGATAAAATTTGATGTTATAAATAGAAGTCCTTATCCTATAAAATTGGATAAAATTCAGTTAAATGAAAAGGAATTTATTATTGATGACTCTCTTAAAAACAATAAACTTTTTAGTGTTGAAAAAAGTTTTCAGTTACCACTAGAGCATGAAGTTTCTGAAAAATATTGGTTAAAAAATCCTTCTGAGTTTGGAAGTTATAATATTGATGATCAAAAATTAATTACAGAACCTGACAATAAACCTGTATTAGAAGCAAAATTTATATTCAAAGTTAATGGTCAACAAATTTCATATATTTCTCCAGTAACATATAAATTGAATAGTCCTATAAACGGAGATGAATATAGACCATTTAATATAGGTAACCCAATTTATTTAAATCCAAAAAATGATCTTGAGTATTTAGTGAATACAAATAAAAAAAATTTAGAAGTTGAGGTGATATCTGGAGCTAACAACATAAGTGCTAGGATATATCTAGATGCACCTGAAGGAACTAAAGTTGATCCAGAATTTTATGATATCAATTTTAAAAATAATAATGAGAAAAAATTATTAAACTTTAATGTATCATTATCTGATAATAAAAACTCAATTAATAAAGTATCATTTAAAGCAAAAATTGATGATAAGATTTTTTCTAGAGGAATAAATAAAATAATTTATTCTCATATATCTCATCAGACTAGATTTCCAAAGTCTGAAGTATCATTAATTAAATTTGATTTAAATGTAAAAGCTAAAAATATTGCTTATATAATGGGCTCCGGTGATAAAATCCCTGAATCATTATCATTAGTTGGATATAAAGTTGACTTATTTGAAAAAAATGATATAAATATTGATAATCTAAAAGATTATGATGCTTTAATAGTAGGAGTTAGGGCTTTTAATTCAGATAAATCTTTATTAGATATTAAACCTCAACTCATGAATTTTATGGAATCTGGAGGTAATGTTATTATACAATATAATACTTCAAGAAATTTAGATGTTAATAAAATTTCTCCTTATCCATTTACATTATCTAGAAATAGAGTTTCGCAAGAAAATGCACCTGTAAGGATAATTAATTCAAAACATCCTGCATTAAACTATCCTAATAAAATTACTTTAGAAGATTTTAATGGATGGGTTCAAGAAAGAGGTTTATATTTTCCAAATTCATGGTCTAATGATTTTGAAACTATTATATCATCTAACGATAAAGGAGAATCACCAAATAATGGAGGAATATTAATATCAAAAGTTGGTGAGGGTTATTTTGTATATACATCTTATTCTTGGTTTAGACAGCTTCCTGCTGGTGTTAGTGGAGCTTATAAAATTTTTACTAACCTTATTTCATTAGGTAAAAAATAGATGCATATAAATAAATTAAATTCTTTATTTTTTTTATTTACTATTTATATTTTTTCATCTTGTAATATCTCAAATCAAAACATAAATTATAGGAATAAAAATATAGAAAAATCAATTTATGATTATAATTATAAAATTGGAAAATGGGAACATCCAAATTATATAAGTCCTTTTTCTTTTAATGGAAATCATAGAGTTGTTATTGGTTTAGATTCGCCATCAGACGATATTCATCAAGTAATTATACCATGGAGGAGAAGAGACAATAATCCTGATAAAAAAGATATAGTAATTATTAACTCTAAGACTGGTAAAGAAATTATAGAAAAATATTTTATTGAAATTAATAATGAATTTGGTCATCTAATTTTTAAACCTGACATATCCTCTTCAAAATATTTTTTTTACTACTTGCCTCATAAATCTACTGGAGGATATTATCCTAAAGTAGAGTATATAAAGCCAAAAAATATTGTAGACTTTGAAAATTACATTTCTTCAAACGATAAAAATGATTTATTAAAAATTAAAAAAGCAAAAGTAATTTCATTCGAATCTATTGATGATTTTCATAGTTTTTTTCCAATGGAAATTATTTCAACT
>CACOFQ010000036.1 GCA_902626505.1 uncultured Marinoscillum sp.
TTTTGAATTATTTAGTGGAAGTTCATATACAGAGATTCCAAATGATGGTACTAAAAGAAGATCTCTTATAAATATTAATCAGTTTTATAGAAATAACTTTTCATTTATGAAATTAGTTTTTGATATGTCTTCTTTCGATTTAAAGAGAACTAAAGAAGAGTTATTTGCTGATGATTATAGAATGAAAAACGTATCTCAATTATCTAACTCTATAGACTCATTAAATTTTAATCAATCAAAGCAGAAGTATGTAATGTTTAAAAACTCTATAGCATTTTATGATTTTCACATGAAAGATAAATTTATTCTACCAGATGGCGTTAAAAAAATTAGGTCAGAATTTAATGAGGATGATTTAATTAAAGATTTTTATTCAAATGATGAAAAATTAATTAATCTAGGTTCTTCATTTTATGATAAAAACATAAATAAAAATTATCATAATAATATTTATTCAAGGGCTCTGAATTCAGCAAGAAATATTAAGACTAATTTGAGTATAAATTCAGCAAGGATAAAATCTCAAAGTTTTGAGATTAATAAAAATGAGATTGAGCTTTTGAAGAAATATGCTCAGGCATTCGCATGCCTATCTATGTTTCTTATTGGCGCTCCTTTAGGTTCTCTTATCAAACGTGGAGGAATTGGTGTTCCAGTTATTATTTCAATAGCATTTTATATTATTTATTATGTGCTAAATATATTAGGTATCAAGTGGGCAAGAGAGGATATTATTTCACCTGCATTGGCTGCATGGCTATCAAATCTAATTCTGTTGCCTATTGGTTTATTTTTTCTTTATCATTCTAGGAAAGACTCTAGAATTTTTGAAACTAATTTTACTGAGTATTTTAAATTAAAAATTCAAAAAATTAAAAAAAGTAGATAGTATTTTAAATCAATTATTATTTAACTATTTTTGCAACGAATTTAAAAGATTAAACAATTTAAACTTTGGCTAAGCATGTATTTAAATAAAGAAGAAAAAGAAAAAATTTTCAAAAATCATGGTCGGTTAAAGAAAAACAATGATACTGGTTCTGCTGAATCACAAATAGCTTTGTTTACTTATCGAATAAAACACTTGACAGATCATTTAAAAGATAATAAAAATGATCACTCATCAAGAATGGGACTGTTGAGACTTGTTGGAAAAAGAAGAAGATTATTAAATTATCTTTCTTCAAAACATATTGATAGGTATAGAGATATAATAGCTAAGCTTAACATCAGAAAATAATTATCTTATTTTCACATCGTTTTTCGCGACTTTTATCAATAAACTATATATATAATGATTAAACCTATAAACGTAAGTAAAAAACTTTCAGATGGAAGAGAAATATCCATTGAAACAGGAAAATTAGCTAAACAAGCTGACGGCTCAGTAGTATTAACTATGGGCAAGACAATGATTTTAGCATCAGTTGTATCTAAAAAAGAAGCTATGGATAATGTAGATTTTCTCCCATTATCTGTTGACTATCAAGAAAAATTTGCATCTGCAGGAAAAATACCCGGTGGATTTTTAAAGAGAGAGGGAAGACTATCAGATCATGAAGTTCTAATTTGTAGATTGGTAGATAGGGTACTAAGACCTTTATTCCCTTCAGACTATCACGCAGATACACAAGTGTTATTATACTTGATTAGTGCTGATAAAGATGTTTTACCTGACGCTCTAGCTGCTCTTGCTGCATCAGCTGCACTAACTGTTTCAGACATACCTTTTAACGGTCCAATTGCTGAAGTTAGAGTTGTGAAGTCAGAAGGAAAATATATTGTTAACCCAACACCAGAGCAAATTGAAAATGCCACTCTTAACCTAATGGTTGGAGCATCACATGACAATATTTGCATGGTTGAAGGTGAATCTAAAGAAGTATCTGAGGAAGAGATTGTTGAGGCATTAAAAGTTGCTCACGAAGCTATTAAAACTTTATGTGAACTCCAGAATGAGCTACTTAAAAAAGTTGGGAATCAAGATAATAGAGAATATTCTCACGAAAAATCTGACGATGATCTTAAAAATGATATAATAAATAAAACTTATGATGACCTCTATAAGATAGCTGCTAAGGGTATTGCTAATAAGAAGAAGAGAGGTGAGTCATTTAAAGAGGTAAGAGAAAAGTATTTAGAATCTGTCGGAGCTGCTGATAACGATGATTTTGATGAATTTCTTTTCAACAAGTATTTCCATGATGTGGAGAAAGATGCTATCAGAAATTCTGTATTAGATTCTAAGGTTAGATTAGACGGTAGAAAGTTAGATGAGATAAGACCTATATGGTCTGAAATTGACTATCTGCCTAATGCTCATGGCTCAGCAGTCTTCACTAGAGGTGAGACTCAGTCTTTGACAACTGTTACTTTAGGCACAAAACTTGATGAGCAGATGATAGATGGTGCAATGCATAACGGATACAATAAATTTATTCTCCACTATAACTTCCCTGGTTTCTCAACCGGTGAGGTTAGACCTAATAGAGGTGCAGGGAGAAGAGAAATCGGTCACGGTAATTTAGCACTTAGAGCTCTTAAAAATACTATACCTGCTGACGAGGATAACCCGTATACAATTAGAATTGTTTCTGATATCTTGGAATCAAATGGTTCATCTTCTATGGCAACTGTTTGTGCTGGAAGTTTAGCCCTAATGGACGCTGGAGTAAAGGTTAAAAAACCTGTTTCTGGTATTGCTATGGGTATGATTTCAGATTCTGAATCTGGAAAATATGCTATTTTATCTGATATATTAGGAGATGAAGATCACCTTGGTGACATGGACTTTAAAGTTACAGGAACAGAAGATGGTATAACTGCTTGTCAGATGGATATAAAAATTGATGGACTATCATTTGATGTACTTACTGAAGCTTTAAATCAAGCGAAAGAAGGTAGACTTCACATACTAAAAGAAATGTCTAAGACTATAAAAGATTCTAGATCTGATCTTAAGGCGCACACGCCTAGATCTTTCCAGATGTCTATTCCAAAAGACATGATTGGTGCTGTGATTGGCCCTGGAGGAAAGATTATTCAAGAGATACAGAAAGAATCTGGTGCAACTGTATTAGTCGAAGAAGTTGATGAGAATGGAATTGTTAACATTTTCTCTTCTAATCAAGAAGATATGGATAATGCAGTGGAAAGAGTTAAAGCAATCATAGCTGTCCCAGAAGTAGGTGAAACTTATGTCGGAAAAGTAAAATCAATTAAAGACTTTGGCGCATTCATAGAATTTATGCCTGGTAAGGATGGTTTACTTCATATCTCTGAAATTAAATGGGAAAGAGTTGAGACTATGGAAGGTGTTTTAGAAGAGGGTGAAGAAGTAAAAGTTAAACTTATTGAAATCGATAGGAGAACTGGTAAATTTAGACTTTCAAGAAAAGCTTTATTACCTAAGCCTGAGAAAAAAGAAAAGTAATGAGTGAAAAAAAGGTTGATATATTAATTATTGGCTCTGGTCCTGCAGGATATACTGCTGCTATATATACATCTAGAGCAGGATTAAATACAATATTGTATAAAGGAGATCAACCTGGAGGTCAACTGACCATCACTTCAGATGTTGAAAATTACCCAGGTTATCCTGATGGAGTTATGGGACCAGAGATGATGATTGATTTTGAGAAACAAGCTGGAAGATTTGGTGCTGAGATAAAGTCTGGTATGATTTCATCTGTTGATTTTTCTTCAGATAAATTGATTGCTTTCTCTGATTCTAATGAGAAAATAATTGCAAAATCTGTAATAATTTCTACTGGTGCTTCTGCTAAATGGTTAAACCTTGAATCTGAACAAAGGCTAAATGGAAAGGGTGTATCTGCTTGTGCAGTTTGTGATGGATTTTTCTTTAGAGGTCAAGATGTAGCAGTTGTTGGAGGGGGAGATACAGCAGCTGAGGAGGCTTTGTATCTATCTAAACTCACAAGTAAAGTACATTTAGTTATAAGAAGAGATGAGATGAGAGCCTCTGTCATTATGCAAAATAGAATTAAGGAAAACGATAAAATTAAAATTCATTGGAATTCCGAAATTAAGGAAATTAAAGGTGTTGAGTCAGTAGAGGGGATTGATATTATAAATAATGTTACTAATAAGATTAAGAACATATCGTTAGGGGGAGTGTTTATAGCTATAGGACATCAGCCTAATACAGATATTTTTAAGGAATACCTAAAGCTCGATGAGAGTGGATATATTTTAACTAGACCAGGAAGTACCGAAACTAACGTTCCAGGTGTTTTTGCTACTGGTGATGCTCAGGATAAAATATATAGACAGGCAGTTACTGCTGCAGGGTCTGGATGTATGGGAGCTTTAGACGCAGAAAGATATATTTCTAATAATTAATTATGGTTGATATTTTAGTGATTTTAGCTCATCCTGATGACGCTGAACTATGTTGTGCAGGAACTCTTCTTTCAGCTATTGATGAGGGTCTTAAGGTAGGTATGGTTGATTTAACAAGAGGAGAGTTGGGAACTAGGGGAACAGATAAGATTAGATTAGAGGAAGCTGCTGATGCAGCTGAAGTAATTGGTGCAGAATTTAGATTTAATTTAGGATTAAGAGATGGATTTATTAGTTCAGATGAAGAATCATTAATAAAAGTAGTAGAACAAATTAGAAAATATCAGCCTAAAATAATTATTACTAATTCAAGGAAAGATAGACATCCAGACCACGAGGCTGCCTCTAGACTGGTCAAAAAAGCTTGTTTTTTATCGGGATTAGTTAAGATCAACACTAACTATAAAGGAGAAAATCAGTCTCCATGGAGACCAAAATCAATATTATATTCTATTCAAAATAATTATATAGATCCTGACTTTGTGATAGATATTACTAAGTTTTATGATAAGAAAGTAGAGGCCATAAACTGTTTTAAAAGTCAGTTCTACGACCCAAAAAGTAAAGAGCCAAAATCCTTTATTTCATCAAAAGAATTTATGAATTTTATTAATTCTAGGGCTATAGAGATGGGACATTCGATCGGCACTGTATATGGAGAAGGTTTTACCTCTGAAAATAAACTTCAAATTAGTTCTTTAAATAGTATTATTTAAGGATAGAGTTTACATAGCTCCCAGTTCTTAGAATTTTTTTTATAAAGTATTCTATCGTGCATTCTTGAAGATCTACCTTGCCAAAATTCTATTGATATTGGTTTGATTAGGTATCCACCCCAGAATTCAGGATATGGTATGTCTTCGTTTTTAAATTTATTTTCAAAATACTTAAATTTTTTTATTAAATCTGTTGAGTTTTCTAATTTGCTACTCTGTTTAGAAGCCCATGCAGCAATTTTACTTTTTCGTGGTCTTGAGTTAAAGTATTCAACAGAATCTTTAGTTTTTATTTTACTTGCTATCCCTTTTATCACAACCTGTCTTTCAATCTTTTTCCATAAAAAGACAGAGGACACGTTATTATTTTTTTGAATATCAACACCTTTTCTACTTGTG
>CACOFQ010000037.1 GCA_902626505.1 uncultured Marinoscillum sp.
TATTAATATCTTTTGTATTAATTATATCACTACCATATCCTGTCATTGATAAAACCATAATGAGAATTAAAAACTATAACCGAAGGAGATATGATACTTTGTATTTTTAATCATATAATCTTCAATTGGTTTTGCAAAATCTATTTTAACATAATAATCAGTTATAAAAGATCTTAAACTAATACCATAACTAGCTAACCATGGGTTTTTAGAATTTTCTATTTCTGCTTGAAAAACTGAACCAGGTTCTTTGATAACCCATGTATTAACATCGCTTTTTTTACTAAATGGAGAATTAATATTCCAAGACGAACCTAAATCAAAAAATCCAGCAATTTGTAAACTATTTAAAAAGCTACTACTTACATTCATTCCAGAAAGTGTTTTTATTAAAGGTATTCTCAATTCTGAGTTTAAAACTAATACTTTATATCCATCAAATTTATTGAAATTAAAACCTCTTAAATTTATATATTCGCCGAATATAAAGTTATAATTATTATATCCATTTGAAATTAATAGAGGATCATTAATTCCTTTATCTTCAAATTGTCTAACAAGAGAATTTTTAACACCGCCTAAGATATATTTATAAGGATTTTCTCCAAATGAATTTCCATAATAAAGTCTAGATGAAAAAATAATATTTTCTGAAATTTTTTGATGATGAGAAAAGTCTATGCTAAAATTCTTAAATGAATTTTCTTGATTTTTAGTTAAATAATTTTTGAAACTTATTTTAAATTTTGTGCCTGACTCTAAGTTGTAGGAAATTTTCTCAGTATTATCAAACTTAAAATTTATAAAATATCCATAAAAGTTATTTTTTTCAAAATATATAAATGAGGGAGGTGTATTATTGAAAATCCTATAGTCTAAATCATTAAATTTATAAGTAGAGTAAAATGGAGACATCTCAAACCTTGCAAATTCAGATAAAGGGTATGAAATGTTAAAATTAATTTGATTATAAAGGTATTTATGATATATATAATTTTCATTGTCCTCTGCGAAAAAAATATTTCTCAAAAAAGAAAATTTAAAATCAAATCTTTTTTTGAGATAATTATATTCTGTAAAAATATCAGCACTTTTTAAGCTTGAAAAGGGTAGAAATGCTGTTGCATAAAATTTATGATCTTCAAATAATTCTAAAAAGTCTGATTCTACTTGAGTTCCAAATCCTTCTTGTGGATCAATCCTTAGAAAACTATTAAAATTATTTTTGATAATAGAATATTGATATTTTTTTCCTAAGCTTGTTCTCTTATTTTTATTAATTTCAATATTTTTTAAAATTGATGATTGAACTTTTTTATCTCCTTCAAAAGTAAAATCATTAGTATTTTCGAAATCAATATTATTTTTAATTATTTCTCTTTCAATTTTTTTATTATTTTCTTCAACTAGTTTTTGTGATTTTATATAGTCAACTCTTGCAGTTTGTTTTCCGAATCTAGATTGATTTAAATCAAAGTTATTTATCTCTTTGATCAAAATTTCTCCTTCGAATAATGAATTATAATACAGGCTATTATTTTCTTTATCAAAATCAAAATTTATTATGTTAGTGTTAAAGTTTGTGATTTGATTTGTAATTCCATTTATAGTAGTATAGTAAATATTACTAATTCCTTCTGTATCATTTAAAAATAATATTTCATTATTTGATAGAGTTTTTGGTTTTACATTATTGTATAATGAATTAGTAACTTGAAATAAGTTATTAGATGTTGTATCTAAATTATATAAAAATAGATTATAATTATTAGATGTGTTTTCTGAAACTTTTGAATCTTCTAATGATGTATTCTTCCTGTTTGAGCTAAAAATTATAGATGTCGAATTTTTAAAAAAAGAAGGAAATATATCATGTGATTTATCATTAGTTAATTTTTTTAAGTTATTACTATTAGCACTTAATAAATAAATATCGCTTTGGTTATCTACACTTGCACTTAAAACAATTAAGTTTTGATTTGAATTAAATGAAAATCCATTGATTTTATCAAATCTACTTAAAGACTTATATGATTTATTATTTGAAAATATATTTCTGCTAATTAGATTATTTTCTCCTTTAATGTTTTTAGTGTATGCTATATTTTCATTGTCTTTCCATGTAAGAAAATAAGATTCTTTTTTATCATGAGATCTTACTTTATCAAGAACCTTAATTTTTTTTGATTTTGAATTATAAAGAACTAATTTTTTATAATTACCTGTAATAGTGGAGAATAAAATAAAGTCATTATTGGGGCTTTTCTTTATATCAATAATTTTATTGTAATTTTTGAATTGTAAGAATGTAGACTTTTCCTGATTATCTCTTAAATAATTATTAAAAATACTTTTATTATAAAAATTTGACCAGTTTTCAATGAAAGTATTAAAGCTAATTCCTAAAGAACTTGAAATAGCTTTTTCAGGGCTTCTTATTATTTTAGTTAAGTTAATAATATTTGATATTGTATTCTTACCATAAGTTATTGATATGTAGTTCCATATACTTTGACCTATAAACTTTGAATACTCATTATTGATTTTATTTAGTGATTTTTTATTAGTTGTTAAAAAATAATCTCTTACAATATTGTCCATCTCTAAATCCCATCCATATGCTAAGAATCTTGCTGCTCCATCAGAAAACCATTTTGGTACATTTATAAATGATACTTTACCAAATCTCTTTGCAAAGCTTAGATTACCATGCATCAAGTCATTGATTAAAACTTTACTAAACTCATAACTTAAGTTTTCCTTAAAAACATTAATATTTTCATTATATGCTACCTTAAATATTATTCTATTATTTAAGTTTAAATTGCTTGATAAAAATTTATTTGTTTCATTTATACCTATGTTACTTTGTTTTTTATCCTCTTCGGAGTTGTAAATAAAGACTTTTGTTTTTTGAAATGGTTGATGTCCAATGTTATTCGTGTATTCTGAAAATGTGGTTTCTAAATGTAGTGCTGCAATTTCAACAATATTTAATGCATTTGAATTATAATAAAATTCAAAGTTATTTGAATACATTACTTCCCAGTTTAGGGAATTATATTGAATTCTGTTTTTACCTAAACTATTATAAATACTATTTTGAGAAAAAGTAAAAAAACTAGAAAATAAAAAAAATAATGCTATGATATATCGCATATTAATCACCTACGTTTTGAATCTATTTATGTTTATTTCTTTATCTATTTGTTTATTTTTTTCAATATAGTTAAATAATTTGTCTGAACAATATGGAGCCTGGCTTATTCCTTTTGATCCTAATCCATTTATAATATATAAATTTTTTAATTGGAAATGTTTTCCAACAATTGGCCTTCTGTCTTTACTTGAAGATCTTATTCCAAAAAATGATTTTTTGAAAATAAGTTTTTTCTTAATAATTTTTCTTGCATCATCCAAAATTTTAGAGTGTCCAATGTTATCTGATCCATTATTATATGATGAGCCTATGTGAAAAATATTTTTAGAGGTATTAACAATTGAAATTTTATTATTAATAATATTTTTAATAGAATAATTTAATTCAGCTAAAATACTATTTCCAGATACTTCGTTAATATCGATTTTATTAAAAAGATTTATTTTTTTTTGATCAATACCGATACACATTACAATATGTTTTGCTTGAAAACCTTTAAGTCTTATTTCGTTATTTTCTATGATTATATCCTTATCATCAAATTTATATCTATGATAACGTTCTTTTTTTTTAAAATATTTCCTTGTATGAGTTAAATATTTTTTAACATCTAAATAACCACTCTTTTTAGTAATTACTTTCTTTTCATCTATTTCTTTAATAATACTTTGAAATTTTACGTTACTCATACGAGAATTCCAATCATTAAAATCTTTATTATTATTAATAGGTCTATAAATATTTTTTTTTAAAAAGAATTTTAACTCTAATTTCTTTTTCTACATTCAAATAAAACCTTTCTAAATTTTCAAACAATTCATTTACATTCCACGTTAATGCTTTCCTTCTACCAGTTATTGGATTATAAATACCTAGAGCAGCTTTTGATGCTGTATTTTTGTTTTCAGAATCAAGTATTAAAAATTTTTTATTACTATAATATAGTTTCCAAGCTAATGCAGATCCAGTAATTCCTTGACCTATAATTATATAATCATATTTTTTTGTCATTTATTATATATTATAATTATTTAAACATCAAATTTGCATATTATTTAAATATTCATGGAAGTTAAATCATTTACTTTTAACGATTATCAAGAAAATACATATCTGATTATTGAAGATAGTAGTTGTATAATTATTGATCCTGGAAATTATTATGAAGAGGAAAATAATTTAATTATGAATTATATAGAAAAAAGATCATTAAATCCTCAATATATTCTTATAACTCATACTCATATAGATCATATTCTTGGAATAAATTTTTTATCTAATTTATATTCAATTAAAACATTTATACCAAAATCTGAAATAGATATTTACAATAATATGATATCTTATGCGTCGATGTTTGGTATGGAAAAATATAAACACGAGAAAAACGTAAATTTGATAAATGAGTCTTCTAATTTAAGTTTTGGAAAAAATAAAATAAAAGTATTATCTCTTCCAGGGCACTCACCTGGTCATATAGCATTCTTTTTTCAAAAACAGAAAAAATGTTTTTGTGGTGATGTAATTTTTAAAAACTCTATAGGTAGAACTGATTTACCAGGTGGGGATTTTGATACTTTAATTAATAGTATTAAAAAAAGATTATTTTTAGAAGATGAAAATACTATTTTATATCCTGGACATGGACCAATTACAACAATATCTGATGAGAAAGAAAATAATCCTTTTTTAAATTGAAGTTTTTAATTCCAAATATTCTTACTTTAACAAATCTTGTTTTAGGAATTATATGTATAATTAATATAATAAATCAGTCAAATGATTTTCCAATATTATTATTATTTTATACTTGTTTATTTCTTGACTTTATGGATGGTTTTCTAGCTAGAAAACTAAAAGTTATTTCAGAATTTGGCAAACAATTAGATTCTTTAGCTGATCTTGTTTCTTTTGCTGTTTTACCTACATTGGCTTTATATTTTTATATAGAAAATACTTCTGATAATTTAATAATAAAATATATTCCTATTCTTATTTTAATTTTCTCTGCAATTAGACTGGCAAAATTTAATATTGATGAAAATAATAATAATTTTTTTGAAGGGCTTCCTACACCAGCGAATGCCTTATTTTTTATTTCCCTAGTTTATTATGATGGGGCATTTAAAGAATATATTACCCCAGAATTAGTTTTAATTTTAATACTTATATTTTCTTTCTTACTGGTTTCAAAATTTAAATTTATTTCGCTAAAATTTTCAAATTTCATTTTTATAAAAAATTTAGATAGATATATTATAATTTTAATTTCTTTTCCTACTTTATATATTTATAAG
>CACOFQ010000038.1 GCA_902626505.1 uncultured Marinoscillum sp.
ATCGGTTGTAATAGAGACGTCGGAAGAGAATGGAGAATCGTTCACATTGATTATAGTAATTTTTACTAGGGTGACATTTCCATCAACTGTCCCATTGTTTGGCTTATAACTAAAGTTATCTTCTCCAAAATAATTAGCATTTGGTGTGTAGCTAAAAGAACCATTACTGTTAAGAGATAGACTTCCGTTAGAAACGCCTGATACAAGTACTGCTGTTAGGATATTGGTGTTTTCATGGGTATCGTTTGTTAGTACACCATTTGACTCATTAACAGTTAATACTTCTTCTTCATTCGTTGAATAATTATCATCATTTCCTGTAGGAGCAGTTACTTTAAGTACGCTTATATATACAGTTGCGGTATTTCCATTTTCAAAACCATCATATGTCTTATACGTGAATGAGTCATTTCCAGAGTAGTCAGTGTCTGGTAAGTACTCAAAGGAACCATCTGAGGATAGAGATAAAGTTCCGTTGGAAACATTACTTACAAGAATTGCCTCTAGTAAGTCGTTGTTTCCGTCAGAATCATTGCTTAGTATTCCAGAGTCCTTATCTACACTCAGTGTAGTATTCTTATTTGTGGAATACGTATCATCGTTGGTCACTGGGGTAATATTGTTCTCAATGGTTAAAAACCCATCACTGAAAGTTGGGGAGACAACGTTTGTCATTTTAACATCACTTATTAGTATGTTTGAAAGATTAAAATTCACTGTTTTAGGGGCAATATCATTACTAATTTGAGTTGGTATGTAAAGTATTTCTCCATCACTACCAGAAAATATTTTGCTTGTTGGAGAGTAGCATATAATCCTATATTTATTATTGCCAATTTTAGAGTAGGTAATGGTATGGTCAGACTTCCTTGATGATAAACTTATTTTTGACATATCAAAAGTAAATTTATCAGGCTCTTCTATATCAAATTGAAATCCAGTAATTTCATTATTATTTCTGAGGCTAAATGGCATGTCAATACTCTCTCCTACACGTGCTGTCCTTGACTCGATATAGAAATAGTTAGGACTAAAGACATTTGCAGAAAAATTAATTTTAGAAACTTTATTAGGGTCATTATGATTAATAATAACTTTTGAGGAGTGCGTTCCGGGTTTAGTCGGTTTAAACTTAAAATTACCATATTTTGATTCCCAGTTTAGTAGCATAAATGGAGTTTCTATGTCCCAAGAAACTTCATCGGATTCAAAGTTCACGTTTGTCACTTTGAGCGTATCATTTCCATAGTTTCTAACCTCTATAGATGCTGTAACACTTTCGGTAAGGTCTACGTCTCCAAAGTTAATATTAGTGGTGCTGAGTCCCATCCTGGGAGATGCTAATTGTACGCTCCCGTTATAGTAATCTGAGAGTATATTCTGTGTTGTGCTGTCGGTCAGTATAACATTATTCATGTAGAGCGTATAGTATCCGTACTGTACGTTACCAATAATTTCAAAGGAAAATAAGTTCCCGTCTTCTCCCGTAAAATTTTCGTTGTTGTTTGAGTAGCCTATAAAAGTGACCTTATTAGTAGCTGCTGCTGACCCAAGCTGGTGATTTGTTTCTCTACCCAAATATTTTTCTGAGCCAGATATATATTCGAATCCGTAGGGTAGATTCAAATCGAACTGGAATCCAGTGAACTTCTCCATATTATTCACTTTCACAATAATTTCAATAGGCTTATTGGAATACCCATTAAAATTTCCAATGCGGAGTTCATTAACAGCATAGGATATAGAGCTGATACTTACTTTGTGGTTTGCCCTGTTTGGCTCAGGCTCGTTAGAATTTAGCTGTAGTGTCGCGCTATAAGTACCTTTAGTCTCTGATTTAAATGAAATCGAAATGCTTTTTGATGATCCTGCGCTTATAGTGAAAGGAAAATCTGTATCTGCCTCAAATGGTGATATGGTATTTTTTAGACCAGTTACTTCAAGATCATCGTTACCCTGATTGTTTATCGAGAAGCTCATCTGTTTTATGTCTCCGAGTGGCACCCTGTCAAAATTTATACTGGAACTATATATGACCATCTTAGGGGCTTTCAGAGTGATAATACCGCTACTACTTCCAACCTCAACAGTTTCACCGTCAGCGTTTGAACCGATTATATCAGAGAAAGAGACGCTGTAACTTGTTGGCTCATTTTTTGATTTTAGACTCAGAGACATAAACTTCCCGTCACCCTTTACAAGGTTCTTATTTGTTGAGGAGAAGAGTATAACCCTAAGCTTGGTGTCGGATACCTTGCTCACGCTCACCTGATGATCATCAATTCTTGATCCTAAAAGGCTACTCCCGTCTGCTAAGCTAAACTGAGTGAGGTCTAGGTTGATATCAAACTGTAGTGCTGAGATATTATCAGTATTTTTTAGGTTAATATCTAAGTCAAATTCTTTATTAGATTCTACAGAGTTATTTGTTATTGAGAGAGTATTTTCAGCTTCAGATATAAAGGGAATAATAATTCCAAGGAAGAATATCAATATCTTTTTCATACAGTGGTTTAGTAGAGCCTTTACTCTTTAACTATCCTCTTCACGTCTTGCTTTAGGAGGTAGCCTTTATTTCCAATGGATAGCACTGCGATATAGACCCCGTCTTCTTTTGTAGATAGGTCTATCTCTACTCTGTGCCTTCCGCTAGTGTTTTTCAGTCCCCCGTCAGCGTGTATCACCTTCCCACTCATATCGTAGACGATAAGTCCGACACCATCCACCTGCTCAGGGATGTGGTACTCTAGGATATACTTTCCACTTGTTGGGTTCGGATATCCTACGCTAAAGATTGTAGAAGACTGCTTCTTTGCTGCTATCTCCTCGAGCACGTAGCCCATGTAGTTAGCAGTAACGCTTCTTCCCTCAATGTTAGAGAATACGGCCTTTGTGACGTGCACCTCTCCAGGCTCAGCCTTTGTGAGGATAGGAGTGATACCAGAAGAAAGTTTCTTTCCAGAGAGTGAGTAGAGCATAAGCACCTTCTCATCATCTTGTGCGTATCCCATGCTCTCAAAACCATCAACTGCGTTAAGGAGTGTATAGTCTAGGTCGTAGTCAAAGGATAGCTGCAGTCCCGCTAGAGGGATAGGGGAGTCTACAAAGAGGGTATCTCCTCTCCAGAAGAGCTCTGCCTCACCTAGTGGTTCTTGTGATATGTAATTAATCTCACCAGGGTTGTAGAAGTTACCACCCACAGGGTTTAGGATAAGGTTTACTGTACCCACGACATCGAGTACGTTCACGGCCCCGTCGTTGTTGACATCTGCTGCGTCCATGATAAATGGCTGCGGAGAGCTACCGAGGATATAGTTTATCTGGTGAATGACATCGAGGATGTCTACCTCAAAGTCTCCGTTAGCATCACCAAGGTCTGCTGTCAGTGGAGTAGTACTCACCGTCTTGGATGTATCGGTCTCTGTGAAGTTTGTCCTTAATGTCGTGAACTTATAGAAATATTGTTTTCCTGGCTCTACTTCATAATCTATATAAGTAGAGTCTGTGATGAGCGATGTATTTATCTGTTTTGTAGGGGAGTAGGTAGAGTCAGTTATCGCCTCGTACCTGTACATGTTATACCCTAGCACGTCAGCGAGCTGCTCTTCTTCAGTCTCATCCCACTTGAGATCTACTTTACCGAGGCCAGGCTCTGCGAAGAATAGGGTAGATAATGATCCCGCTGCCTGGACAAGCATGTTGAACCTTCTGTCTTCTACTGGTATCTCAAATCCGTCAGTATCTTTTGCGTCTTGCACCCTTATAAAGTTAATTCCATCTTTTGCATTAATTCCAACAGTGTGGTAGATAGTGTACACCGTGCTATCACTTGACCAGTCACCTTCTTCAGTAAAGATTGTCTGATTATATGGCAGTCTAACGCCCATGGATACCTGAGGAGTATAAAGAGTATCCATAGGCTTATTAAAATAAACTTCGAACTTGTGCTTACCGACTCCGATAGGGTCCATCTCATAGTACTCGTCCTGGGCGTCTTTGCCGTCGACAAGGATTTTCCAGACTATACCTGGCGCTTCTGGGTATGGTGTTCTTCTTGGGTCAGTGTATGACCAGACTCCAGAACCACCATCGAACTCGTCGTAATTCATCTCTTTCATGACATCAGTGCTTCCTGTTCCTATGTATACTGTCCTAAACTCTTCGAATTGATATGCAAATAAACCAACTAGTTTTCTATAAACATAATTGCGACCTCCAATCCAGTTATTCCACTGAACGTATCCTCCCAACACATTTACTTCTCCTTGTGCAGATATATATCCTCCTGATACGTATCCAGTATTGTAATCATAAGAACTTTCTCCCTCAGGTTCGATGTAGTTATTAAAACGGGACCATTTTGCGCTGTCTTGATAATTATATGTAGAATTAAACTCACCATCTCTTGTCGGTGCGTACCTACCTGCAGGAGAATAATTTGGAGGATCCCATCTAGATCTAGAATTATAATAGTTAGAATGTTTTACGATTGAACGATAGGTTCCAGCATTCATCAAAGTTTCAGAGTAGAATAAGGATTTATCTACAAAGAAACCACTAAGCCTTCCATCATTTTTTATGACGCACCACTTACAGACACCGTTTAGGTACTGGCCAGGAGAAGAAAGTAAAGAGTCTATATTTTCTCTTGTCACTGCGATGGTAGGGTTCATAATATCATGACTCCAATTTCCATTCCTTTGATCATTTTGAGCTGATATATTCGGTCTCTGACTATAAGGATTTACGTAGGTGTCGTTCATTAGAGTAATGACACTGTCTTTTGTACCAATAAGATGAAATTTTGGATAATATCTATTAGTATAAATATCATAACATGTTGGGCAACTCTCTGGATTATCAGTATACCAAACCGTATCTTTTTGTTCAACATTATACTGAGATATTTTACCGTATCTCATGGTGAGGTCATCTTGTCCCCATTTGATTGTAGAACCTGGTTTAAATATTACATTTATGTTACCCCTAAGTATCAGAGAGTTGGTAATAATATACTCTCCAGCTTTGAAGACGGTATCTTTCTCTATTATCCCCTGTAGCTTTACGGCATTCTTTACCTGGAGTGTTGTCGTTATGGAGTCGAGTGATATCTTCTCTCCATCAGTTATACTCCATGTGAGTAGAACAAAGTCTAGGTACGTGTTATGCGTTATATTTTCTGATAGCTGAAAGGTGAGAGGATTTTTATTTATGTAAAGCATCCCGTACTCAGAAACAGATCCTAGGTACTGGATAGAGTCTTTCAGTTCAATTAGTGTCTTCCAATACTCATTCTGGAACTCATTTCCACCAATTTTTACCTGTACGTATACGCTGTCTGTCGCTCCCCAGTAGTTTTTTACCTTCGGATACATTTCTATAAACTCCCCAACGTCGAGCTGCCCGTCTTTATAATAGTTCGCTGCAGCCGTGTCCTGCACCTCAGCA
>CACOFQ010000039.1 GCA_902626505.1 uncultured Marinoscillum sp.
CTAATAAAAAAGCAATTCTATTGTTAATCCTTATCCCATAATTTAAAGGATCCTGTCTGCTTTGATTCTTGGTCATATGAATTTTATTTTCTATTATAGATAAATCACTTTCAAAACTTTTTATAAGACTCATTATTTGAGGTTTATCATCAACTTTTTCTGATAAATAATTTAAATCTTCTTTAACATTTCTGATATCAATTATTGTCTGATTAGCTCTACTAACTTCATCTCTAACATTTAATAAAAATCTTAATTGATTATTATAATCTTCCAAAGTATTTTCAACACGAGGATCCTTTATAATTTCAAATTCCTGTATAATATGATTATCGTTATAAGTCATTTTAATATCATATTTACCTGGAACAACTTTTGGACCGGTATTAGGTGATGAATAAAATACCATACCATCGAAAGAAGTAAAACCAGGGTATCTCATGTCCCAAATAAGTCTATTCCCTCCTGAATTTGGTGATATTGATTTTATATCACTAGATGACAATGCGTAATCAATATCATTTGTATTACTTAAAACCGGTTTATTTTGATCTGATATTAATCTTGACTTATTGTTTGTAAAAGATCTTATAATAGATCCATCTTTATTAAAAATCTCAATTTTTACAAAATCATCCTCATTATAATTTTTTATATAATAATTTATTATTACTCCATTTGGATGATTTTCTCCAACAAGAAGTGTGTTAGGCTTTCTCCAACCTCCAGACTGAGCCAATCTATATGAAATATCAGGTTTATATAAAATAAAATCTTGAGATTTTGAATTACTTTCTAATTGATGAAGAGGAGTTAAATCATCAATCATCCAAAAGCTTCTACCATGAGTAGCAACAATTAAATCATTTTCTTTAATAGTAATATCTCTAATTGATGTAATTGGTAAATTAAGCTGAAAATTCTTCCAACTTTTACCATCATCAAAACTAATGAACATACCCCACTCTGTTCCTGCATAAAGAAGACCCTCTCTATTTTTATCAGATCTTATGGCTCTAGTGTAGTAATTTGAAGTAATACCATTAGTAATAAGTTCCCATGACTGACCATAATCTTCAGTTTTGTATAAGTATGGAGTATAATCACCAAATTTATATGATGTGGCAGCAACGTAAGCCTTACCCTTTTTAAATGGACTTGGGTCAATACAATTTATCATGTTAAGTTTTGGAGACAAATTAATAGGTGGCGTTACATTTTCCCATGTCTTACCTCCATCTTTTGTGACATGAATTAAACCATCATCACTTCCTGTCCATATTACTCCCTCTTCTAATTCAGATTCTGCAATTGCAAATATATTTGCATAAAACTCTGCACCTGTATTATCTTGAGTTATAGGACCTCCTGAGGAAAGAATAGTTTCAGGAATATTTCTAGTTAAATCTCCGGATATAGTTTGCCATGATTGACCAGAGTTATATGATACATGTAAATAATTTGATCCAGCATAAAGCTTTTTAGGATTATGAGGACTAAATAGTATAGGGAAATTCCAATTAAATCTATATTTCATTACTTCCGCTCCTGAACCAGCTGGATTATCTGGCCACACATTAACAGATCTATTCTGGTCGGTAAGATGATTCCTCATCATCATATATCCTTTATATGTTCCACCAAATACAATATCATTATTTAAAGGATCAGGGGCTAAATGAGCACTTTCTCCTCCTGCTGTTGGTTCCCAGTCTCTCTCTCCAATGGATGATGATGAACTTCTATGTTTAATTCTAATTGTACTATTATCTTGTTGAGCACCATAAATTCTATACGGAAAAGAATTGTCTGTCGAAACCCTATAAAACTGTGCTGTAGGTTGATTAAAATATGTAGTCCAATTATTTCCACCATCATTAGAAATTTGAGCACCACCATCATCAGCAATAGCTAACCTTGAATTATCATTAGGATCTATCCATAAATCATGATGATCTCCATGTGGAGCATTTTTCAATGTGAATGTATTTCCACCATCTGTTGATACTCCATAGCTTACATTTAATACATAAACTTTTTCTTCATTTTGAGTGTCTGCATAAACTCTTGTATAATACCAAGCCCTTTGTCTTAAAGCTCTATTTGAATTAATTTTTTTCCAATTATTTCCACCATCATCAGACCTATACAAACCACCATTATCAGCTTCTATCATCATCCATATCCTCTTAGAATTTACTGGAGATATAGCTATACCAACAATACCCCATGGAAATGATGGTAAACCATTAAAGCTAGATATATCTTCCCATGTATCACCTCCATCAAAGCTTCTAAAAACTTTACTATCTGGACCCCCACTATCCATTCTATAGCCATTTCTTTTCATTTGCCAAGTGGCAGCATATATAATTCTCGAATTATTTGGATCCAAAATAACATCACCAACTCCAGCTTTATCAGATACATATAAAATTTTTGACCATGATTTACCACCATCTATAGATTTATATAATCCTCTTTCTTTATTTGGTTTCCATAAATTTCCAATTACCCCAACATAAACTTCATCTGGATTAGAAGGATGAATTCTTATCCTAGAGATATGTTCTGATTTAGGAAGACCAATAAAATTCCAGGTTTGACCAGCATCATTACTTCTCCACATTCCCATTCCCGATGAAACATTGCCTCTTAAAGTTTGTTCTCCCTCACCAACATAAATAATATTTGGATCTGATTCACTAACAGCAACTGCACCAATACTTCCACCAAAATAACCATCACTTATACATTGCCAGGTGTTTCCAGCATCTTCGGTTTTCCATACTCCCCCACCTGCTGTACCCATATAATATAAATTTCTATTGTCTATAACTCCTGCAACAGTACCAGCTCTTCCACCTCTAAATGGTCCAACTAATCTATATTCAATTGAATTATATAAGTTTTCATCAAATGTTAGCAAATTAGAATTACTTCTTCTTTGTGAAAATGATGAAATAATTGTTAATAAAAAGAGTGTAAGTAAATAATATTTTTTCATGGCTTTATGTTTACACTTAAATTTAATTATTTTTTTATAAATCATTGAATATTGACATTTTGTCAGTCATATTGTAAATTTGTCTAAAATTTTAATATGAATAAAAATCTCTTCATACAAAGTTATGGATGTGCAATGAATTTTTCAGATAGTGAAATAGTAGCTTCTATACTTAAAAAGGATGGTTATTCTTTATGTAATAAAATTGAAGAATCTGACCTTGTGTTAATAAATACATGCTCAATTAGAGAAAAAGCTGAAGATACTGTAAGAAAAAGATTAGAAACTATTAATATTCACAAGAAAAGTAAACCGGAAATGGTTGTTGGAATTTTAGGGTGTATGGCTGAAAGATTAAAAGAAAAATTACTTAATGAAGAAAAAATAGTTGATATAGTAGCTGGCCCTGATGCATACAGAGACTTACCTAATCTAGTTAAGAATGTAATTGAAAAAAATGAAAAATCTGTAAATACAATTCTATCTCTTGAAGAAACATATGAAAATATTGAACCAGTAAGAATAAATTCAAATGGTGTTACTGCTTTTATATCAATTATGAGAGGTTGTGACAACATGTGTTCATTCTGTGTTGTTCCATATACAAGAGGAAGAGAAAGAAGTAGAAACCCAAATAGTATCTTGAATGAGGCTAAAGATTTATTTGATAAAGGTTATAGAGAAATAACTCTTTTAGGTCAAAATGTTGATTCTTTTAAATGGTCACCAGAAAATAATAATAAAATTAAATTGGAAAAGCAGTCTGATAAGAGTGGAATAATTTATTTCTCAGATTTATTAGAAATGACAGCAAAAATTAGCCCAGACCTTAGAATTAGATTTTCTACATCTCACCCGAAAGACATAACTAATGATGTTCTTAAAGTCATTAAAAATTATGAAAATGTTTGTAATTATATCCATTTGCCAGCACAAAGTGGTAATTCTAGAATTTTAAAGAAAATGAACAGAACATATGATAGAGAATGGTATTTAAATAAAATAAATGATATTAAATCTATAGTTGGAGATTCATGTGCTATATCATCTGATTTTATTACAGGTTTTTGTTCTGAAAGTGAAAAAGAACACATAGACACGTTAAGCTTAATGGATAATGTAATTTACGACTATTCTTATATGTTTTACTATTCTGAACGTCCTGGAACACTTGCACATAAAAAATTTAAGGATGATATTCCTATTGAAATAAAGAAAAGAAGATTATCAGAAATAGTTAACAAACAAAATAATCATTCTCTTGTTAGAAATGAATTAACAATTGATAATCAATATAAAATTTTGGTTGAAGGAACATCAAAAAAAACAGATAAATATTTGAGAGGAAGAACTTCAGAAAACAAAATGGTCATTTTCCCAAAAAGAAATAATCTTATTGGAAAATATGTAGATGTAAAAATAAAAGAATGTAATTCAGCAACATTATTTGGAGAGTTATGTTAGAAAAAGTTAAATCAGTAAAACAAAAATTTGGTATAGTTGGTAATTCCGATAGTCTAAACCATGCTATTCAAGTAGCTATTCAGGTTGCTCCGACCGATATGACCGTTTTAATAAATGGGGAAAGTGGAACGGGAAAAGAATCTTTTTCAAAAATTATTCACTCTATGAGTAAAAGAAAACATGGTCAATTTATTGCTGTTAATTGCGGTGCAATACCGGAAGGAACTATTGACTCTGAACTATTTGGTCATGAAAAGGGGTCATTTACTGGTGCTAATGAATCTAGAAAAGGATATTTTGAAGTAACTGATGGCGGAACTATTTTTCTAGATGAAATTGGAGAAATGCCATTATCTACTCAATCAAGATTGTTAAGAATATTAGAAAACGGTGAATTTATTAAAGTTGGATCATCTAAAGTTCAGAAAACAAATGTTAGAATAATTGCGGCAACTAATGTTAAATTAAAAGAAGCAGTTGATAAAAGAAAATTTAGAGAGGATCTATATTATAGATTAAATACTGTCCCAATAATAGTACCACCATTAAGAGAAAGAGGTGAAGATATATCTCTTTTATTTAGAAAATTTTCCTCTGATTTTTCAGATAAAAATAAAATTGAGCCAATAAGATTAGATGAAGAATCTAAAAACTTGCTAATCAAATATAGATTTCCAGGGAATATAAGAGAATTAAAAAATCTAACTGAACAAATCTCAATTTTAGAAATCGATAGGAATATTACTAAAGATGTTATTGATAAATAT
>CACOFQ010000040.1 GCA_902626505.1 uncultured Marinoscillum sp.
AAGAAGCTTTGGAATATTGAACAAAAGTATGGTAGCATAATTAAAGGATTATTTTATGAGAAGAAAAAACATGCTAAGTCATTTAGTTTTCCAAGAGGACTCCAACATATGATTGATGAACTTAATGTTTGTTTGAAAAAAAATATTTTGAAAAAAACAGAGGTAAAAAAAATTCTAAAAAAAAAAATTGGATACGAGGTTATAGCAAATAATTTTAAAATTAAATGTAAAAATATTATATCAACCGTACCATCTTATATTTTAAAGAATTTAATTGATGATAGAGCTTTAATTAAGGAACTTAATAAGGTTAAATATAATCCGATTGATGTTTTTCATTTTGGTTTTAAAAAAGCTGAAGTAAAAAATAAAATAGATGGATTTGGTGTTCTAACTAAAAACTCTGATAATAAAAAATATCTTGGTATTCTATTTAATTCAAGAATATTTAGTCACGTATCTCAACAAGGGACCGATCTTTATACAGTACTTGTAGGTGGGGAGAGACAAAAAGAACTATGCAAAATTGATACTAAAAAATTAAAACAAATTATTTTAGAGGAAACTCAAGATTTGATCAAACATAATGGTGAAGTAATTATGTCAAATCACTTTAGATGGACTAATGGTATACCTCAGTACAATTTAAATCAAGAAAAATTAGTTTTATCAATCAAAAATTATATCTCTAAAAATAAAGGATTTCATATTATTGGAAATTATTTTGATGGTGTATCAGTAAGTGACTGTATAAAAAAAGGGAAAAAAGTAAGTCAATTTATTTAGTCAAAGGACAAAACACCTTCATTCGGTTGATACGTATAAGTGAAAGTATAGTATTGAGCTTCACTTGATGAAGCATTTGGTATTTCAGGAGAATCTTTATAGTAACTTTGAATTTCCACTTTAGCATATCTACCGTTATGTGTTTTAAATATTAAAGTTCGACCAGCTATTGGAGTAATTATATGACTCTGAAAATTATAGTTATACCAACCATTACCGGAACCAGTTGGAATTGCTTTTGATGTCTGAGAATCTTGTTTGAACAAACTTTCATCCACAGTTTTTATGCTACCATAGTTGCCAACTTGAATATATCCAGCGCCAATACCACTTCTATTAGGCTCATCTTCACCTCCAGAAAAACCTCCATTAACTAAAATAGTAGTTGCTCTAAATGCAATATCCCAATCATCACCTTCTACTAATGAATGCTTTGAAAAACTAAATTTTGCAAATTTTCCATATTGTGGTTGACCAGGTTGAGATTTTGTTGTTGCATCTAAATTTGTTACAATCATAGTTTCGATTGATTCAAGTACAGGATCTTCTTCAACACAAGAAAAGAAAAGTGATATAAATAAAAGTTTGTATATTTTTTTCATAAGTATATCACGAAATTATTACCATATATTTATTTATACAAATTAATTAATTGTTAAAGCTTATTCTTAAAGAATACACTCTTCCTGGATTATTCATTAAATTTTCATCATCCTTATAGTTTAGCATATTTTTTATTAAAAATTGAATATCGAAAAATTTACCAATCGATTTATTATAGGAAATATTAGCAATTATATGGCCTTTGACAAACCTATCGTAATTATCTAAAAAAGAATTATTATTTGTGTCAATTAAGCCGAATTTTCCTTTATAGTTTATTCTAAAATTAATGTAGTCCTTATTGTTATTTATATCATAACCAAAATTAAAATTTAATTGGTGTCTGGATCTACCGAATAAACCAAAGTAATCAGATTTTTTAAGTAAAAAAGATTGTTTAGAAATGGGATCTCTTGCATAAACTAGTTCAGACTCAAAATCCTTTAATGCTTTATGATCTCTAGCATAAAGCATCTGATATCCACCATTAATTGACAGGCGTTTAATAGGATTACAGCTCCCTTGAATTTCAATACCTTGGGTTAAAATTTTGTTTAAATTGGAATAACTATAAATTGTTTGACCATTAGTTTTTCTTCCAACTACTGAGGATTCAATTAAATTAAAAATATTATTTCTAAATAGATTTATTTCAATTGGAAAGCTAGGACTAATAAAGTATTGAAATCCAAGATTATAACTGTTTGAGCTTTCAGATAGAAGGTTTGTATCAAAAACCTGCTCATAAAATAATAATTGGTTTGACTCTTCTAATTCAGTTATTGTTTTTTCAATCACTTTAGTCCCTAACACAATATATCCAGATGAATTATTAATAAAGTTCAAATATAACTGTCTGAAGTCAGGAGTTTTATATCCATATCCAAAAGATCCTTTAATATTAAAATTATTTGAATAATTATATTTTGCTGAAAATTTAGGACTTAATTGAGAGTTATAATTTTTATGATCATCGTATCTTATTCCAGAAACAATATTTAATTTTCTATGAATTTTCCAGTCATGCTGAAAATACATAAAATTAGATTTGTGCTCAGGTGATACTAAAATATTAGTTCTATTTAATTTTTCACTATCTCTTCCTAAACCAATCGTATAATATGATTTGGATTTAGATTCAATTTTTATTTTAATATCAGTTCTTTTCAGTGATTGATCAAAATCGTTTTCTAGATTGATATTATTAAGTCCTATTTTCTTTTCATAATTACTATAATTAGTAGAATAGAAGTCTATATTTAATGAAATATTTTTTGATAGATAATTTTTATATTTTATTGAGAAATTATTCTCAAAAGTATTTGTTTTACCTTTAATTCCAGGATCATTTATGAATATGGTTCCATCTTTTTTTTCCGAGAAAAGTTTATAATTAAAGTCTATTTTCCCTAAGTATTTAACTTTATACCCTAATCCTATAATTCCAGTATAATTTCTGAAAGCCTCAACAGTTTTCTGATCATCATCATTATTTAAGTCAAACCCATCACTAGAATAAGAATTAAAACTTCCATACATAGATAAATCATTTAACTTATAATTAATATCAGTTAAAATATCTTGAGTTTTAAATGATCCAACCCTATAATAAACCCTACTATTAAAGCCATTCAATTTATCCTTTTCTGTTATGATATTTATTACCCCACCCAATGCCTCAGAACCATATAAAGATGAGGAGGCCCCCTTTATTATTTCTATTTTTTCTACTGAACTAAGTGATATTCGTGATAAGTCTAAAATTCCAGCAGTTCTACCAATAACTGGCAATCCATCAACTAAAACTAAAGTGTAATCAGGATCGATTCCTTGTAATTGTATGCCTTCACTTCCACCATAACTAGGGACAGTCACAATTCCAACTTGCTCGTTAATTATTTCATTTAATCTTGA
Organism: uncultured Marinoscillum sp.; assembly: GCA_902626505.1. Classification (GTDB taxonomy): domain Bacteria; phylum Bacteroidota; class Bacteroidia; order Cytophagales; family MED-G16; genus MED-G16. The sequence goes on from CACOFQ010000040.1 coordinate 3,304, forward strand.
GTGACCAGATCTTTCAATATTTTTCTTTGTGATAATTTTAGCTGGAACAGTTAGTTCGACTAACGGTTTCTCTGTCTTATTAGCAGATACCATCACCTCTTCCATCTCTATAGTTTTAATGGAGTCTTCTTTTTGACTAAACACATTAATTTTTGATATAATAATTATTGCGCTGAGTAATATAAGTTTAGATATGTATTTACTTCTCATATATAATTTTGCAAAAATGATTAATTTGTGATAATTATTCTTACCAATGAAAATAATTAATTTAATATCTGGCCCAAGAAATTTATCTACAGCATTAATGTATTCATTTTCACGTAGACCTGACACAAAAGTTATTGATGAGCCTTTTTATGCTCACTATCTTGAGACCACAGGAATAAAGCACCCAGCAAGAGAAGATACACTTAATTCTATGTCATCAGATATTACCGAGGTACTAGAAAGTATATATAAAACAAGTGGGTGTGAAGTATTATTTTTAAAGAATATGGCCCATCATCATCAGCAAATGGATCTAGAGTTTCTTCATATGATGACAAATCTTTTTCTTGTAAGAAATCCAAAGCAACTTATTGCCTCTTTTGCCCAGGTAATTAATAACCCTACAATGCAGGACATTGGACTGCAAAAGTCTTGGGAACTATTTAATAAAATAGAAAACCAAAACCCTCTTGTCTTAGACTCTGCAGAAATACTTAAGAACCCAAAAACTTTACTTTCCAAGCTTTGTGAAAAATTAGATATACCATTTTATGAGGAGATGCTTTCATGGCCGGCTGGAGGTATAAAAGAGGATGGGGCGTGGGCAGAGTATTGGTATAAAAATGTTCATAACTCAACTGGATTTACAAAACAAAAAACAAGCAGCAGAGAATTACCAAAACACTGTGAAAGTCTTTATCTTAAAGCTGTAAAATATTACGATAAATTAAAAATAAATTCAATTAGTATATAATGTTACAAGAGTACAACCCTAAAAATGAAAATATCTTCATTCATGTAAACGGAGAGCTTCTCCCAAGAAAAGAAGCTAAAGTTTCTGTATTTGATAGTATTGTTCAGAACGGTGACGGAGTTTGGGAAGGACTTAGGGTGTACCCTGAGGGAATAGTTTGTTATGATAAACACTTAACGCGACTACAAGAGGGCGCACATGCTCTAGGCTACGAGGGAGTCCCAACTAAGAAGGAAATTAAAAAAGCAATTAAAGAGACACTTGACGCAAATGGTATGAATGATGATACCCACATACGGCTCACTTTAACTAGGGGTGAGAAGGTTACTTCAGGAATGGACTCTCGACTTAATCAAAGTGGATGTTGTCTGATTGTGTTAGCTGAGTGGAAGAAAAAAGTTTATGATTTTTCAAAAGGGATAAGGGCCATTAGTTCTTCTATTAGAAGAAGTATTCCTGCATTCTTAGACTCTAAAATACACCATAATAACATGCTTAGTTTAGTAATAGCAAAAATGCATGCAAATATTGCTGGATATGATGCTGCTGTAATGTTAGACGAAAGAGGTTTTGTTGCTGAGCTGAATGATACTAATCTATTTATGGTAAAAGCTAATAAAGTATTTACTCCTTTTCCTCATGCCTGCCTTCCTGGGATTACTAGAGGAACATTTATAGAACTTTTAAAGGAGAATAATATCGAAATTGAGGAACGAGATCTGACATTGGTTGAATTTATTAATGCAGATTTAGTTTTTGCTACTGGAACTAATGGAGAGATTACACCGGTAACTGAAATGGATGGGCGAGCAATTAAATGTGATCATAATTTTCTAGAAAAAATTAAAAACCTATTCGAGGCTAAGCTCCCTTCCCTCTGTGAGCCCTTGTAGTTTTATTAAAATGATCCCACAAAACAATTCCTAGTGAGACAG
>CACOFQ010000041.1 GCA_902626505.1 uncultured Marinoscillum sp.
CAATAACATTAAATTTATTTCTTTTTAACCTGAGATACGAAGAATTTTTTTCCAATCCTCATTATATTTTTTCATTGATTCTGAAAGATATTTTTTATCAATTAAAGGTTTTTTTATAACATAATTTTTTGGAAGAAAATATGCGAAATACATTACGAAATGGAAAAGTAACCACCATGGTCTAAATAATAGCCAATGTAAAAATTTATTATTAGGATAATATTCAGGTGGGTTTTTTTTAAATATTTTACAAAATTTCTTTAAAAAAATTAGTTGTTTTTCAGACCAAGATTTGTGAACAACATTTAAAGAAATATCATTTATTGAATAATTAGACTGAGTATAATCTGATATTTTCTTAAGATATGAATGAGGGTTTGTTTTTAGTTCATCAAAGTTTAAAACAAGGGGCCTATGTTTACAGTATTTTTTAATTATATCAATTTTAATTGAATATAACATATCTTCTTTTTTCCAGAATCCTGTATTTTCATTATTATAAAACTTATCAAAATTCCAATGATATCCGTTTTTTGAATGTCTTTTAAATTGCGATGATATCCATTTATCATGTTTTCTAAAAACTATAATAATTTTAGTTTCTGGAAATTCATTTAATATTTTTTTTACCTCATATTCAAACTGTCTATCAAATTCTCTAGATATTAGATAAGACTCATAATTAGTTTTTTTAATTATATTAATGCATCGTTTATATTTATGTGTACTGATATATTTTATGTTTTTTAGTTTCGGAAAAAAATTCTTTTGAAGAAAAGTAGATCCTGTCTTTGCCAAACCCACATGGAAAAAGATTTTTTTATTATTCATACTAAATATTTTAGTAATTGAGGAAAATAATATATTTTTACTATAAAAATTAGTAATTATGGTAAATGTTAATGAAAATATAAGGTTTCTACGTAAGAAAAAAGGCTGGACACAAGAAAAGTTTTCAAAAAAAATTGGTATTAAAAGATCATTAGTTGGTGCATATGAGGAGGGAAGATCTGATCCTAGATTAAATAATCTTTTAAAAATGTGTGAAGTTTTTAAAATTTCATTGGATAATATATTAAAAAAAGATGTTACTCAACTTCCTGAAGATCAGTATCTTAATACTGAAGATCAAAACGTTAAAGTTCTATCTATAACTGTTGATAAATTTGGCGAAGAAAACATTGAATTAATTAATCAGAAAGCTTCTGCTGGATATTTGAATTCCTATTCTGATTTTGAATTCATCCAAAATTTACCAAAATTTCAACTTCCATTCTTAAATTTTAGTGGTACTCATAGAGCTTTTGAAATTAAAGGAGATTCAATGTTACCATTAACTTCAGGTAGTATTGTTATTGGAAAGTATTTAGAGGATTTATCTTATGTTAGAGATGGTAAAACATATATTTTATTAACTAAAGAAGATGGTATAGTATATAAACGAGTACAAACTCAAGAAAATTCTCTAGAGCTAATTTCAGATAATAAAGAATATGATCCTTATATAATTTCAAATTATGATATTCTTGAAATTTGGGAAGCAATTGCCTTTTTTAGTATAGACTTTCCTAATCCAAATAATGAATACTCATCAATTAAAAATCATATAAATAATTTATATGCCAATTTAGATGACCTTAAGAAAAAGTTGTGATCTTTTTTTTATAATTTTGGCAAATGTCAAAAATCACAATATTATCTGAAATAAATAATAAAAAACCCTTTATTGAAGATTTACCAAAAATAAATCATAAGGAATTTGATAAAGTAATTAAATCTAGAAGAAGTGTAAGAGTTTTTACTAATGATATAATACCGAAAGATATTATTAAAAAATCTCTTGATAATTCTCTTAAAGCACCTACTTCATCAAATTTACAAACATGGGAGATATATTGGATCAAATCAAAAAATATTAAGAAAAAAGTTGTTGAGGCTTGTCTATCTCAACCTGCAGCAAAAACTGCTAAAGAGCTATTTGTTTTTGTTTCCAGACCTGACCATTGGAAACGGAATAATCAAATGATGTTGGATTATTTAAATGAAAAAAAGAATCCTTCAGTTTCTGTTTTGAAATATTATAATAAGATTACAAAATTAGCATATAATCAGGGTTTTATGAATATTTTTGGATTTCTAAAAAAGCTTTATGTTTCATTTGTTGGATTATATAGAGTTATACCAAGGGAACCTACATCTTTCAATGATATGAAAGTTTGGTCTCAGAAAACTACTGCTTTGGCATGTCAAAATTTTATGTTATCTATGAGAGCTTATGGATTTGATACTTGTCCAATGGAAGGTTTTGATTCATTTAGATTGAAAAGAATTCTTAAGTTGCCAAATAAAGCACAAATATGTATGGTTATAGGAGCTGGAAAAAGAGATCCAAATGGAGTATATGGTAAACAGTTTAGATTTGATAATAAATTATTTATAAAAGAAGTTTAAAATGTCTAAAATTAATATTCAATTTCCTGATTCCTCAACTAAAGAATTTAGATCTGGTATTTCTTGTTTAGAAATAGTTAAGTCTATAAGTAATAGTTTAGCTAAAAAAGTATTAGTTGTATCTTTTAATAATATTTTAATTGATATTTCATCTGAATTAACAGAAAGTGGAGAAATAAAATTTTTAACTTGGGAAGATGACGCTGGAAAATCGACTTTTTGGCATTCTTCAGCACATATTTTAGCTGAAGCTGTTGAAACTATATACCCAGGAGTAAAATTTGGGATTGGTCCTCCTATTTCCAATGGATTCTATTATGACATCGATTTTGTTGATTATGATGTTTCAAAAATAGATGTTTCAAAAATTGAAAAAAAATTTTTAGAATTAGCTTCTTCACCTCTCAGTTTTTCTAGATCTGAAATATCTAAAAAAAATGCTTTAAAATTTTTTAATGAGAAAAATGATCAATATAAAATTGAACTTATTAATGATTTAAAAGATGGAGAAATATCATTTTATAAGCAGGGTAATTTTACCGATTTATGTAAAGGCCCTCATTTACCGTCTTCAAAATTTATAAAATCATTCAAAATTTTAAATATTGCTGGTGCATATTGGAGAGGTGATGAAAAAAATAATCAACTTACAAGACTTTATGCTATCTCTTTTCCCAATACAAATCTTTTAGAGGATCATTTAGAAAAGTTAGAGGAAGCTAAAAAAAGAGACCATAGGAAATTAGGTAAAGAACTTGAGTTATTTTTTTTCAGTGAAAGTGTTGGTTCCGGCCTTCCTATTTGGTTGCCAAATGGACATGTTGTTAGAGAAAATCTTATCGAGTTTATGAGAAAAGAACAAATAAAGCAGGGATATATGCATGTGACAACTCCTCATATTGGTTCAAAAGAACTTTACGTGACTTCTGGACATTATGATAAGTACGGAGAATCATCATTTCAGCCAATTCAAGTTCCATCAGAAAATGAAGAATATTTATTAAAACCTATGAATTGTCCTCATCACTGTGAAATATTTAAGTTTAAACCTCATTCCTACAAAGAACTTCCAGTTAGAATTGCTGAGTTTGGTACAGTTTATAGATACGAGCAAAGTGGTGAGTTACATGGAATGACAAGAGTTAGGGGATTTACTCAAGACGATGCTCATATTTTTTGTTCTATTGATCAGGTAAGAGATGAAGTATTAGGTGTAATGGATTTAATTCTAAAAGTCTTTAAATCACTTTCATTCAAAGACTATAAAGTTCAAATTTCTTTAAGGGATAAAGAAGATTCATCAAAATATATTGGTGATTCATTATTGTGGGATAAAGCTGAAAATGATTTAATTGATGCTGTTGAGCAAACAGATATTAATGCTGATATTGTACATGGAGAAGCGGCATTTTATGGACCAAAAATAGATTTTATGGTTAATGATTCTCTTGATAGAGAATGGCAACTTGGAACTATTCAAGTTGATTATCAATTACCTAAAAGATTTAACTTAGAGTATGTTGATAAGGATAATTCTAAAAAAACTCCTGTAATAATTCATAGGGCTCCTTTTGGATCAATGGAAAGATTTATTGCTATAATAACTGAACATTGTGAAGGTAATTTTCCTTTATGGTTAGCGCCTAATCAATTAATAGTATTGCCTATAAATGAAAAAGTAAATAAATACGCTTCATCCATTAAAGATTCATTAGAAAACTTAAATTTTAGAACATCCATAGATACTAGATTTGAGAAAATATCAAAAAAAATTAGAGATGCTGAAATTAAAAAAATTCCATACATGATTATTATTGGAGAGAACGAAATGACCTCTTCTACACTTTCGGTTAGAAAAAAGTATAAGGGAGATATTGGAAAAATGTCAATAGATGAACTTACTAATATGCTAAAAGAAGAATTAAATACTAATTTAAATTAATCTAAAAATTCTTTTATTTTTTTAAATATTTGAGATATTTGCACAAAATTTTAAAACAAAGGAGGGTAAAATTAACAAAATAAGAAAAAGAAGAAACTGGAGGAAACCAGAAGAGAAACATAGAATTAATGACAGAATAACTTCCAGTATGGTAAGAGTGGTCGGAGAGAATGTCAAAGTTAATATTTACCCAATAAATAAGGCTCAGGAAATGGCAAAGCAACAAGGATTAGATTTAGTTGAAATTTCTCCAAATTCAGATCCACCAGTATGTAAAATTATTGACTATTCTAAGTTTAAATATATTCAGAAAAAGAAACAAAAGTCTATAAGATCTAATGCTCAAAAAACAGTTTTAAAAGAAATTAGATTTGGCCCAAATACAGATGAACATGATTTTAATTTTAAATTAAAACATGCTATTAAATTTCTAGAAAGTGGTGCTAAAGTTAAGGCTTATGTTCATTTTTATGGTAGAACTATTGTTTTTAAAGAAAGAGGA
>CACOFQ010000042.1 GCA_902626505.1 uncultured Marinoscillum sp.
ATATGGACAGATGATAGAGATAATGGGAGAAGGCATTATTTAGTGGCTAACGGATCAGGCTGGGGAGATGGTATAGGTAATGGAAACTGGGATAATGGTAAATGGAAAATGGTAACTGTAGTTGCATCTTCTCAAACATCAACTTCTAATGATAGCACTACAACTACTTCAAGAAAATATGAGATGTATATTGATGGAGAACTTATTAGTACAAGCAATCCAAATGACTATAATAATAAATTTTCAAATAATTCTTATCAGAGGCTAGTTATAGGCTCTGAAGTTGAAGGAGAAAATAATTTTTTCAGAGGAAAACTCGATGATATTAGAATATATAATAAAGCACTTACAGCGCAAGACATATCTACCCTATATTCAAATAGTTCAGTCCAGAAAGTAAATGCTACAATATCAATTCCAAAAGGAAGTACTTCAGGGTCTATTGAGATTAAGGGAACAGATGACCAGACAGATGAAAATAATGAAACTATTATCTCAAAAATTATTTCAACAACAGGAGCAACTGAGACTGGAGATCAGTCGGCAACTATAGTATTGACAGATGATGATAATACTACAGTTTCTTTATCAGCAACTTCTACAACTATAACTGAAGGTAAAGATGACTATTCTACAGTGAAGGTCACGTTAAATAAAGTTTCAGAATTACCGGTCACAGTTAAGTTCAAGTTTAGTGGAGTTGATTCAACAGATTTCCTTATGAGGCAGGAGTCGACACTTATAACCGGTGAAAATGTGACATGGTTACCATCTAACTGGGGACAAGGGGAACCTAATGATGCAGGTGTAGAGGATTATGCTCAATTAACTGGAAGTGGATATAATGATCTTCCAGGACATTATACTGAGATTGATCATGTGTTGGAATTACCTTATCCATATGAAAAAGATTATGCTGGGTACACTTATCTAGCTGACTATAATGGACATGCTTACTATAGATCAAATTCTAACTCATCATGGGAAGAAGCTAAAACTTCAACTGAGGCTATTGATGGAGGCTACTTAATGGTTATATCTACTGAAGAGGAGTATAATTTCATCAGAGGTTATGTCTCTAATCCATGGATTGGCTTCTACCAGGATAGGACAAGAGACGACTACTCTGAACCGTTAGGTGGATGGACATGGGTGAATTCTCTTTATAACCCTGAAGTTGGTGAAGTGATTATTCCTGCGGGCTCAACCGAGGCAAGTGTTTATGTTTTTTCTAAGGATGATGCTGTAATGGGTGAGGGAGATGAAACTATGAAATTAGAATTTAAAGAAATTATAAATGGAACTGCTGGCACATCTGATAATGTAGATATAGTTATAGTTGATAACGATATTAAACCTGATGTTACATTACAGGGTGAATCAACTCTTAATTCACTTAATGAAGGTTTTGCAGATGATGGTTCTGGTAAATACTCTAAACTTACTGCAAATTTAAGCGTCGCTACAACACAGCCAGTTACAGTTAATTTGTCTGCTAGCGGAGCAGCTAACTCTGCAGATTATAGATTATCAGCAGATACTTTAGAAATAACCTCAAACGGTTTAGTTGCTTACTATGATTTTGATGGTGATGCTAACGATGAATCTGGAAATGGAAATAATGGAACCGTCTCAAACGCAACTCTCACTACTGACAGGCACGGTAATGCAGATAAAGCCTACAGTTTCAATGGAAATAACTCTTATGTGGAAGTCCCTTGGTCAGGATCTATAATTGTGAAAGACGACATAACCATGAGTGTTTGGTTAAATATTAAGAATAAAGAAAATGATTATACTGGATCTTACGGTAGAATTATCAAGGCACCGAATGAGTACTATGAAATGTGGACAGGTTGGAATAGTGGAGACAACTACAGTTACAGAAGAATTGATGCTCGTTCTGGGGGTCAAGGAATAAATATATCTACGGATGAGGTATTACAAGAAGGGGTTTGGAATCATGTCGTGTATACCTACACTAGCGATACCCTAAGAATATATATAAATGGTTCAGAGAATAAAAAAATGTATAAAAGCTATGACTGGAATAATTCAGTTTCTGGTGGATCAGGTAGTGTATATATTGGTGCTTACGGACCAAGTAATAACCCATTCCTTGGGTCTTTAGATGATATAAGGTTCTACAACAAAGCTCTTACCGCATCAGAAATTTCTACTTTATACAGCGTCGAGTCAGAGTCTCCAGATATAAGCTCTATTACAGTACCTGCTGGTCAGACTTCAAAATTTGTTTATGTAAGACCTAATAATGATGATGTATATGAGGGTAATGAGACTCTAAAGTTATCTATTTCCTCTGTTGATAATGGTAATATAGCATCTTCTAGTACATCAGTAGATTTTGAGATTATTGATAACGAATCTATACCAAAAGTTACTCTTAGCTCTAACAAAGAATTTATTGGTGAGAGTGAAGAATTTAAGCTAGCTACAATTACTGCAACATCATCTCAGGTTTCAAAAGACACACTATTTGTTATACTTGAACCATCAGGCTCAGGAGAAAAAGGTATTGATTATGAGTTGTCTAGTGATTCGGTATTAATTCTTCCTGGTACCACATCTGGAAAAATCACAATTACTGCTAAGTGGTTAAGTGAGAATGAACCTACAGAAGGGCTTGAGGATGTTACTTTAGATATAAAATCAGTCACTAACGGTTCAGAGGATGGAACTCAACAAGTAAAACTAGAGATTACTGAGACTAGTTGCGATAGTGTTGAGAAAGGATTAAGAGGAAATATAACTGAAGATGTAACTCTTTTTGAACTCTGTAGTCCATACACAGTTGAAGGAAGTGGTATGAAAATTAAAAAAGGTATTACTCTTACAATAGAAAAAAATGCTGTTTTAAATATTGTTAATGATAAAGCTAAAATTCAGATACAAGGAACATTAATAATTAAAGAGGGAGCTACAATTAATATGTCTAATGACTCTTACATCTACACAGAAGATGATGGTCAGTTAGTAATCGAAGGTACTGCATCAAATAGAGTAACTATTACTGGTGAGTCTTGGGAGAAAAATAAAAATGGTTCTGGTCCTGGAATTGATTTAAATTCTAGTGTTGCCTCAACAATTAAGTACGCAGATATTATTAATAGTAATGTTAATACCTGGGAATATATGATAAGGTCTCGAGATGGTTCCAGCATTGAGAATTCTACTATAAGTGGAGGTAGATTTGGAATCTATATTGAATCTGGAACAATAAAAGATTCTAAGATACATTCTATGAAACAAGTAGCTCTTTATACAAATGGATCAGTTACTGTTACTGGAAATGAAATTTATGATGCGCAGCTTGAAGAAAATAGTTCTCCATACGTAGAGCTTCATGGGAACCCTACATTTAATAATAATAGAATTTTCTCTACTACTAATACTACAAAAAACTATGCTCTTTATATTGGTGGAAATCCTACCGTTGAAAAAAATACTATTGGTGGATCAACAGGTCAGCATGGTGCTGTTGGTATCACAATGCGTTACGATAGAGATACAAAAATAAGATACAATAATATCGGTGGTTATCAAGCTAATCTCGTTGTACACGGTCACGGCTCTGGAACACAGGAGTACGAATTCTCCTATAATACATTTATGGGTACTCTAACTGGTAATCAGAGACATGTTGTTGTTTATGACGGAAGTGATAGAACTGAATGGCACTCTGATAATATTCCAAATTATAATGAGGGTGGAGAAGGAGTTGATAATGAAGAAATAATTCTCCGAAATAATTATTGGGGAACTACTAATACTAATGAAATTAAAAATTCTATCCAGGACACAAATGATGATGAAACATTTGACGTTAATGGAGAAGTTATTTTTGAGCCTTTTAGCACCTCTGCATCAACAGTTGCTCCTATTGCTACTCCATCAAATTTAACGAAGGCGCTTTCAGGTTCTGATATAATCTTAACATGGGATGCAGTTGCTGCATCTGACTTAGGTGGTTATAAGATATATTCAAAAGATGGGGACACTTATACATTAGTTCAGGATATTACAGACAAGAGTCTCACTTCATATATGATTTCCGGAGGAGATATCGAGACTTCTTATGTAATTACTGCTTATGATACTAATGCTGATGGGACAGCTGACCAAAATGAAGGGTATGAGAGCTGGTACTCTTTAGGTTTCACTAAACTTTCATTCTTACTGTCAGTCACCTCTTCAGATGGTCTGACTACTGTGGGAGCAGCTAGCACATACGATACGTGGTTACAAGCAGGTCATGGGGGAGAAACTGAGATATATGATAGAAGCGTTCAAAGATCTAATGATTATGGTTCTCCAATAGGAGCCTTAGAAAATCATTGTAGTCCTAATTGTAATACTCAAGAAACTGGAATGGTAGTATGGGATAAAGGATGGGGTAATCAGGCTTATATTGAAGTTAATGCTTTAGTAACAACTTTAGAGACATCAAGAAGTAGCGGATCTTACTATTATCTTGGTCAGCATAACGGCCATTCTTACTTTAGAACTTCTTGGGGGGATCATTGGGATAGTCATAGATTACAATCTAATCAAGATGGAGCTTATCTACTTGTCATAAATGATCAGGATGAGATGGACTTCTTAAAAACTGTATGGAACAATGGCGGCTATGTTGGATATTACCAGGAGACTAAATCTGGAAATGATTAT
>CACOFQ010000043.1 GCA_902626505.1 uncultured Marinoscillum sp.
ATGCCGTATTTTCTTTTTGAAATAAAAACTGAAGCTAAAAAATTATTTTTTTTAGCGTCTAATACAGTGTCATTGAGAGATAGTCCTGGTGTTACAAGTTCAGTGATACCTCTCTTTACAATTCCTTTTGCATGTTTTGGATCTTCTAATTGATCACAAACAGCTACCCTACAACCAGCATTAACTAACTTAGGTAGATACGTCTCAAGAGAGTGATGAGGAAAACCTGCTAACTCTACATGTGATGCTGCACCATTGGCTCTTTTTGTTAAAACAATTCCTAATATCTTACTTGCCAAAACTGCATCTTCGCCAAATGTTTCATAAAAATCCCCTACTCTAAATAAAAGCATTGCATCAGGATGCTTTGCCTTTATTTCATTATACTGTCTCATGAGAGGAGTTTCTTTGATTTTTTTGGGGTTATTACTCAATGTTTTTTAATATTTTATCTTTCTTTGCTTTAAGCGAATGTACAATATGGCAAAACTATCTGAAAAAAAAAAGAAAGCTCTTAGAAGAGATAAAGTTCTAAAACATGCCAATCAAAAAGAGCCAATATTTCCATCATTTATTGCTGGACTAGAGTCATATTCAGGAAATTGGGACTTTCAAATGGCTGCTCATTTACTTAGAAGAACCACAATTGGGCCCACTATTGAAGAAATAAATAAAAGTGTAGAAGATGGACTTGAAAAAACACTTGAAAAACTATTAGATGAAAATAGAATTAATATTGATCCTCCTATAAATTATCAAGACGACGAAGATCCTGAAACTCCTCTAGGGAGTACATGGATTAATGCTGAAAAAAGAAAAAATGATTTTAGAAGAAGAAATTCATATTCTGCTTGGAGGGTGAGTCAAATTCTTGATACTTCTAGACCTATATCTATAAGAGAAAACATGGTATTATTTTGGCAAAACCATTTTGCAACAGAAGCAACTGTAATTAATGACGCAAGATATACATATTACATGCATGAAAAGTTTAGAAATAATTTTTTAGGAGATTTTAAACAACTGGTAAAAGCAATTAATATCGATCCAGCAATGTTAATTTATTTAAGTGGTGAATATAATGTTAAGGAGGCTCCCAATGAAAATTATGCAAGGGAGTTATTTGAATTATTTACAATTGGTAAAGGGCCAATTGATGGTGAAGGTAGCTATACCTATTACACAGAAGGAGATATTTTAGAAGCTTCTAAAATATTGACTGGATGGAGAGTAAGAAGAACACATTCTGGTGAAGACAGGCAATACTTTACCTTAGATAGACACGATACATCTACTAAAACTTTTTCAGATAAATTTAGCAATAAATCAATTACGTCAAATGGAAATAAAGAGCATGAAGATTTAATCGATCTAATTTTTGAGAAAGAAAGAGTTTCAGAATATATATGTGAAAAATTATATAGATGGTTTGTTTATTATGTTATCAATGATGAAGTTTCAAATAAAATTATAAAGCCTCTAGCAAAAACTTTGCGAGATAATAATTATAAAATTAAGCCTGTATTAGACCAGCTATTTAGAAGTGACCATTTTTATGAAATGTATATAAGGGGAGCGGTAATAAAAAACCCTATTTCATTTAGTCTAGGCTTTTTAAGGCAATTTAAATTGTCTGGTTTAGAAGAATTAGACTACTCTGAAAAGTATTACTTTTGGAAAGCTAGACACGTTAACGTATCAGATCAAGGTCAAAGTATAATAGATCACCCAAATGTTGCAGGATGGCCAGCCTATTATCAGGAACCTCTTTTTCATGAGTATTGGATTACATCCGTAACTTTACCACTGAGAACGACTCATTTAAAATACTATTTGGCTAATAATGGTGTTAGAGCATCGCAAGATGATAATAATGTTAGAGTTGTTGCTAACCCTCTTAATCTAATTGAAACATTCGATAAGCCAAATGACATTATTGATGTTGTTAATAAACTTTGCGAATGGCTTCTACCTGTTCAGAGTGAAGTTTCGGAGGAGTTAAAGAATGATTTTGTAAATATAGTGGTTGGTAATAACCCAAATATTTGGGAAGATGAGTACAATGATTATGTAAATGCTCCTGAGGATGAGAAAAGAGAATCATTAAATAAGAAATTAAGATCACTACTAAAAGAAATTTGTTTGATGCCTGAATATTACTTAAGTTAAATGAAACGAAGAGAGTTTCTAAAAAAATCTATGCCGTTAACTGCAGCTCCATTTTATTTATCTGGAGTGCCGGTTAGTGCTATGACCGAATCTTCTGCCCTTTCAGCATTAACAAATTCTGGTTCAAATTCGGATAGATGTTTGGTATTGGTCTTTCTTGATGGAGGAAACGACGGTATCAATACTTTAATACCTATAGATCAATATGAAGTTTTAATGCGAGATGGTTCTGGTGGTGACTCAAAGCCATTGAGAAGACCTGATCTTATGATTCCAGAAAATAAAATATTATCATTAAGTGATATATCTAATACTGGATTACATTCTACTATGAGTAAGTTTCAGACGTTATTTGGTGAAGATAAATTAAGCTTTGTTAGAAATGTTGGATACCCGAATCCAAACAAATCTCATTTTAGGTCTACAGATATTTGGAATTCAGGCTCTTCTTCAGATGAATTTGTTTATAGTGGTTGGTTTGGAAGATATTTAAGTAGTAACCACCCATCATTTCCAGATGGATACCCGAACTCAAATTATCCAGATCCTTTAGCTTTATCAATTGGAAATACTGCATCTAATACCTGTCAAGGACCAATAATTAATATGGGTGTTTCAATAAAAAACTTAAATAATTTTGTTGATATAAAAGAAGGTGGAACAAACAATCCCGATACTCCCTATGGTCACGAACTACAATACATAAGAACCGCATCAAAACTTACTAATGATTACTTCGAAAGATTAGAAGAGGCTGCGGGACTTGGTGGGGAAAGTAGAATTGAATATCCTGAATTCAAACTAGCAGAACAATTAAAAATTGTATCACAACTAATTGCTGGCGGAGTAAAATCAAAAATTTTTGTAGTCAGAATAGGTGGTTTCGATACTCACGACAACCAGGTAGATCAAGGAAGTCCAGAAACAGGTAGGCACGCAAGATTAATGGAAGAGTTATCAGAATCTGTATTTGCATTCCAAAATGATATTATTGATAGGGGTCTTGAAGAAAGAGTTTTAACCATGACTTATTCTGAATTTGGGAGAAGAGTTTTTCAAAATAAATCTTATGGTACAGATCACGGAGAAGCTGCACCAATGTTTTTTTTAAGCCCTTTTGTTAATCCGAGCCCTATAGGATCCTTACCTTCATTAGAATATATTGACAATATTGAATATGAACATGACTTCAGATCAGTATATGGTTCAGTCTTAATGGATTGGTTTGGTGTAGATGAAATTACAATCAAGTCTATTTTATATGAAGACTTTAAATATGTTCCAATTCTTACTGGAGCTCAAACAAGTATTGGGGAACCTCATCCAATGTCTAAAAGAATTGAAGCTTATCCAAATCCTTTTAAAAATAATCTAAATATAAAAATTGAGATAAAAAGTGGAGACACGCTTCTTAAAATTGTAGATGCAAATGGTAAAGAAATTCAGGAGATTGTCAATAAAAAATTAAAATACGGAATACATAGATTCAAATATGACGGAGGTAAACTAAACAACGGAATGTATTTTGTGCTTTTGGAAAATGAAGGAAAAAGAAGTGGTATATCAGTTATTAAAAGAAGCTAAATTTTAGTCTATAAATATTGCTTGAGCAACTCCAAAAGTATCGTCTCCTTCTAATTTAATCAGCTCTCCATTTACCCAAATAGCAGGAACTTGAGTTTGATTTTCAGTAGCTACATCACCAGCAACTACAACAAAACCATCACTTGCTGCAACATCATAGGCAGTGCTAACCCACATATTATTAAATACTCCTCCAAGAAGGTCTACTTTTGTCCCGTTATGCCAATAATGTGCATAACTACCTCCAGTTCCAGGAATATCATTACCATCATCATCGACCTCACCAATCCAATCTATCTTACCTGCAACATATACTCCTGTTGAATCAACAAACCCACCATAACTTTCACCTCCATAAATTCCTTTTTGCCATCCTCCTCCATTAGGTAAGTCTGTTCTATTCCCATTACCTTTCCAATACGAAGCTTTAGGAGGTAATCCTACCATTGGGTTAGGCGCCATAGTAGTTCCAAAATAATACATTGATCCATTATATACTTTTACATCTAGAACTTCTCCATCTCCTCCAGATGGTCTGCTCAAATTAGTTCTTGCTCCATTTTTCCAAAAAGCAGGAAGAACGGAATGGTGAGTATTCATATAGTATCCTCCAACAAATACATTTCCGTTATCTTTAACAGCTATACCATAACCGGAAGAATCCCCCCCTGACAATTTATTTTTTTGAGTATTTTTCCAGTAGCATGCTCCATTATCCCTCCCGGCAGTGTATACATCACCATTATGGACTGCTATCGAATAGGCTTCAGGATCATTACCCTGTAAAACATAAGACTCCGAATCAACCCAGTAATTAGCTGAGGCACCAAAGTCATATCCTACAGCATAAACTTTACCGTCATCAACAACTATATCAG
>CACOFQ010000044.1 GCA_902626505.1 uncultured Marinoscillum sp.
CTTACTATCTTGTTTAATTACTTTATTACTATTTGAGCTTCTAGCTGATTCTGATCCAATTTGGGCTGCTCCGCCACTATCAACATATGCTGAACCAGAATGAGGAGCTGGTGCAGCTTGATTATCATTAGCTATATTAATTTCATCCGTTTTATCAAAATTTGAAACCTGAGCTTGAGAGCTATTTGATATCTTTTCATATGACGCAACATAATATAATGGCTTATTTTTTTTATTTACTAAGACAAAATCAATTTCGTATACTCTTTTCTTTTTAGTCTCTTCTTTTAACTTAAAAGACATCTCAACACTTATAAAAGGGTTCTCTATAAAATTATTCTTTGAGACAGGAAAAAGAAAAGTAAAAAATATTAGAAAAAGGTTATTCATAATTACAATCTACTAAAGTTTCAAAAAAAATTCAAAATCAAAACTTATATAATGCTATGAACTATTTTTATATTAAATTTAAATATGAGGTTAAAACAACTTTTTCTAGTTTTTTTCTTTGTTTTTTGTCAATCATGCTCAACCAATGAAAATAAAAGAATTGAAAATAATGAAGAGACTTATACCTTAAAAGGTGATCAAAATAATGGGGGACTTTTTCTTCCTGGAGGATTTGAAGCTTTAGTTGTTACAGAGGGTGTTGGTGCATCCAGACATATTGCAGTTAATAAAAATGGTGATATCTATGTTAAGTTAAGGACAGCTACTGGAAGAAATGGAAATGTAGCATTACGAGATACTAATAAGGATGGTAAGGCTGATATCATAGAACGATTTGGAGACTACCCAAATGATGGAAAATTTGGTACAGAAATGAAAATCAATGATGGGTATTTATATTATAGCTCAGAATTAGTTATTTACAGGCAAAAGCTTGATCTAGATAAATTAATTCCTGATGGAAAACCTGAAATTATAGTTGTTGACCCATATCCAATAAGATGGCATAATGCAAAGTCATTAGCTTTTGATAATGAAGATAATATTTATATCACTTTTAGCGCACCAACCAATGCCTGTGAAGACTGGGATACTAAACCAAATACTTATTCAACAAAAGATGTCAAGGGACAATTTCCATGTGAACAATTAGATTTACTAGGTGGAATATGGAAATTTAATAAAAATACTTTGGGGCAGACCTTAGCTGATGGTGAGAGATATGCTACAGGAATTAGAAGCGTAGTAGGTCTCACTTGGAATAATGAAATCAATAGTTTATTTGGGGTAAATCACGGAAGAGATTTTCTTCATAATCATGCGCCTCAATTCTATTCTGAATGGGAAAATACAGTTTTGCCGGCAGAAGAATTTATGCTTATAAGAGAAGGTGATGATTACGGGTGGCCTTACACATATTACGATCATTTTAAAAATAAAAGAATGATAGCTCCTGAATATGGAGGAGATAATAATAAGTCAACAGATGAATATACTGATCCTATAATGGGTTTGCCTGCACATTGGGCTCCAAATGATTTGCTTTTTTATACTGGAAATCAATTTCCTGATAGATATAAAAATGGAGCTTTTATTGCGTTTCATGGATCTACAAATAGAGTGCCTTATCCTCAGGCAGGATACGTTGTAGGTTTCATACCATTTAAAAATGGGATGCCATCTGGGTCATTGGAAATTTTTGCAGATGGGTTTGCAGGTAGAGAAGTATTAGTTGACATGGAAGAAGCAAAATATAGACCTATGGGTCTTGCGCAGGGACCAGATGGTTCTTTGTATATATCTGAATCAAAAAAAGGGAAGATTTGGAGAGTTATTTTTTCTGGTGACAAAAATAATTTTGGAGAGAAAGAAATCAGTAAAATGATAAAAAGGGAGGATAGAAGCTATACAAAGTTACCTGATGTGATAAAGGACAAAATAGAATAAAACTAATTATTAAGAGTTTTATAATTAGTAATAATTTCTTCGACAACTTCTGGATTCAATAAAGTAGAAATATCTCCAAAATTATCAAATTCATCAGATGCAATTTTTCTTAAAATACGCCTCATTATTTTTCCAGATCTAGTTTTTGGTAAGCCTGGCACTATAAGTATTTGGTCAGGTTTAGCTATTGGTCCAATATGTTTATTTACAGTTTCCCTTATAGAATTAAAGTAATCTATTTTTTCAGATGAATCTTTTATTATTACAAAACCAAAAATTCCTTGACCTTTTATCTCATGAGGAAATCCAACAACAGCAGATTCAATTACCTCAATATTTTGATTAATAGCATCTTCAACTTCTGCAGTACCTATTCTATGACCCGAAACATTAATAACGTCATCAACTCTTCCTAGTATTCGATAGAAGCCATTATCATCTCTCTTTGCTCCATCTCCAGTGAAATAATAGCCTTTAAATGTAGAAAAATACGTTTCTTTACATCGTTTATGATCTCCATAAGTTGTTCTTAGGATTGACGGCCATGGATATTTAATACATAAATTTCCTTCAATATTATTTTCTAAAATTTCATTTCCTTCATTATCAAGAAGAATAGGTTGAATTCCTGGAAGTGGTAAAGTTGCATAAGTTGGTTTACAATCAATAATATTTGGCAATGGTGAAATCATAATACCACCAGTTTCAGTTTGCCACCAAGTATCAACTATTGGACAATTATTTTTACCAATATTATCATTATACCAATTCCACGCTTCTTCATTTATCGGCTCACCTACAGAACCAATTACTTTTAATGATTTAAGACTTGAGCCTTCCAAGTACTGTTTTCCAAAAGATTGAAGAGCTCTTATTGCAGTAGGGGCTGTATAAAACTGATTAACATTATACTTATCAACTATTTTCCAAAATCTAGAAGCATCTGGATATGTTGGGACACCTTCAAACATAATAGTCTTTGCTCCTTTTAATAATGGACCATAAACAATGTAACTGTGTCCAGTAATCCAACCAACATCTGCTGTACACCAATACGTATCTCCCTTTGAATATTGAAATACATTTTCAAAAGTAAATTGAGTATAAAGCATGTAACCAGCACATGTATGAACCACACCCTTAGGTTTTCCTGTTGAACCAGAAGTATATAATATAAACAAAAGATCCTCAGAATGCATTTCCTCTGGAGGACAATAGTCATCAACTAAGTTCTTCTGATTGTGATACCACACATCTCTTCCCCTTTCCATACTAACATCTGAACCAGTTCTTTTAATTGTCAATACATTTTCAACGCATTGTGAACTTTTTAATGCATCATCTACTACACCTTTAACGTCCACTACTTTAGATCCTCTAAAATTTCCATCCGAGGTAATTACAACTTTAGCTGAACAATCATTAATTCTATCTGATAATGATTTTGCACTAAAACCAGCAAATACAACAGAATGAACTGCACCTATTCTTGCACACGCCAACATTGAAATAGCTGCTTCTGGTATCATAGGCAAGTATATTATTACTCTATCTCCTTTCTTAACTCCCATTTTCTTTAAAACATTAGAGAAAGAACAGACTTCCTTAAATAATTGATCGTAGGTAAAAATTTTATTTTTTTCATCTGGCTCATTAGGCTCCCAGATTATTGCTATATCATCCTTATTGTTTTCATTTCTTTCAAAAATATTTTCGGTAATATTTAATTTACCATCTTCAAACCACTTAACATCAGGCTCATTAAAATTCCAAGCCAAAACCTTATTTGGATATTTTTTCCATATGAAGTTATTCGCATATTCTTTCCAATATTTTTTTGGATTTTCTACACTTGACTTATAATGATTATTATAATCATCAATACTTTTAATCATAATACAATATATAAAATAAAACTATAATAATTCGTTAGCTAGATTCGCTAAATCTGATCTTTCACCTTTCTTAAGAGTAACATGAGAATAAAGCTTTTGACCTTTCAATTTATCAATTAAATAAGATAAACCATTACTTTGAGAATCAAGATAAGGAGTATCAATTTGGTTTATATCTCCAGCAAATACAATTTTTGTATTTTCTCCAGCTCTAGATATAATTGTTTTTATTTCGTGTGGTGTGAGATTTTGGGCTTCATCAATAATAAAAAAAATATTTGAAAAACTTCTTCCTCTAATATATGCTAATGGTTGGATTACAAGTTTTTCAGATTCAATCATATTTTTTAAAATCTTAAAATCTTTAGAAGTCTGCTTGTATTGATTTTGTATATACTTAAAATTGTCCCACAATGGTTCCATGTATGGATTAATCTTTGAGTTTATATCACCTGGTAAATACCCAATATCTTTATTACCAAGAGGGACAATCGGTCTAGCAACAAAAATTTGTTTATAATTTCTTCTTTGAGAAATAGCTGATGCTAATGCTAGAAGAGTTTTACCAGTACCCGCAACTCCATTAATTGATACAA
>CACOFQ010000045.1 GCA_902626505.1 uncultured Marinoscillum sp.
GGTTGCCCAATGTAAAAAAATTGTTTCGAAATTTCATCAGAAGTGGATTGATGTTGACAAAAAACTAGGAATGTCATTTAATCAAGAAAATGCATACTGGACATACAAGGATGAATATATTGAAAGGGAATGGCAGTTACTAAAACGGGCTCACGAAAATGATATCCTTACAGAAGGGTATAGAGTTGTTGCATACTGTCCAAGTTGCCAAACTTCGTTAAGCCATTCTGAAGTTAATCAGGGATATGAGATGGTTCAGGATCCTTCATTGTATTACAAGGTAAAATTGCAAGACGAAGATGTGTATCTGATTGTCTGGACTACTATGCCGTTTACACTTGTAACAGACGCAATGGTTGGATTCAATCCAGATGAAGAATATGTTTACGTATCAGCAAACAACGAAACATGGATTGTTGGAAAAATTCGTCTTGAAGAGTTCATGAAAGAAGCAAAGGTGGAAGATTACAAAGTACTAAAAACAGTAAACGGCTCCGAATTTGAAGGCAAGAAATACACACATCCTCTTCTAGGCGATATCTCTGGCTTGGAAAAAATGTCAAAGATAGAAAACTATCACGTTGCAGTTGCTGAGAAATTTGTTGATGTTAATGCTGGCACTGGTATAGTTCATCTTTCCCCAGCTAACGGTGAGGATGACTATAACATTGCGATGAAACGGAAAGTTGAGATTTTCTCCCCCATTGACGATGAGGTAAAGTTTACTGAAGATGCTGGCAAGTATGCTGGAATGTTTGTACGCGATGCTGATGAAAAAATTGTGCAAGACATTAAAGACAAAAATGCATTGGTGAGAATCGGTAAAATCAAGCACAAATACCCACTATGCTGGCGCTCTAAACACAAGCTAGTTTGGCTTGCGCGAAGAGAATATTTTTACATGCTTGATAGACTTGGTGATAAGGCAGTTGATGCCGCACAAAAAGTAGAATACTTTTTTGACCAACCAAAAAACAGATTTTTGGAAATAATTAAAGAAAAACATCCATGGTGCATTTCAAGAGAAAGATTCTGGGGTTGCCCACTACCAATCTGGAAGTGTACTGAATGTGAAAACATTGAAAGACTGTTTTCAAGAAAAGAAATTGTTGATGCAGCAGACGATCTTCCCGATGGACCTGACTTTGAGCTACACAGACCGTGGATAGATCGAGTTTCTATCAAATGTAAAAAATGTGATGCAAAGATGCAGCGTGAGGAATTTGTTTTAGATACTTGGCATAACAGTGGTGCTGCGCCTTTTGCCTCGTTAAGCGATGATGAATACGAAAAAACTATACCGGCTCCATTTTTTACGGAAGGTATTGATCAAACACGTGGATGGGCATACACGCTTTTAATTGAAAATGTAATTTTTAATAATAAAGATACTTCACCATACAATTCATTTCTATTCCAGGGACATGTTCTTGACGAAAAAGGCAACAAGATGAGTAAGAGTACCGGTAATGTACTTGATGCGGCTGATCTACTTGATAAATATCCAGTTGATCTTGTCAGATTCTACTTCATGTGGAAATCAAGTCCAATTGAAACTCTAAATTTTAGTACAAAGGAATTGATGTCAAGACCGTATCAAATCCTAAGCACGCTTTTTCACATTCATTTGTATTTTAAACAGAATAGTGAATACGACAAATTCAACATTAATGAAGCAACAGTCGGATGGGCAAAGGACAACGATATGCTTACCTCTACGGACATCTGGTTATTATCAAAACTTCAAAAAACAATTGAACTATCTACAGAGTCAAACAATGAATGCAAATTCCACGAATCAGCAAGTGCCATAGAAGATTTTCTGATTAATTCACTAAGCCAAATTTATGTTCCAATCACAAAGCCAGAACTTTGGAATGACGATGAAAATAAAAAAGATAGAAGGCATGTAATCTATGCAATTATCGCCGAGTCATTGAAAACGCTAGACATTTTGATACACCCATTTTCACCGTTTACCAGCGAGTATCTGTACACGTCAACATTTGGAGACAAAGAATCAATACTTTTGGAAACATGGCCAAAATCTACATTTGCATTAGTCAATGAAAGTGTTGAAGAATCATTCGACATAATGAGTGAGATTGTTTCGGTTTGTGCTGCTGCACGAATGAAGGGAAAGTTGAAAAGAAGATGGCCACTAAAGCACGCGCTAATATGTGTAGAAAAAGGTCTACAGAAGAAAATTGAACTGCTATCAGAACTATTGAAATCCCAACTAAATGTAGAAGATTACAAAATTATTGAACTTGAAAATCATGAGGGAATATCAGAAATGCTAGAGATGAAAAAATCAGGCGTTCCGGTGATTCCAAAGATAGAACTCAATCGAAAAACCATTGGTCCAAAGGCAAAACAGAATCTTGGTAAGCTGTTAGAAATTTTTTCTGAAACAAAACCTGATGTGATAATACAAGGACTCGAAAAAGATAGTTCGTTTACATTTGATGTTAATGGAACAAAAATTTCTTTAGATGCAGATGATTTCATAATCGAGTTTGATGTTCAAGAAGGTTTTACATTCTCAAGAAGAAATAATCTGATAGGAATCATCTCAACTGAAAGAAATGAGGAATTGATGGCAAAAGGTCTAATCAAGGATCTTGCCAGAAGGCTACAGGCATTGAGAAAGGAGAGGGGCTATAATCCAACTGATGTATTGAATACAGCCTCTATACTGGATCTTGATGAGGAATCGTTATCGATGATAAAAAATAAAACCGAAGAACTTTCATTTTTGGTTAGAGTTAAACAAGTAAACTTTACACAAACATGCAAAAAATACAAGGATGACGATATAGATGGTCAAAAAATTAGAATTTCTGTTGAATAGTAACGCAACAATCATCATAAATACAAAAAATGTATAGATTAACCATGGTCAAGCAGATTAGCCTTGATGCCTGGTCCCTTCAACATTTAACAGATCTTTTAAAAAAGGGATCACAGATAGTGGCAAAAACGAATACGCCCATAGTCCTTTATCGCCAAACCATAGAGGAAGAAGATGGTTCGTATGAGGAGATAGTTTGTACACTAACAAATGATTACATTGTTGAACAATTGATAATATCTGGAGGAATGGTAATACCAGCAATTAAGCAACAATTGGTATTCAGATTGGATGAGTTCCCAGATAGGCTTTTGAGAAAAAGCAAAGATTTGTTCTTAGAAACTGTTGAACTTTTAGAAAAAAAATTAAAGTGATGTGATATTTTCAGTAGTTTCTTTAGCGCCGTCTTTGTTCATCACTAAGACATCAATATTATCTCCACTTGCTGAATCCCTCATGCTAGCAGCACGAACAGATTTCACAGCAAGATCAACAGCTTGTGCCTCAGTAAGATCCTTTTTGAATTGTGGGTCTAAAACGCCTAATGCCATTTCCGCTCCAGTACCAACAGCCGCATAATCATCAGGTAGAACTGAGCCGAGTGGATCTAAAGTGTATATTGTGGGCTTACCAACTAAACCACCCACAATAACTTGTGTCAATAATGGAAAGAACCTTCTTTCATACATCATATTTGACATCATTTTTGCGATTGTGTTAGGTGGTACATCTCGCTTAATCTCCATTCTTCTAATCTTAGCCAATGCTGCAATTTGCAATGAAAGAATCTGCATATCCGCAACCAAACCAGCACATGCAGCACCAACATGAGGTGTAATCACAAATGTCTTTTTGGTGGTTTTACTAACTACAAAATTACCATATGCTATTCTACGTTCGCTTGCAAAAACCACGCCCTCATTAAATGTAATACCAACGGCTGTTGCACCTGGCATATACATTGCAGTCATAGATCAAGTGGATTTTGAGGAGAATAAAAGTTCTTGCGATAACATATTTACAAAATACTATCTAGATCTAGCAAAGTTATCTAAGATAAGACATACACATTTCGTGGCTTTTTTTAGTAAATCAATGCGTGTAAACTCATTTGGAGAGTGAATACGTGAAAATACGTACGTAGATCCAATAGCAATGGCAGGTGCATTTAGAATATTTGTAAATGCATGCATAGGACCAGTTCCAGCACTAGAAATACTCAGAAGATATTTCCCAAATGATCTACGTGCGGCGTCTGTAACATCAGAGACAAACGCATGTTGGGGATTTGTCCTTGCCGCAGCTTCACCATGATATATCTTAATTTCAATATCTCCGAATCCTTTTTTCTTTAGATGGCGTTTTAATCTCATAGTCTGTTTCTTTGGATTCATTTTAGGTACCAGCCTAAAATCAATTTTTACACGTGCCTCAGCTGGTAGAACAGTTTTTGCACCTTCACCATAATATCCGGAAACT
>CACOFQ010000046.1 GCA_902626505.1 uncultured Marinoscillum sp.
AAAATTCTCCATACCTATATCCCCAATAGTAATTACCTTAGGAAAAGGATTAAGGCAAGAAAAATAAAAATGAGCATTTTAGTAACCGGCGGACTAGGATATATTGGGTCACATACAGTAGTAGAACTTATTCAAAATAAATTTGATGTAATAATTGTTGATAACCTCTCTAACACGGAATTATTTATCTTAGATAATATTAAAAATATAACTGGAATTAAACCTATTTTCTATAATGTTGACCTAGTTGACTTTAATAAATCAAATAAAATTTTTACATCTCATAAGATTGATGGAGTTATCCACTTTGCAGCATTTAAATCTGTATTTGAATCGGTTAAAAATCCACTAAAATATTATGAAAATAATCTTATTTCCTTATTAAACATTTTAAAATCAATGAAAGAAAATAATGTATCAAATATTGTTTTCTCTTCTTCTTGTACTGTTTATGGTCAGCCAGACAAATTGCCTGTATCTGAGAGTTCACCATTCAAAAATGCAGAATCTCCTTACGCAAAAACAAAGCAAATTTCTGAGCATATAATCAAAGATTTTACTAACTCACACAATAAAATTTCTTCTGTTTCTCTAAGATATTTTAATCCTATTGGAGCTCATGAGTCTGGTCTGATTGGAGAGCTTCCAAAGGGAGTTCCCGATAATCTTATTCCGTATATAACTCAAACTGCTGCTGGAATCAGAGAAGAATTATCAGTTTTTGGAAATGATTATAATACCCATGATGGAACTGCAATTAGAGATTATATTCATGTTGAAGACTTAGCTAAAGCTCATTTAAAAGCTTTGAATTTTTTAGAAGATAATCAAGATAAAAATATTTATGAATTTTTTAATGTTGGAACTGGTATAGGTTATTCTGTGTTAGATATTATCAATTCATTTGAAAATGTAAATAATTTAAAACTAAAATATTCTTTTGAAGATAGGAGAGATGGAGATATTGAAACAATATACTCTGATATTATAAAATCAAAGAAGATCTTAAAATGGGAGTCTAAAAGAAGTCTAGATGATATGATGTTTTCTTCATGGAAATGGCAAAAAAACCTTGTCAAATTTTAATAACTATATCACAATATATCAAATCCAATATTTCTAATAAATCAAGCTTATCAATCGTCTAAATTTTTATAAAAATCCTTTTAATTTCTAGTTTTTTTATTGCATTTTTGGGGCAGTTAACTAATTAAAAATGTTGTCGGCAACCAAACTATTATTCACAAGTACTACACATCGTAGTTTTTACTTCTTGAAATAATTTGTTTGTTTGTCTGAATTTTAATTAACTATTTAAGTTAAATTTTTAAACTAAACTATAAAGCGTAATATGAGAAAGCTTTTACTATTAGTCCTGGTTTTTATATCAGGTATGAGCTATGCTGTAGCTCAAAATGCTGTAACTGGTACAGTTACAGATGAAAATGGTGAGGGTATCCCGGGTGCTAATATTATTATTAAAGGTACTTCGCAAGGAACAATTACGGATATAGATGGTGGATTTAGTATTAATGCTTCATCATCTGATGTCTTAATTTTTACTTACGTAGGATATTCTACTGTTGAAATAACTGTGGGATCTCAGTCAAATCTCAGTGTATCTCTAAGTGAAGATATTGCTGCTCTTGATGAGATTGTAGTTACCGGTTACGGTACACAGGTTAGAAAGGAGATAACCAGTGCGGTTACCAGTTTAAATGAAGAAGATTTTAATCAAGGATTAGTAAGTAATCCAATGGGTCTTCTAGAAGGTAAGGTTGCTGGATTATCAATTACTAAGCCAGGTGGTGATCCTAATGCAGGATTTACATTGAGGCTTAGGGGAATATCAACTGTTGGTGCAAATGCATCTCCTCTTGTTGTTATTGATGGTGTTATTGGTGGAAACCTAGATTTGGTTGATCCTGCTGATATTGAGTCAATTGACGTGATTAAAGATGGAGCTGCTGCTGCGATATACGGAACGAGAGGTTCAAGTGGTGTTGTCTTAGTTACTACTAAGAAAGGAACTGCGGGAGCTACTAGAGTTGAATATAATGTATCTACATCTGTTGATCAGATTTCTAGATCTATGGATGTTATGACTGCTGCAGAGTATAGAGCTCTTCCAGGTGCAGTTGATTTTGGTGCTGAAACAGACTGGGTTGATTTGGTAACGAGAGATGGTTTTTCTCAAGTTCACAATCTTGCAGTTTCTGGAGGTACTTCAAATACAACTTACCGAATGGCTGTAAACTACAGAGAGCAACAAGGTATTTTAAAAGGTACTGGATTTAATAATTTAAATACAAACTTAAACCTATCACAAAAAGCAATGGATGGTAAAGCTGTATTTGATATAGGTATTTCATATTCAAACAAAGATGCTAGTTATGGATTCGGTAATGAAGGATTTAGATATGCTTATCAGTCTAACCCAACAATGCCAATTTATGATCCTAACTCAATTTATGGAGGTTATCATGAAAGAACTATTTTTGATTATTATAACCCTGTATCTATTGTTGAGCAAAATATTAACGAAGGAAACGATAATCTTTTCCTTGGTTCAATTAAAGGTACTTTCGATTTAAGTGCTATTGCTAGCGGATTAAATGCTTCAGTCTCTTATACAAGACAAATTACTGATACTGAAAGAGGTCAGTACTACAAAAAAACTGCCAGATTCAGAGGATCTGATAGAAATGGACTAGCTATTACTGATAATGCTCAGTTTACTTTCGATTTATTTGAAGGTACACTTGGTTATAATGGTGAAGCTGGAGATTTAGGTATTAATGCCTTAGTTGGATATTCTTATCAAGAATTTTTTAATGAAGGTTACCATGCTGAGGGAGGAGATTTTCTTACTGATGCATTTACTTACTATAATTTAGGTGCTGCTGCAGACTTTAATAATGGTCTTGGTAGTGTTTGGAGTTATGCTAACTCAAATAAATTAATTGCAGGATTAGCAAGAGTTAATCTTAACTATGATGATGTCTACTTCTTAAATGCAAGTTTAAGATACGAAGGTTCATCAAGATTTGGTGCAAACAATAAATGGGCTGCGTTCTATGGAGTTGGTGCTGGAGTTGCTTTACATAGTCTTATAGACTCAGATGCAATTGATAATTTAAAGCTTAGAGTAAGTTATGGTCAAACTGGTAACGAGCCAGGAAGTTCTTATATCTCTCTACAGAGATTTGGACCATCTGGAAACTTCTATTACAATGGTGCATATACATCAAGTTATGGACCAAATAGTAACGCTAACCCTGATCTAGCATGGGAGATTGCTACTCACATGAATGTTGGTGTTGACTTTGCTGTTCTTAATTCAAAATTGTTCGGTTCTGTTGAGTACTTTTCAAGAGAGACTAAAGATCAGCTTCTTAGTGTAAACGTTCCTGTACCACCTAATCTTGTTGGTCAGACATTATTAAATATTGGTACAACTAAAAATACTGGTATTGAAGCTAACGTTAATTTCAATGCTGTTGATAACGGTAACTTTAGCTGGACTACCGGTGTTATTTTTGGAACTAATACTAGTGAGCTTGTAAGCTGGACAAAAGGAGATCTATCATTTAGTGGAGGTGTTCTTTACAGAGCTTCAATGGGTTCTCCTGGTCAGAGTGATGTATCGCTAGTTAGAGTAGTTGAAGGAGAGACTTTAGGTCAAATTTGGGGACCTAGATTTGAAGGAATTGCTTCAAATGGTACTTTCCAATTTGCTGATCTTGATGGTGATGGTACTTACTGTGATTGTGATGACGATAGAGAAGTAATAGGAAATGGTCTTCCTGACTTTACTTTAGGTTGGTCAAACACTATTAACATTGGTGATTTAGATATCTCAATGTTCTGGAATGGTGAGTTTGGTCACGAGCTATTCAACTCATACAGAGGATTCTATGAAAATGCTGGGCCAACTGTTGTTGGTAACTGGAATGTAGTAAACACTAGTTATTTCAATCAAGACTTAACTGCTGCTGCTGCAAATAGTTCACACGTAGAAGATGCAACTTATTTTGAATTAAACAACATCACTGTTGGTTATAATTTAAAAGATGTTACTAAGTACATGAGTAATTTAAGAATTTATGTTTCTGCTCAGAG
>CACOFQ010000047.1 GCA_902626505.1 uncultured Marinoscillum sp.
TAATACAAATTCAAATGAATTAAAGGATAATATACGTTTAGATTATTTTAAAATTGTTTCTAAAGAAATGAATGAAAGAAAAATATTTGAATATGCTCCATATAAAAGATTAATATCTATAGAAATGTATTCGAAGAAAAAAAATGACAACAATCTCATAGGTAAAATGTTATTTAAAGAATTAAAAAATAAATTAAAATTCTGTAGTCCAACAGATATAGGAATAGTTAAAAAAAAAGAAGGTTTTATATATAAAGTATACTTAAAACTTGATAGAGTTAAAAATCTATCTAAAAATAAAAACACAATTTACAACACAATTAAAAGCCTTAAAAAGAGAAAGGATTTTAGGGATAATTTTATAACTATAGATGTAGATCCTTAAATCTCCCATTTATTTTGGAGATAGTCTATTCCTTTTTTTGAACTTAAATCAAATTTACAAGGAACAATTGATACATAATTATTTTTTATAGCCCACTCATCATTATTTTTTCCTTTATCATGATTTACAAAGTTTCCAACCATCCAAAAATATTCTCTTCCATAAGGATCTTGACGTTTATCAAAAGTCTCTTCCCATATGGCATTAGCCTGACGACATATCTTTATTCCTCTAATCTCTTCACTTGATATTGCTGGTATATTTACATTCAAAGCTATAGAATCTGGGATACCATTTGACAATGCATTTTCTACAATTTTTTTAATATAAATTTTTGAATGATTTAAATGAGCATTTGGATCAAAATCACAAAGAGAAAATCCAATTGAAGGTGTATTTTCAATAGCTCCTTCAATTGCAGCTGACATAGTGCCTGAATATAGAACACTTATAGATGAATTACTTCCATGATTAATACCACTAGTAATCAAATCAATTTTTTTACTCTTAAGAATATGATGCTTGGCAATTTTCACACAATCTGCAGGTGTTCCACTACATTTATAAGCTTCAATTTCTCCAAAAAGATCAGATTTTACCAATCTTAATTTATCCCCAACGGTAATTGCATGGCCCATTCCAGATTGAGGGCTATCAGGAGCAACTACTACCACTTCACCAAATCTTGACATTATTGAGACTAAAAGTCTTATTCCTTTAGAATCTATTCCATCATCATTAGTAACTAATATTAGTGGTTTTTTCATTATTAAATCTTATTGTAATAATTAACTATTCTAGCAAGATCACTCATTTTTTTAAGATTAATTCTATTTCTTGAGATATAGTCTCTAATTTTATCATATTGATCATTCATTAATTTATAAAGTTCTTTTTTCTTCCCCTTAAACTTATGAATTTTACCATCATTTGTTAGAAAAAAATAATCATATTTGACCTTATTAATATATCCATAATTATTACTAAAATTAGGCATAATACCATAAGCGTAATAAGATGGAAGATATGATTGAGTTGATTCAGCAACAATTCTTTCTCTAAGTAATAGGCTTAAATTTCCTTCAATCATCATTTCAAATAGCACTGGCACATTGTAATTATAACCAACCTCATACAGAAGAGAATAAAATTGTCTATAATCTCTTATAGTTTCATCATAAATTTCAAAAAAAAATAGGTTATTTACATTAAATGCCTTCAGAGTTTTGCCATCATCTAACTGAATTGATTGAGACTCAAAATCATATTTTAAATTTCCTTTTATCGTATCACCATCATTTGTAACCAGTTTACCTTTATGCCATATATCACTAGGAAATTTTTGAGCGGTAATTATATTAGAAATAAAAAAAAACAAAAAAAATATTAATCTCATAAATATTAGTCTTTTAAAATATCATGACCCATTTTATCCCTTTTGGTCTCTAAATATTTTTTATTAAACGAATTTGGTTTAATTTCTATTTTAGTATTTCTCATAATTTTTAATCCATAACCAATCAAACCGACTCTTTTTTTAGGATTATTAGTTAATAAATTAATTTTCTTTATACCTAAACTTTTAAGTATTTGAGCACCAACACCATAATCCCTGTGATCCATTTTAAAACCAAGTTTATGATTTGCCTCTACAGTATCATACCCCTTTTCTTGTAAAACATAGGCTTTTAACTTATTGATCAATCCAATCCCTCTTCCCTCTTGATTCATATATAGTAATAGACCTTGACCTTTTTTATCAATCATTTTTAATGCTCTTTGTAATTGTGATCCACAGTCACATCTTAGTGATCCAAGAATATCACCCGTAACACATGAAGAATGAACTCTAACTAATACTTCGTCTTCTTCATCCCATTCACCTTTTTTAAGAGCAAGATGAATATCTTTAGTATCTTTTTGCTCAAAAGAAATTAATTTGAAATTTCCAAACTCTGTTGGTAAATCTACTGTCTCTTTTTCTTCAATTAAAGATTCCTCTTTTAATTTATATTCTATTAAATCTTTTATTGATATAATAACTAGTCCGTGTTTTTGAGCGACACTAAACAAATTATTCAATCTTGCCATACTACCATCTTCATTAAGAATCTCACATATTACCCCCGACGGATATAATCCTGCAAGTTCTGGAAGATCTACAGAAGCTTCTGTGTGTCCTGCTCTTCTCAAAACACCACCTTCCATTGATCTTAAAGGAAAAATATGGCCAGGTTTAGAAAAACTTGATGAATTAACTTTTTTATCAACTAAAGCCCTAATAGTTTTAGCCCTATCTGATGCTGATATTCCTGTAGATACTCCATTACCTTTTAAATCAACTGATACAGTAAAAGAAGTGCCATATATATCTGTATTTTTACCAACCATTAATTCTAAATCAAGTTCATCACACCGTTCTGAATTTAGAGAACAACATATTAATCCCCTACCTTCCTTAGACATGAAATTTATTTTTTCAGGATTAATAAGTGAAGAAGCACAAACAAAATCACCTTCATTTTCTCTATTTTCATCATCAACAACAATTATAATTTCACCATTTTTTATAGCTTCAATTGCTTCTG
>CACOFQ010000048.1 GCA_902626505.1 uncultured Marinoscillum sp.
CATAATAGCTGTCCCTGGCGCCTTCACCTCGTAATTTTCCTGGTTTAACCACCGTGAGAACGTGGGTCCGTCCTGGTCATAGTTCGACCACTTTGTTCCTGCCTCTACTCCTATTACATACGTCCATGCCGCCGGAAACATCCTCGCGCAAGGAACTCCTGGCCCTATACACACCCCGTCGTTCCCTGCTGCTGCTACGAGGGTAGCGTATGCGTAAGCATTCTCTGCAGCCCTGCTCATAGTCTGCGACTCAGCGTATCCACCAAAGCTCATGTTCAGTATCGTCGCCCCGTTCTGGTACGCGTACTCAATTCCTTGTGAGATGATTCCTGCGTCACCGCGTCCTGATGCCTGAAGCACCTTGACAGGCATGATTTTAGCATACCAGCTCGCTCCAGCAATACCGATCTCGTTATCACCGACAGCTGCCGCAATACCTGCCACGTGTGTTCCGTGCATATTATTATCTTCTGGGATGGAGTCGTTATTGATAAAATCCCACCCGTGTCTATCGTCCCTGTACCCGTTCTCATCGTCATCGTAGTCATCTACACCTAGTCTTTCTGTGTGGTTTGTCCAAATATTGTCTTTGAGGTCAGGGTGCTCAGTATCTACTCCCGTGTCAAGAATTGCGATGACAGATGTTGTGTCTCCCTTTGTCGTCTTCCAAACATCATCCGCATTAATCGCAGTGATATTACTCTGGCCACTGTACAGAGGATCGTTAGGGACTACAGGCCCGTCCATTTCCCCGTAGTTTTCTTCTACCCAACGTTTAGCCTCCTCCTCGCTCATCACATCAGTCACTGGCTCTGCTCCGATTGCGTAGTAAATGTAGTTTGGCTCCGCGTACTCAACTTCTTTGTTATTATTAAGCTCCTCTATGAGCTCCTCTTTCTCGTTAAAAAACTCTTCCTTGAGCTTTACCTTCATGAGGTTATTGAGGTTGTACTTGTCTTTTCTTACAGTGTTTGAAGTATATCTTGGGGTCTTGTATATCCTTGTCTTTATAGAGAATAGAATTTTTGAAGAAAACACCTTGTCTTTTAGACCAATCCTCTCAAGTACAGAGATGGAGTCATACGACTTGATCATTCCGTTCTGGATATTTATTCCTGGTTCTACCTCGTCTTTTAGTTTAATGAGTATCTCTCCTGGTACGGACTCGATCTGTCTTGGGTCTAGGGTGACCACGTTTTGAGAAAATATATTATTTCCAATAAGGATAAAGGAAATAAATAATAGAATTCTCATAGACAAATCTTTATAAATTTTTGCTATTTAACAAATATCAATAGTTGTATATATCGAATATTATGAAAAACATTTAAAATAGAAAAAATAAGTACTTTTATAAAAAAATAAATTATGGTTAGAATAATAATTATATCCTTTCTCTTTTCTTTTAATATAAAGGCACAAAACCCTTATTTCCCTGGAAAGGAATGGCAAGAAAAATCTCCA
Organism: uncultured Marinoscillum sp.; assembly: GCA_902626505.1. GTDB lineage: Bacteria > Bacteroidota > Bacteroidia > Cytophagales > MED-G16 > MED-G16. The sequence goes on from CACOFQ010000048.1 coordinate 1,465, forward strand.
GAATCTCAAGGTATAGATTCCAAGAAATTAAATCAAGCTATTGAGTTTGCAAGAAACAATGAAAATTCGGTAGAAAAAGATCTTAGAATTGCTATACTCAAATCATTTGGACGTGAGCCTGGATATAAAATCAAGGGACCAACTAAAAAGAGGGGGGAGACAAATGGGTTAATCATTAAAAATGGGTATATCGTGGGAAAGTGGGGAGATACAAAAAGAGTAGACATGACATTCAGCGTAACAAAAAGTTACCTGTCCACAGTTGCAGGTATTGCTCACGATAAAAATCTTATCTCTGTTAACGATAAATTAAAAGATTATATATGGGACGGTAAGTTCGATGATCCTCATAACAGTCAGATAACTTGGCACCACCTTCTTAACCAGTCTTCTCAGTGGTCTGGTGAATTATTTGGAACTTACGACTGGGCAGATAGACCTCCTAGAGGACTTTCTCTTGAGGAAATTAAAAAGCAGAAACTTTTGCCACCAGGTGAGGCATATAAATACAATGATGTGAGGGTAAATTTATTATCATACTCCCTGCTAAATGTATTTAGAAAACCTCTGCCTATGGTACTTAAAGAAAATATTATGGATCCAATTGGAGCTTCTTCAACTTGGAGGTGGTACGGATACGATAATTCAATGGTCATTATTGACGGGGTTAATGTACAATCAGTAAGTGGTGGAGGTCACTTTGGCGGTGGTATCTTCATAAACTCTGAGGATCACGCAAGATTTGGATTACTTTTCTTACGAGATGGGGTATGGGATCAAGAACGGCTTATATCACCTGAATGGATTAATATGATAAGAGTTCCTTCTGAAAATAATCCTACGTATGGGTACATGTGGTGGCTTAACAGGGGAGATAGATACTGGAAGGGATTACCTGAAAATATATACTATGGATCTGGTTTCGGTGGAAATTACGTCGTAGTAATCCCAGATCATGATATGGTAATTGTTGCTCGCTGGTTAGATTCTACAAAGGTTGGAGAATTTGTTAAAAGGGTAGTAGACTCTCATAATTAAGAATTATAACTCACATGTTTAAGGATAAAGTATTAAATGAAATTACCGTTTCTCTAAGGGATAAAATATTGAGTATAGAAAATGAGCTTAATATCTTATCTGAAGAAAAGAATAATATAACCAAAAGTAGTGCCGGAGATAAATTTGAGACCAGTAGGTCTACCATGCAGATTGAACATGATAAGCTAAATAATCAACTTATTCAAAAAAACAATCAACTAAAAAAGATTGAATTACTTGATACAAAAAAGAAATATAAATCAGTTAATTATGGTAGTCTAGTAATTACAAATACAAATAACTACCTAATATCTATAGGTTTAGGTCAGTATATAATTGATGATCATTCAGTATTCGCTATATCTCTTT
>CACOFQ010000049.1 GCA_902626505.1 uncultured Marinoscillum sp.
TTCAGGATTAGCAGTAAAAACAAAATGGATGTCTAGAGGCATCCTAAAATTAAAGCCTCTAATTTGAATATCATTCTCTTGTAAAATATTAAATAAAGAAACTTGTATTCTAGGTTGTAAATCAGGTATCTCATTAATTACAAAAATGCATCTATTAGATCTTGGAATAAGACCATAATTAATAACCTTAAAGTCAGAAAAAGAAAGTTTTAAGTTAGCTGCTTTAATTGGATCAACATCACCAATAAGATCTGGTACAGTAACATCAGGGGTTGCAAGTTTCTCTGTAAACCTCTCAGATCTGTGCATCCAAGTTATGGGTGTTGAGTCTCCCTCATTTTTAACTAATTCTTTAGCATAATGACTTATAGGGTTATTAGGATCTTCATTGAGAGCAGAGCCTTCAACTATGGGAATATATTCGTCTAATAAACCAATAAGTTTTCTTGCAATTTTTGTCTTTGCTTGTCCCCTTAAACCTAAGAAATTAATATCATGTTTAGATAGAATAGCTCTTTCCAAATCAGGAATAACAGTATCTTGATATCCATGTATTTCAGAAAAAACATCTCTTCCTTCTTTCTTAATTGAGATTAAATTATCTCTCATCTCATCTTTAATAGACTTAGAGATCCAATTTGATTTTTTTAATTCCCCAAATGTTTTAATTTTTAAATAATCCATATTTAATACTTTTTAACTTTATTTCTACTATAATCTTTTAATACCATAGACCCGAGATCATTAAGGTCAGCAAAATAAGCTGATCCATCATTTATTTCTGTAAACTTTTCAACAAACTCCATAAGATATGGGTCTGAAGCAATCATAAATGTATTGACTCTAATATTATTTTTTTTACAAACAGAAGCAAGATTATATGTTTTATTTAAAATTTTAGGATCTAATCCAAAAGCATTTTTATAATAATTAATTCCGACTTTCATACACGTTGGTTTACCATCTGTAATCATAAATATTTGCTTATTATTATTTTTTCTTCTTCTTAATATATCAATAGCAAGCTCAAGTCCTGCAATAGTATTAGTATGATATGGCCCAACTTTCAGATATGGAATATCTTTAATTTTTACTTTCCAAGCATCATTTCCAAAAACAGCAACATCAATCGTATCTTTTTTATATTTTTTCATAATTAATTCTGAAAGTGCCATTGCAACTTTTTTTGCTGGTGTAATTCTATCCTCTCCATAAAGTATCATTGAATGACTTATATCAATTAATAATACTGTCGATGTTTGAGTCTTATGATCAGACTCAAAAGTTTCTAAATCATTTTCATTAATTATAAAATCATCAATTCCATGATTAATTTGAGCATTTTTAATTGATTCATTAAAAGCAATTCTTTCTAAATTATCTCCATATTCGTAAGGTTTAGTAGAGGAATCTAACTCTAAACTTGGTCCTGAAGAATTTGTATTATGACTCCCTAAATTTCCTTTCTTTAGCTTTCCAAAAATTTCATCTAAAGCAGATCTCCTAAGTTCAATTTCTGACTTTTTGGATATTTGAATTTTATCTTCAGAATTATTTTCAGTCACATAACCTCTTTTTTTAAGATCCTCAATAAAATTACCTATTCCATATTCGTCAGAAGTAATATTATATTTTCTATCAAGTTCAGTTAATACTGAGATAGTTTTATTGAAATCACCTGACGTAATCAGTAAAATTTGTTGATAAATTTTGAATAAATCATTAAAGTTTTTAGACTTTAGATTTTTAATTGACCCAACAAATTTTTGAAAAATTACTCCGTCCACAGTGGTATAATTTACGTTACTTTTTTGAAAGTGTTATGATGATTTTTTAGAAGGATATGTCTTATAAAAAATTATAAGTCCAAGAATAATCATTGGTATACTAAGCCACTGCCCCATATTTAAAGGAATATCAGCTTCCCAATCAACTTGATTCTCCTTTAGAGTCTCATCTAATATCCTTAGTGACCATAATGCAATCATAAAAATTGAAAAAATAAATCCATCATTTAAAGATTCTCTCTTAAAATACCATATGCTTAGTAGAGATATAAATAATAACAAACAGTATAAGGCTTCATACATTTGTGCAGGATGACGTGGAATTCCAATTGTATAGATTTCCGCATAATAAGTATTACCATTTCTAAAAATCTTGTAATCTAAATCCACATTGGGGTCTTGATATATATGATTTCTTATTCCTTCGTAACCAATTAAATAACTTTTAACATTGGACTTATAATAGTTGTTTTCTGATTGTTCATCAACTCCAACATTAGAGCCATACTTCATTCTTATTGTGATAGGAACCCCATACTCTGTAGCTTCAGAATTTCTTTTATGAAAAGTAATTTCATCAACCCTTCCATCAAATCTATATTTTAATATATCATTTACTGTTCTTACGAATATAACTCCATTTTCATTATTTGTTGGAAGACCCAGAATTTCAGAATTCATAAAATTCCCAGTTCTTATAAATGCACCAGCTAAACATACCACTATAACAATTCTATCCATAACCCAAAAGAAAGACTCATTTACTTTCCTTGAATAAATAACCATTCCTAAAATTATTGATATAGCAGCTCCATGACTTGCTAGACCTCCCTCCCATATATATAAAATTTTAATTGGATTTGATAGATAATAAACTGGATCATAAAAAAGACAATGACCTAATCTTGCTCCAATTATTGTTGCAATTACCATATATAATGTTAATCTCTCAACTTCTTCTGGATCCCTTCCATCTAACTTATAAATCCATCTCATTATATATGATCCAATAAGAAATCCTCCAGCAAATAAAAGGCCATACCACCTTGGAGGAAACCCTGAAATAATTTCGGG
>CACOFQ010000050.1 GCA_902626505.1 uncultured Marinoscillum sp.
GGCGGAAACAGTTCAAATCAATTTATGGGTGTCCAAAAAACTAATGATCTTTTAGAAAAAGCTACATGGACATTAGCAATCATTATTGTTGCACTCACAATGCTATCCAATTTATTTATAACTGAACCCAATGATAACATAGAAGGCTTAAGTCCAAATATTGATAGGGCCAATGAACAAAATATAATACAAAATACTCCAAATGATAATAATACAAATAATTCTAACGATTTAGATTCATTATTATAATTGTCATTTTGTCAATTTAAATTTTTGGCATGGAATATGTAATTTAGATATTTGAAATATAATTTTTAACTTTTTGAAATATGAGTAAAATAAATTTTAAACCACTAGCTGATAGAGTTCTTGTTGAACCAGAAGCAGCTGAAGAAAAGACAGCATCTGGAATAATAATTCCCGATACTGCAAAAGAAAAACCACAAAGAGGAAAGGTTGTTGCTGTTGGAGCTGGTACATCTGATCATAAAATGAATGTCAAAGTTGGTGATAGTATTTTATATGGTAAATATTCAGGGACAGAATTGACTATTAGTGATACAGATTACCTTATTATGAAGGAGTCCGATATTTTTGGAATTGTTAGTTAAACATTAAATTTAAAATCATGGCAAAAGAAATACATTTTAATACAGAATCAAGAGAAAATTTAAGAAAAGGAGTAGATATTCTTGCTAATGCAGTTAAAGTAACATTAGGTCCTAAGGGTAGAAATGTTATTTTAGATAAAAAATTTGGAGCACCAACTGTTACAAAAGATGGTGTTTCAGTAGCAAAAGAAATTGAATTAAAAGAACCCGTAGAAAATATGGGTGCACAACTAGTAAAAGAAGTAGCATCTAAAACAGCAGATGATGCTGGTGATGGTACTACTACTGCAACAGTACTTGCTCAAGCTATTTTTAATACAGGAATAAAGAATGTAGCGGCTGGTGCTAATCCAATGGATTTAAAAAGGGGGGTTGATAAAGCTGTACAAGCTGTTGTAGAAAATTTAAAATCACAATCAAAAGATATTAAAGATTCAAGCGAAATTTCCCAAGTTGCAACCGTTTCAGCAAATAACGACCATGAAATTGGCAAAATGATTGCTGATGCAATGGATAAAGTTGGTAAAGATGGCGTAATAACTGTAGAAGAAGCAAAAGGTACGGAAACTGAAGTAAAAACAGTTGAAGGAATGCAATTTGACAGAGGATACTTATCTCCATATTTTGTCACAAATAGTGATAAAATGGAAGCAGAACTTGAAAATCCTTATATATTAATATATGATAAAAAAATATCTGCAATGAAAGAATTATTACCAGTTTTAGAAGCAGTTTCTCAAACTGGAAAGCCATTATTAATTATTGCAGAAGACATTGAAGGTGAAGCTTTAGCAACAATAGTTGTTAATAAAATAAGAGGATCACTAAAGGTTGCAGCAGTTAAAGCACCTGGTTTTGGAGATAGAAGGAAAGCAATGTTAGAAGATATTGCAATATTAACCGGAGGAACCGTAATATCTGAGGAAAGAGGTTACAAATTAGAAAGTGCTACAATAGATTATCTAGGAACAGCAGAAAAAGTAAATATAGATAAAGATAATACAACTGTTGTAAGCGGAGCTGGAAAAAAAGATGATATTACTGCTAGAGTAAATCAGTTAAAAAAACAGATTGAAAGTACAACATCTGAATATGACAAGGAAAAACTTCAAGAGAGACTTGCTAAGTTATCAGGAGGAGTTGCAATTCTATATGTTGGAGCTGCAACTGAAGTAGAAATGAAAGAAAAGAAAGATAGAGTTGATGATGCACTTCATGCAACTAGAGCTGCAGTACAAGAAGGTATTGTAGCAGGTGGTGGTACAGCCTTTCTAAGAGCTATTTCATCATTAGATAAATTAAGCTTAGAAAATGATGACCAAAATACTGGGGTTTTAATTGTTAAAACGGCATTAGAATCTCCGATAAGGACTATTGTTGAAAACTCAGGTGGTGAAGGTTCTGTTGTTATTCAAAAAATTAAAGAAGGAAAAGGTGATTATGGATATAATGCAGCTAATGATACATTTGAATCTATGTTTAAAGCAGGAATAATTGATCCTACAAAAGTATCTAGACTTGCATTAGAAAATGCTGCATCAATAGCAGGACTACTGATTACTACAGAATGTGTGGTAGTTGATGAGCCAGAAACAGATACACCAGTTGCACCTGCAATGCCTCCCGGAGGTGGAATGGGTGGAATGATGTAATAGAGAAATATTTTAATAAAAAAAAGGTCATATTATTATGGCCTTTTTTTATGATTTTATTTTTTTACTATTAGAATTAAGAAAACCTATAAACCCATCTTTTATTTCAACTACTTCAAATCCCATATTTTTTAATAGAGATGATGCAATCATAGACCTATAACCAGTTTGACAATGAATAAGATATTTGGTTTCCTTATTTAATAATTTTTTTTTACTAATAATATCATATAATGGTAGGTTAATAGATCCTTCTAAATGTGACAATTTATATTCATTTTTAGTTCTTACATCTAAAATTTGATAATTAGAATAATTATTAGTTAAATGATCACTTTGTACTTGATCAATTTTATCGATAAGATCATCT
>CACOFQ010000051.1 GCA_902626505.1 uncultured Marinoscillum sp.
GTCATGTCTATCTGGAAGCATTTCTGTAACAAATATTTCAGGATAACCATCATTATTAATATCAGCCATATCTGCACCCATTGAACCCATTGATATTTCATTAAGATAATCTTCTAAAGATTCAGAAAATGATCCATCCTTATTATTTATATATAAATAATCTTTTTCAAAGAAATCATTAGAAATAAACATATCTGACCAACCATCAAGATTTATATCACCAATAGTTACACCTAGACCAAATCCAATATCACTTGTATATATTCCTGCTTCCTTAGAAATATCAGTAAAAAAACCATTATCATTTCTAAGTAACTTATTTCCTTGATTACTATCAATATTTCTTAATCCTTTAACCATATCAAGACCTATTCCTATTGATTTAATAGTGTTATTTAATAAATAACAATCTAAATCACCATCGTTATCAAAATCAAAAAACGCAGCATGAGTAGATAAACCCTCATTATCTAAACCATATATTTTAGAGCTCTCAGTAAATGTTAAGTCTCCATTATTTATAAAAAGTTCATTATTTCTTCTTTCACCACCGGGAGGGCCAGATTTACAAACATAAATATCTAGATAACCATCATGATTTATATCAACAACACTGACACCAGTACTCCATATACCTTCAGAGTTTAATCCTGATTTTTTAGTAATATCTTCAAAATTAAAGTTGCCTTTATTAAGATATAATTTATTTGATACAAGGTTACCAGTAAAAAATATATCCTGAAGAGAGTCATTATTAAAATCCCCTATTCCAACACCCCCTCCGTTATAGAAGTTTCTATATGTATATGGATTTAACTCTTCTGTATACTCAAGATTATTTTTAAAATTAATATTAGTTTTCGAATTAGGTAATAATTCAAATAAAGTGAGTTCTTTATTGCTATTACATGAAATCGTAATAATTATTAAAACAAGGTAGGTATAAATCTTTCCCATATAATCTTGAGACAAAGATAAAAAAAAAGCAAGCGATAAAATCGCTTGCTTTAATCTTAAGTTATATTTTTAACTAAATATAACCTATTAGTTATTAGTACCCAGGATTCTGCGTTAACTTAGGGTTAGCGTCCATTTGATCCTTAGGAATTGGGAATAATTTATACTTTGCATCAGAAGCATCTTTAGCCCACCATGCATCGTTAAATTTACCAAATCTAATTAGAGCTCTTCTTCTGTCATTTTCCACATACATTTCTCTACCTCTTTCAGCAAGCATTTTATCTGCATCTAGAGCAGTAAATGGAGAAACTCCAGCTCTTGTTCTAATTTGATTAACAATTCCAAGAGCACCTGTAGCATCACCTGACCATAGATGAGCTTCAGCTTTACTAAGTAAAACATCAGCATATCTTAATAGGACAAAGTCATGATTCATGTTCTCTCTTCCACCCTGAACGTGACCGTATTTATTTATTCTAGCACCACACTGACGACATGCATCAGGCCATATCATATTGATATAAGGAGTAAAATAAAGTCCAGTACCATCATCATCACCTGCCTCACCTCCTGCTGAATCATCAGTACCCTGATCTCCCACTAGGAAGTTTGACAATCTACTATCTAAAGTACCCGTTCCAGCAGTTTTTCCTTTAACAACATCACCTTGTGGACCAGGGTTCTTATCAGGATCAATATAAGAATTATAAAATTCTTCAACTGTCGCGTACCCGTTCCATGGTTGGAAAGTTAAATTAAAAGTGTTCTGACTAGCATAATGTAATGTCATTGCTACCCAGTTGAAACCACCAGCAAATACTTCATCATAAGGAATTACAAAGATATTCTCAGAAGAACCTTCATTAGATTCTTTGAAATTATCTGAATATACAGCCTCTAAAGAATAAACACCAGAATTGATAATAGCATCCGCGTCAGCTATAGCACCGGCCCACGAAGCAGAACCAGTCCAAGCCTGAGCATTTAAATGTAATTTCATTCTCAATGCTAAAGCAGCCCATTTATTCATTCTACCGTAAGTTGAAGCATCTTTATTCTCACTCAAAAGTGGAATAACAGCATCTAACTCTGACTTAACAAAATTGAATACTTCAGATCTTGAAGAATTTGGTTTTGTTTCAGTATCAGTAAAATCAGTTGATAATGGAACATTACCAAACATATCTAATAAATGGAAATAGTAAAATGCTCTTATAGCTCTTAACTCAGCCTCATAAGCATCAGCTCCTTCAATTGAACTGAACTGATATATAAGTCTGTTAACAGTGTTAATAGCACCATAAGAAACATTCCATGCATTACCAATAATTCCATTATCAGGCGTAAAGTCATGTTGGTGTAATTGTAATAATATTCCACCATCATACCAGTCACCACCTCTTGTAGGAATAACAAGCTCATCAGATGAAAGCTCATTAGCAGTCCAAATATTGAAGTGATTACCCCAGTGTGTCATAGAAGAATAAGCCTGACCTAGAGCAGCAATATTTTCCTCTTCAGTTGTAAAGAAGTTTTCAGCAGCTAAATCAGAGTATAATTCCTCATCAAGGTTTGTACAAGCAGGAACGATAAATAACATACCTGCGATTAAAAACATTAACTTTTTCATTTCTGTAAATAAATTTTTCATAGTATATACAA
>CACOFQ010000052.1 GCA_902626505.1 uncultured Marinoscillum sp.
AACTCCATTTAATTACAGGAGCTAGGCCAAATTTTTTAAAAATAGCCTCAATAATTAGTTCAATAAGAAATCATAATTCTAATTCAATTAATTTTAAATTAGTTCATACTGGCCAGCATTTTGATGATAATTTAAGCCTAATCTTTTTTAACGATCTTAAACTACCAAAACCAGACATAAATTTAAATTGTGGTGGTGGTACTGCAATTGAGCAGATATCTAAAATAATGATATCATATGAAAAATACATTAAAAAAAATATACCAGATTTTACAATTGTTGTTGGTGATGTAAATTCAACAATTGCATGTTCTATGGTTGCTAAATCTTTTGGAGTTAAAGTAGTTCATGTCGAGGCAGGAATTAGATCTTTCGATATTTCAATGCCAGAAGAGGTAAATAGAATTTTAACAGATTCAATAACAGATTTTGCTTTTATTACTTCTGAAAACGCAGAAAAAAATTTGATTAATTCTGGTTTTAAAAAAGAAAATATATTTTTTGTTGGAAATACAATGGTCGATACTCTATTATCAAATTTGAATAGATTTAAAAAACCGCTTTTATTTAAAAAAAATAAATTAAAACCAAAAAAATATTTTGTATTAACATTACACAGGCCATCAAATGTTGATGATAATTTTATACTACATGAATTTTTAAATTACTTTGATGTAAATCTTCAAGATTTTAAGATTGTTTTTCCAATTCATCCTAGGACTAAAAAAAATATTAATTATAATAAGAAATTTAAAAATATAATTTTTTGTGATCCTTTAGGATATTTAGAATTTAATTATTTAGTTAAGAATTCTTTTGCTGTTATTACTGATAGTGGGGGTATAACTGAAGAAACTACTATTATGAACATACCTTGTTTAACTATCAGGGAAAATACAGAAAGACCTGAAACTATTTCTGATGGAACAAATGAGTTAATTGGTGTTAATGTAAAAAAATTTAATTCTTATTTTAAGAAATTATTTAATGGTAATTGGAAATCAGGAAAATCGCCTAAATATTGGGATGGTAAGACTGGGGAAAGAATTATAAATAAATTGATTGAATTAAACGTTAAATGATTAATATATTTTTAGAGGTTAAAAAAGAAATAAAAGCTCAGAATTTTAAAATTATTGATAATGATTTGGATAAACCATGGGGTGGTTTTTTTGTAATTTCTGAAGAAAATGCTCAAGATTTTTCTAAAACTTATTTTAATTACTTTAATACAGAAGAACTCAAGATTTCAGGAAAATTATCACCAAAAATTCTTATAATAGCTCCTAATATAAGGCTTTCATGGCAGTATCATCACAGGAGAAGTGAAATTTGGAAGGTGGTAAGTGGTGAAATTAAAGTTGTTACTAGTCATGATAATATAGAAAGAAAAGAAGAAATACTAAAAGAGGGAGATGAGATTAGGTTGTTAAAAGGTGAAAGGCATAGGATTGTTGGAACTAATGATTACGCCGTTGTAGCTGAAATCTGGATTCATACTGATAAAGAAAATCCTTCAAATGAAAACGATATAGTGAGGGTTCAGGATGATTTTGATAGAAATTAAATAATCAATACCAATATTTATTTAACTTACAACTTAATTAAAAATAAAAAATTGTGGAAGATAACAAAGGAAACGAAAGAGAAGAACTTTACTCACAAAGAGTAAGGGCAGGTAAAAGAACATATTTCTTTGATGTAAGAACAACAAGGGGAGGTGACTATTACGTTACAATAACTGAAAGTAAAAAAGTGTTCAATGACGATGGGTTTTATTACCAAAAGCATAAAATTTTCTTATATAAAGAGGATTTTAATAAATTTCAAGATGCTGTAAATGGTACATTAAACCATGTAAAAGAGGAACTTTTACCTGACGTAGATTTCTCTGAATTCGATAGGGAATACGAAGATAGATCTACTTCTGAAGAATAAATCAAATTAAATGAGCTTAAGGTGCGGTATTTTAGGTCTTCCTAATGTTGGAAAATCTACGCTATTTAATTCTATTTCAACTGGTAAGGCAGAGGCTGCTAATTTCCCTTTTTGTACGATTGAACCTAATTTAGGTGTGGTAACGGTTCCTGATAGTAGGGTAGATGAGTTAACTAAACTTGTAAAGCCTGAAAAATCTATTCCAACTACAATAAATTTTGTTGACATTGCTGGTCTGGTAAAAGGTGCTTCAAAAGGCGAAGGATTAGGTAATAAGTTTTTATCTAATTTAAGAGAAGTAGACTTACTCATTCATGTGGTTAGATGCTTCGAAAATGATAATATAGTTCATGTTAATGGTAAAATTGATCCTATTTCTGATAAGGAGATTATTGATTATGAGCTTATTATTAAAGATTTAGATACGGTAGATAAAAGAATTGATAAAATAAGTAAACAAGCAGTAACTGGTGATAAAGAAAAGAAAATTGAGTTTGACATACTGTCTGTTTGTAAATACCATCTAGAAGATGGTAAAAGCCTCAGGAGTCTAGAATTAGAAAGTAATCAGATAAAATGGATTAAGCACCTTAATTTAATTACTTTAAAACCTCTAATTTATGTTGCAAATATAGATGAATCTTTAATTTCTGATGATAATGAACATGTTTTAA
>CACOFQ010000053.1 GCA_902626505.1 uncultured Marinoscillum sp.
TGATCCAATTCCGAGATAGCAAACTTTAATTTCCAATTTTTTGTCTGTCCCATATTCGCTCATGGACATAGTAAATAAATATTTTACTGTAGAAGGAAAAATTAATGCACTTATTGAAATAATAGAATCTTTAAAAATCTCTCCAGATAGTTGTTCTAAAGAACATGTGAGCACATTAAATAAAATTTTAAAAAATTGAGAATTACTTTTTTAGGAACAGGAACTTCTCAAGGTGTTCCAGTCATAGGTTGTGAGTGTGAAGTTTGCAAATCAGTAAATAAAAAAGATAAAAGATTAAGGTCATCTGTCCTGATAGAAGAGGATGATAAAAATATAATCATAGACACAGGACCTGATTTAAGACAGCAATCTTTAAAAAATAATATATGTAAAATTGATTTTGTATTATATACTCATGCACACAGAGATCATGTATCTGGTATAGATGAATTGAGATCTTTTAATTTCATACAAAAAGAGGAAATTCATGGATTTGGAAATAAGGAACTAGTTAACCAATTAAAAAATGACTATTCATATATATTTCAGAATCAAAATTATCCAGGTTTACCAAAAGTAGATCTTGAAATAGTAAACAAAATATTTACATATAAAGGTATTGAGGTAATACCTATTCAAGCATTTCATCATAAGCTTAAAATTTTAGGTTATAGAATTAAGGATTTTACTTATCTAACTGACGTAAAAACTCTAGAAGAAAATGAATTAAAGAAAATAAATGGTTCTAAAGTATTAGTCATTAATTGTTTACAAATTAAAGAACATATTTCTCATTTGAATCTAGAAGAGGCTTTGGAATTAGTTGATAAAATAGAAGTAGAAAAAGTATATTTTACTCATATATCTCATAATTTAGGACTTTATGATAAAATTGAATCTATTTTACCTAGAAAAGTAAACCTAGCTTATGATACTTTAAAAGTAGAATTATAAACTAACTTCATTTACCTTCATCATATTTGTGTGTCCTTTCCAGTGTGATGGCATCGATGAAGTAATTATGTATTTATCATTTTTACTTAAATGATTATTTTCAACTAATATTTTTTCAATATTTTGCAGTGTCGAATCTATATTTTCTGTTTTATCATAGTATAATGACCTTACTCCCCAAAGTAGATTTAACTCATTTCCTATTTTTTTGTCATCAGTAACAATATATATTTTTGCTTTGGGTCTACTACCTGATACTCTGAATGCAGAATAGCCACTCTTGGTCATTGTAACTATTGCTTTAGCAGATATTTGTTTACTAAGTCTACATGCAGTAGTGATCAAACTTTCGCTTATCTTATTTCTCAATTTTTTAAATTTTTCAAACTTGAAATAAATTAAATTAGAAGTTTTTTCAACTGAATTAATAATTTTATTCATACTTTTTACAGCTAGAAGCGGGTAACTTCCTGTTGCAGATTCAGCAGACAACATAACAGCATCAGTACCATCAAGAACAGCATTAGCAACATCATTGGATTCTGCTCTAGTTGGTGTTTTTTGAGAGATCATACTCTCTAGCATCTGAGTAGCTATAATAACAGGTTTACATGCTAGATTACACTTTGAGACAATTTTCTTTTGAATAATTGGAACAGATTCCATTGGCATCTCAACACCCAAATCACCACGAGCAACCATAAGACCATCAGATTCTTCAATTATAGCGTCAATGTTTTTTATAGCCTGAGGTTTCTCAATCTTAGCTATGATTTTAGTACTAAAGCCATTTTTTTTAATAATTTTTTTTAACTCTTTTATATCTTTCTCACTTCTAACGAAGGATAGAGCAATCCAATCCACATCATTTTTAAGACCAAACATTAAGTCCTTAATATCCTTATCTGTAACTGAGGAAAGCTTTATATCACTTTCGGGAAGATTAACACCTTTTCTTTCTAGAAGTTTTCCTCCTCTTAAAACTTCGACTTTAATTTTATTTTTTAGAGTTTCGAAAACCTTTAACTCAATCTTCCCATCATCAATAAGAATTCTCTCTCCTGACTTAATATCATCGATTATATCATTATCAATTAAAATTTCTTCTTTCGTTCCAACTTTATTTCCTGAAGAAATAAAAAATTCATCACCATCATTTAATAGAATAGAATCTTTATTGAGTTTACCAACTCTAATTTTTGGTCCTTGTAAATCTTGTAAAACAGTAATAGGAGTTCCTAATTCATTACTAATTTTTCTGACATTAGATATTGTTTTTTTATGATCTTTATGTTCTCCATGAGAAAAATTTAATCTAATAACATCTACCCCACTTTTTATCATCTCTTTAAGAATATCATAATCCGAGGAAGAAGGGCCAATTGTAGCAATAATTTTTGTTCTATTGTTAATTTGTTTCATAGGTACAACAAATATTTTTCTTTAATTAATTTAATATCTACAAAATTAGCAAAATGAATAAGATTATCTGATTTTAAAGTATTTATTATATCTGAGGGACTATTGTCAAAATAGTTTTTAGAAAATTGAATTAAATAATCAAAATTTGACAAAGAGGCAATAAGATGAGATTTACATGGATTATTTAATAGCTTATTTGATATTAGCTTAAAATACTTGTTTTTATCTCT
>CACOFQ010000054.1 GCA_902626505.1 uncultured Marinoscillum sp.
TTTTAAGTATATAATTGCTATAGTTTCAATTATTTTAATATGCCTTTACGTGTTCTACTAGTTAATAAAATTACTTTAACTCCAATTATTTTATTATTTCCTTTTTTACTATTCTCTCAAAATACACTTAATATAGAAGTTATTGATAAAATAGATGAATCTCCAATTAATAATATCAAAATAAATTTAGATGGTAATATTTTTTATACTAATGTAGACGGTAATGTTAAAGTTGAACTAAAAAAGAGGCCAAAAGAATTATTGATTGAGGACTTTAGGTACTATCCAAAAAAAATTAAACTTAATCAATCAAAAAATATATTAATTGAACTTACTCATAAAGGCTTTATTCTTGATGATATAGTTATCAACTCAAATCTATTTTCAAAAAAATTAAAAAATAATAATACCTCAACCTCTATTATAGATGATATAAAATTTAGAAAAAATGAAGGTGAGTTTTTGATTAATGCATTAAATCAGGTAAACGGTTTATATTCACATTCAGCAGGTTACAATACTAATAGAATTACAATAAGAGGAATGGGATCGAGATCACCCTATTCAACTAATAAAATAAAAGCATATTTGAATAATATCCCATTATCTAATGGTGTAGGTGAAACAACCATTGAAGATATTGGTATCGATATTTTAGATCAAGTTGAGATCAATAAAGGGCCAAATTCAAGTATTTATGGTTCTGGTCTCGGAGGTAATATAATTCTTAATGCCTCTAAAAATCTTGATAAAACTATTGAAATCAAATCTATTTATAAGTCATTTAATACATTTCAAAATAGTATTTCTCTTTCGAGAAAAATAAATGGATTAAGCCTGATGTTTAACTTTGAAAAAATTAAAAGTGATGGATACAGAGAAAATAATACTTATGACAATAACAGAATATATGGAAGAATTTATTATAGAATAAATAATAATTATAATATCGATCTTATTCATTTTTATAACTCTGCAAATGCATTAATTCCTTCTTCTTTAAGTTTTGAAAATTTTAAAAATAATCCGTCAAGTGCTGCATTTTCATGGATAAATGTTAAAGGTGGAGAAGATTATAGTAGATCAGTTTCTGGAATTACATTTAATTCAACTGGTGATAAATACACATCAACTACTACAATGTTTATTAAAACATTCTATAATAATGAAAATAGACCATTTAATTATTTAATTGAAAATAGCGAGACATTTGGATTAAGACATATTGGAAGATTTAAGTTAATTCTTTTTGACTTGAGTTATGGATTTGAATATTCACATGAGAATTATTTATTTGATACATGGGATGAATATGGAACTGAGAATGAATCTTTATTAACTCAGCAAGAACAAGAAAGGAAAAACTATAATTTATTTTTGCAACTTGATAAATCATTCCAAAATTCTTTTTTGACTTTTGGTTTTGGAACTAATAAAATTAACTACGATTGGGTTAATAAAATTCAATTAGCTACACTAAGTTATAATACAAAAACAATTTTTTCACCAAGAATTTCATATAATTATAATCTGAAAAAAAATTCAATATTTGCAAATATCAGTCATGGTTTTTCATCTCCCAATGTTGATGAGACCTTAGATGAAAATGGATTTGTTAATCCTGATATTAAACCTGAAACAGGATGGAGTTATGAATTAGGATTAATTGGAAGTGCCACTACAAATAATTTTTCATATAGTATAAATGTATATTATATGGATATTAAAAATTTGCTTGTTGCACAAAGAACCAGTTTCGATACATTTACAGGGGTAAATGCAGGAAAAACATCACATCCAGGATTAGAAGCAACAATTAATTTTCCTTTATTTCAAAGTCAAAACTTAACCATCACATCCTCTAATAATATTTCGAAGTACTGGTATGTTTTTAAAGACTTTACTAATCGAGGTAATGATTATTCACTAAATAAATTAACAGGAGTACCAACTCATACATCATATTCAAAAATAAAAATTGATTATAAAAATTATCTTGCACAAATTTCATTTCAAAACGTTGGGAAAATACCCATTAATGATGCTAATGAATTATTTACAGATACTTATTCAGTAATTGATTTTAAAATTTCAAAAAATTTTTACTTAAGTAATTTTGATATAAATATTTCATCAGGAATTAGTAATATATTTGATAAAAGGTATGCGTCAGGAATTGTAATAAATGCAAGAGCTTTTGGAGGAAGAGATCCTAGATACTATTACCCGGGATTACCTAGAAATTATTTTATATCTATAAAGATTAGTATTTAAATTTTTAAATACATAATCAGAATAATAGATGTTTTTTGGAGTTATTTTTCCATCCAGCCTGAGACTTATACTTAACAAAAAAAATTTTTAAATCACTTTCAGATTTATAATCAACAAAAAATATTTTTTTATCAGACTGACTTTTATATTTCACAAAATACCATAAGCCTTCATTTGCCTTAGCTTGTGATGAATACTCAACCTTAAAAACATTTAAATCAGCTTGACTCTCATAATCAACCACAAAAACATTAATATCTGAATCTGAAGAATATTTAGATGAAAAAA
>CACOFQ010000055.1 GCA_902626505.1 uncultured Marinoscillum sp.
CTCTTTTTTTTGAACCAGGGGCATATACATAACCTTCTATATAATATATTCTATTTTTTTTTGAGTCATATATTACAATACTTTTAAATGGACCACCAGCTGAAATGTCACTTAATTTCCATAATCCCGTCGATTGAATAGCTAGGTTACCTTTAAAATTAATTTTTGATGATTCAATAGGAAATACATCTTGGATGTCCATAAATATATCAGAATCCTCCGAATCTTTTAAAAACTGTTTTGATATATAATCTCTTATTTTATAGATATTAGGACTCTCTGTACTAAAAACATCATAAAAATTTTTCAATTCGCTAGTTGAATAATCTTCATAATATATAAATATATTTTTTTCAAATTCTGGATCTAATTGTCTCAACCATAAGAAATTTGTTTTTTCATTATTAATATTTTTTGCTAAGTCATAACCAAATGGTATCCTTAATTTAAAACTATGGTCATTAAGAATTTTTTGTGACAAATTATTTTCCTCTTTTAAAAAAATTTTATCATTAACTCTTCTCTTTAATTCATTTTCAAAAAAATTTAAAATTGATTGTCTATTTTTTTTTAATTTTTCATATAGACCTTCATCAGTATTACTAAATAAGTATAAAATTATTTGACCTTTGGCATATTGGTCTCTCTTTGTAAAATAGAAGAGAGAGGAGTCAGTTTTTATTGATCTTAAAGATTCCTCGTTAAAATTTTTTCTCAATATCTGTGAGTCAAGGCTTTTACCGTCTAAAGTAAAAGCAATTACTATATTTTTAGCATGTTTTAATATACTATTAAATTTCCTTGGTTTAATATACCTTAAATCAAATCGTGTTTCAGGTTGAGGTAATCCAGGGATGAAGGATCCATATGTGTCAACTAAAAGTCTTCCAATTTCCGCTTTAAACTTTGCTGAGTCCATAACTATAAGCATTTCATTATTTTCTCCGGAAGCTCTTGGTAGAAAAGAAGAATTTGAACTATTCTCTTTTATATTTTTATCACATGATATGTTTAAAAATATAATAAATAAGAATATGGTAAAAACTTTTAGTCTATCTATCACTGTTTATTATTTATAAATATTAATTTTAAATAAAAATAACACAATATGAATAAAGAACTTTTAAATAAAGCAATCACATCTTGCTTTGCAAAAATAGCAAGAGTTGACGGAAATATTGGAAATGAAGAATTGGATATTATTAATTCTAGTGAAATTTTAAAAAAATATAAATCTGGAAATATTGAAAGTATAGACACCAGTGATTTTTTCAATAAAATTCAAAATCAATATGGTGAGATAATAAAAAATAACTTAGAAGAGGAAGAAAAAGAGACTTTTATCAGTGAACTAGTAAGTTTGATTAAATCCGATAATGAAGTTCATGACCATGAGTTTTTTTTATTAGGCCATGTAGCTAATAGTATTGGATACAGTCCTGAAAAAGTAGCAGAAATTATACAGAGTAAAGGAATATCAAGCTCAAAATCAACTGGTTGGTTCTCTTGGCTATTTCGTTAATATATAATTAGATATACTTTCTATTTTTTTTCGTTATCAGAACTTGATTCTTTTTCTATTTCTTTTTTTATCTCTCGAGAAGCGTCTTTAAATTCCCTTATACCTTTACCAAAACCTTTAAAAATTTCAGGTATTTTATTAGCTCCAAAGAAAATAACAACAATAAGTCCAATGATTATCCATTCCCATCCACCAGGCATACCGATTGCGAAAATTATATCCATATTTTAAAATTTATAATTGTAAATATAATAAAATCATTTTTTCATAATCCATTTTTCAGGATCCAACTTAATATTATTTTTCCAGATTTGAAACTGAAGCTGAGTTATACCATCTTTATTTGTTACTAAATCTGCAATTATTTGACCTTCACTAACTACGTCACCTTTATCTACTTTTAAATTTTTAAGCTTAGCATATAATGTAAAATATTCGCCATGATTTATAATTATTACATTATTCATACCTGGAATAAATGCAATGGTAGATACTTTACCTGTATAAACAGAATAAACTTTTGAAGTATTACTAGTCTGAATATCAACACCATCATTTTTAACTTTTATACTTTTTATTACTGGATGAGGATGCTCACCAAATTTATTTGATATAAAACCTGATTTTACTGGCCAATTTAATTTCCCAATATTCATTTCAAACCCTTCTGTAATTTCCAATAAATTTATATCTTC
>CACOFQ010000056.1 GCA_902626505.1 uncultured Marinoscillum sp.
GCAATTTTCAGTTTGAAGATATAACTAATGTTGCAGGTGTTGCAGGAGAAAAGTCATGGAGTACTGGTGTCAGCTTGGCTGATATAAATGCTGATGGGTTTTTAGATATTTATGTTTCAAATTCAGGTGATATAAAGGGTGATAATAAACAAAATGAATTATTTATAAATAATGGTGATTTAACTTTTACTGAGATGGCCAATGAATATGGTCTTGATGATAAAGGGTACTCAACACATGCTGCTTTTTTTGACTTTGATAGAGATGGGGATCTTGATTGTTATTTACTTAATAACTCCTATAAAGGAGGGTTTAGAATTACAAGTATTGGGAAAGATAAAAGACCAGTCAGAGATGAAGTAGGAGGTGATAAACTATTTAAAAATGAGAATGGTAAATTTATTGATATCAGTGAAGAAGCTGGAATTTATGGAAGCGTAATTGGTTTTGGTTTAGGCGTTACAGTAGGAGATGCTAATAATGATGGTTGGATGGATATTTACGTTTCAAACGACTTTTTCGAAAGGGATTACCTCTATATAAATAATCAAAACGGAACATTTTCTGAAAGTCTTGAGACTATGATAAAAAGTATTAGTGCAGCTTCAATGGGTGCTGATATGGCTGATATTAATAATGATGCGTTATCAGAAATTTTTGTAACAGATATGTTGCCTCAACCTGATGAGAGGATAAAAACAGTTACAACATTTGATAGTTGGGACAGACACCAAAATATTAAAACAAGTGGTTATTGGAATCAATACACGAGGAATACATTACAGTTAAATAATGGTAATTCGACTTTCAGTGAAATAGGTAGATTAGCTGGAGTTGAAGCAACAGATTGGAGTTGGGGAGCTTTAATGTTTGATTTTCAGAATGATGGTAATAAAGATATATTCGTTGCAAACGGTATATATCAAGATTTAACAGATCAAGATTTTTTACAGTATGTTACTCAAGATGAAGTAATTCAACAGATTGCATCTCCGGGAAGTGTAGATTTTCAAAAATTAATAGATTTAATCCCAAGTGTTCCAGTCTCTAATTATGCTTTTATAAATAATGGAAATTTAGATTTTAATGATATGACATCAGACCTTGGACTTAGTCAGCCAAGTTTTTCCAATGGTTCAGCATATGGTGATCTTGATAATGATGGAGATTATGATTTAGTTGTCAATAATGTGAATATGGAATCTTTTATTTATAGGAATAATACAGATAAATTATATCCTTTAAATAATTATTTGAAAATAAAACTTATTGGAGATAAAAATAATCCTAATGGTGTTGGTTCATCAATCACACTATTTGTTGGAGACAATAAATATTATTTAGAGCAGATGCCTATAAGAGGTTTCCAATCAACAGTAGATAATAACTTAATTTTTGGTGTAGGTGAAAGTGATATTATTGATTCATTAGTAGTCAGATGGGATGATGGTAAAATTACCAAAAAAGATTTTGTTGATGTGAATCAATTTGTTACCATAAAGAAGGAAGAGTTTTCAGAATTTTCTCTTAGAGAAGAATATGAATCAGAGATATTTACTAAAATGGATGATCAAATATTAGATTATGTACACGCTGAAAATAATTTTGTAGACTTTGATAGGGACAGGCTTTTATTTCATATGAGCTCTTCAGAGGGTTCATGCATATGTGAAGGTGATATTAATGGTGATGGTTATAAAGATTTATACATTGGAGGATCTAAAGGTCATTCAGGTTTAATCTATATGTGGAATGATAATAAATTTGAAAAGTATAGTTATCCATTAATTAATTCAGATAAAGAGTCTGAAGATACTGACTGTGTTTTTTTTGACGCAAACCAAGACGGTTCCCTCGATTTATACGTTGCAAGTGGAGGAAATGAATATTCAATTTATTCTCCAGAATTGAGAGACAGGTTATACTATAATGTAAATAATAATTTTATAAAATCAGATCAAATTCTGCCTGCAGGATTATTTGAAAGTTCATCAGTTGTAAAGAATTTTGATTTTGATTTTGATGGTGATCAGGACTTATTTGTAGGTACCAGACTTATTCCTCAAAAATATGGTTTACCTTCTAACGGGTATCTTTTAGAAAATGATGGTTACGGTAACTTTAAAAATGTGTCGGATGTAATTGCAAAAGATTTGAAAGAGGTAGGAATGATTACTGATGCTGATTTCTTCGATTATGATT
>CACOFQ010000057.1 GCA_902626505.1 uncultured Marinoscillum sp.
AACTAGATCGTTCATGTCTCGCTGAATGGCAATATCTCTGACAGCAATAGTTGGCAGGCCATTTGATAATTCTTTCCAAACTTTACCGTTATTAGGTGAGAAAAATACTCCAAATTCAGTACCACAAAAAATTAACCCAGAATCAATGTGATCCTCCTCAATTGAATACACACTTCCTCTAATTGGGAGATTACTACTAATTGATTTCCAAGTAACTCCTTTATTTTCTGTCATAAAAACATATGGTTTAAAATCTCCATATTTATGGTGGTTAAAAGCAACATAAATAACATTCTCGTTATGATGAGAAGTATAAACAGAATTTACATAGGTCTGTTTAGGTGCTCCTGGTATGTTATCAATTTTCTTCCATGACTCTCCACCGTTAGATGTAATTTGTACTAAACCATCGTCTGTACCAATAACAATCAGTTCCTCATTGATAGGCGATTCAGACAGTGCTACAATTGTTCCGTAAGGTGAAGTAGATCCATTTTTTGATACAGCATCCATACTCAAAACTCTATCATAAACCTTGAGTTTGTTTCTATCAATTTTTCTAGATAAATCTTCACTAATAACTTCCCAGCTGTTACCGTAGTTATCTGATTTAAAAACCTTATTTGCAGCAAAGTATAATCTTCCTGATTTATGATTACTGACAGCAAGGGGCGCATCCCAATTCCACTTATAACCAAGTTCTCCTTTTCTTGATATCGGTTTTATTCCCACCTCTTCACCACTTTTTTTATCATATCTTACTAACCAACCGTATTGAGACTGAGAATATACAATATTCGGATTTTTAGGATCAACTTGCGACTCAAATCCATCCCCACCATGAGTAATAAACCAATCTTGATTAGTTATTCCATGCGATGTATTTACTCTCGATGGTCCACCAATTGTGAAATTATCTTGAGTACCTCCATATATATTGTAGAAAGGAACATCATTATCTACTGCAACTTTGTAGAACTGTGTTATCGGTAAATTCTTTTTAAAATCCCAATTTTTTGCAGCATCAAAAGTCTCGTAAATACCTCCATCACAACCAATTAGCCAGTGATTGTTATTATTTGGGTTAATCCACATTGCGTGATTATCAACGTGCTTAAAGTCCTCTCCAACATTTTTAAATGTTTTACCTCCATCTTTGGTTACAGACATCCAGGTATCCATAACATACACAGTCCCTAAATCTATCGGATCAGCAAAAATTTCTTGGTAATAATTACCACTTGTTACTTTTCCACTTTGCTTAGACCACGACTCACCCATATCTTCAGATTTATAAAATCCCCCTTTTCTATCAGCTGCCTCAACTATTGCGTAAAGAACGTTATTATTAACAGGAGATATGTCCATTCCAATTCTTCCAATTTCAACACTTGGCAATCCTTTATTAATTTTTTTCCATGTTTTTCCAGCATCTGTTGATTTGTACATACTTGATCCTGGTCCTCCACCAACATACGTATATACATGCCTTCTTCTTTGGTGTGCTGCTGCGTATAATACATCTGGATTTTTTGGGTCCATGTGAATTTCATTAATTCCCGTGTGCTCGTCTATGTATAAAACTCTTTTCCAGTTATTTCCTCCATCTTCTGACATGTAAACACCTCTCTCTCCACCTTTACTCCACAGGGGACCGTAAGCAGAGACATATATAACATCTGAGTTTTTAGGGTGAACTATAATATTTCCAATGTGTTCAGAATTTTTTAAACCTACATTTTTCCAAGATTTACCTCCATCAGTAGACTTATATACACCATCACCGTACGCTACCGATCTTTGGTTATTATTTTCTCCAGTACCAACCCAAATTACATTTGGATTATTCGGATCAATGGTGACACATCCAATTGAGTAAGAATCTTCGCTATCAAATACAGGGATATATTCAAGACCCCAGTTTGAAGTCTTCCAAACTCCACCAGATGCTACTGCGACATAGTATTCAAAGGGCTTATTTGGGTTAACAGCAATATCAGATACCCTTCCAGAGGTAAGCGCAGGCCCTACAGACCTCCATTTTAATCCGTTTAGAGATATTTTGTCTAAATAATTCGTTTCTGTTTTGCTTTTTTTCTGAGATATAGAGTCAAGGCTACATAAAAGGAATAATAATAAAAATAAGTAAGTGGTTCTCATAATAATTGGG
>CACOFQ010000058.1 GCA_902626505.1 uncultured Marinoscillum sp.
GATTGCCCAGATAATACAAAACCATTAGCACTATTTTCACACTCGCATGTAGGTGCTGCACATGATATAATTAGGAATAAACCTAACATTGTATATATTAATTTTCTCATAATAACTTTTTTAATTTAATTGTTAAATGTAAACATAATTAAACTTTAATTATAAATACATTAACTTTTTAAGAACACCTAAAGAAATATTAAGCTTTAAAAGATTTTCTTTATAAATTGTAAATTAGAATTAGAACTGTGATTTTAAAAATCATAGCATTTTTCTAATATTTATTTCATAAAAATTTAAATAACCTTAAAATGAATACCAAATTTAAATTTGAAAAATTTTTTTTATTTTCAATTGTAATACTTTTTACATTAAAATCTTCTTTGAATGCTCAAGGATTTAAAGGGTATTATCAGTATCCAGATATACATAAAAATACAATTGTTTTTACTGCAGAGGGAGATATTTGGAAAGTAGATATTAAAGGCGGATTAGCACAACGTTTAACTACACATCCAGAAGAAGAGAGATATGCGAACATATCACCAGATGGCAAAACTCTTGCCTTTTCTGCAAGCTATGAGGGACCTACTGAAATTTACACCATGCCTATTAATGGAGGTATTACCACAAGATGGACATATGAATCTGAAAGCTCTACTGTAACAAATTGGTCTCCAGATAATAAAATTATTTATCAAACTCAAGCATATAATAAATTACCTGATGAGCAATTGGTAACTATAGATTTAGTATCTAAAGTAAAAACTGTTGTCCCTTTATATCAGGCAAGCGAAGGTATTCAAAATAGTGATGGAACTTGGATTTTTATTCGTCCTGCTGATCATGGAGATGCTGCAAAAAGATATGTAGGAGGTACAGCGAGACAAATTTGGAAATTTGATGGAGAAAATGAAGCAATAAAATTAACAAAAGATTATGATGGAGAAAGTCATAAACCAATGTGGTACAATGGCAGAGTTTATTTTATTTCTGATAGAGATGGAATTATGAATATATGGTCTATGGACTCAAATGGTAATGATTTAAAGCAGCACACTAAACATAATAATTATGATGTTCGCTATGCAAATATTGATAATGGTAATATTGTATACCAACATGCAGCAGATCTTTGGATACTTAATATATCATCAGGAAATTATGATAAATTAAATATTAGCTTAGCATCTGACTTAGATCAATTACGTGAGAAATGGGATGAAAACCCATCAAGATACATAACTTCTGTAAACCCAGATCCTAAAGGTGAAAAAATAGCCATAACTGCTCGTGGACGAGTCTTTGTTGTTCCTATAAAATCTGGCAGAATAATTTCATTTACAGAGCAAAATGGAGTACGTTATCGAGATGCTTTATTTTCTCATGACGGAGAGAATATAATTACCTTATCTGATCAAAGTGGTGAATTTGAATTTGTAAAATTTAATTCTAATGGTGAGGGAGTACATTCTAACATAACCAATGACGGAAATATTTTAAGATATCAAGGAATACCATCACCAGATGGAAAATGGATAGCTTATGATGATTTAGAATCAAACATGTATATATTAAATATAGAAAGTGGCTTAAGTAAAAAGATTTCAACTAATAATGAAGGAATATGGGATTTCTCATGGTCTCCTGATAGCAAATGGTTAGCTTTTGTTCAGACAGCATTAAATTCTATGAGTCAAATTAAAATATATAATATAAAAGATGAATCTATATTTGATTTAACAACAGATAGAGCCAATAGTTTTAATCCTAAATGGAGCCCGGATGGCAAGTTTATATACTTTCTTTCAGATAGAAGTTTTACTACTTTAGTTGGTAGTCCTTGGGGTACTAGACAACCTGAACCTTATTGGGATGCAAGTGAAAAACTATATCATATTAATTTAAAGAAAGGAATTCGTTCACCATTTAGAGAAAGTGATGAAATGATGGAAAAAGATGATGAGAAAAAAACAAAAAACAAGAAAGACAAAGTAACTGTTTCTATTGACATAGAAGGAATTCAATCAAGAATTGAGGAAGTACCTATACCTGCTGGTAACTATAGTAATTTAGATATGAATGACAAATCAATATATTTAATTTCAAGAGAAACTGG
>CACOFQ010000059.1 GCA_902626505.1 uncultured Marinoscillum sp.
GTTGATGTTAATGGATGTGAAATACCTCTTTTCACAGAAAAGGTAACGTTTGTTGAGAATATCTATCCTAACCCTACAGATGATAAATTGTTAATAATTATTAGATCAGGATTAGAGATTAAAGATCTTTATTTCATAGACTTTAGCGGTAAACTTATCAAACCTAAATCAGTTATAAGAAGTCAAGATAAGTTAGAAGTAAATGTATCTAATCTAAATGGAGGAGTATATATTCTAGAGGTAGTATCGGATAAAGAGATAGATAAGGTCAAGGTAGTAATAGAAAGATAAAAAGCGGGATGGACAGGACTCGCTAAATCGCTCTTATTAGTTAAAATTCAGTGATTTTTAAGTTAGGACGACCAAAAGGACGACCTAATATTTTATTATATTTGATAATATGAAAAAATTCTTGTTATTTCTTTTACTTCCATTTACATCATTTTCTCAAACTGATATGTTATGGTCAGTTCCTCAAAATTTAGAAGAGAATTTAAATCAGTACGAGTGCCCATTATGGGGAACATATTTTAGTGATTTTGTTAAGGAAGAAGACAAATTATCAAATGAATGGATGGGAATTCATTCTTGGGTGGTAAAAGATATTAATAACGATGGCTATTGTGATCTATTTTTTGGGTTTTTTACCAGCGAACAAGAACCTGTACCTTTTAAACTTTATCTGTACGATCAAAGTGAAGGTAAACTAGTTAACAGGTCTAATCTAATTTCTAATAATATTGGTCAATCTTTTAATAGAAAAACAGTTGCTGCTGATTTTAATGGAGATGGTTTATTAGATTTTATTAATGTGAGTCATCCTGAAAGACAAGATTTAGATACATCTTACCTTGATTTTGTTTACTCTCAGGATGGTAAATGGATTCAAGAAACACTAAGTAAACCTACAAGATTTTGGAATAACGATCCAAATAAGAATATGGGATATTACCATGGTGTTGCAGTTGGAGATGTAGATAGTGATGGAGATAATGATTTTGTTGTTTCAATGTGGAGTAATCCTGAAATTGGAATGCAAACTTATATTAATGACGGTAAAGGCAACTTTAATAATTTTAGTGCAATTAAGGGATTAAATATCAACGAATCATTTTGTAATGAACTTTTTGATTTTAATGAAGACGGCTGTATAGATATGGTATATGGGGAGCCTAATACTTTTATTGCCTATGGAAATTGTGATGGAACATTTGGTCCAAGTTATACAGATTTAACTCAATACAAAATATATGGAAGTTCAGGTTCTGCATACGATTTCGATTTACTCGATTTAGATGATGATAACGATAAAGATCTTGTGATTAATCATGTGACTAACGGAGCTTGGCAACTTTTATTTTTAGAAAATATTGGATATGATTCTGCTAATCAAGTAATTTTTGCTTCACGGACTGAGGATGTTAATAATTATATAAAGGATCAAGGTTTTTATACTGATAAAAACTCAAGAAATTGGGTTCCTTACATTGAATTTATTGATATTAATGGAGATGATAAAAAAGACATAATAATTCAACGTCCAGGTGATGCTCAGCCAAATTACAATTTTTATGATCCTAACTGGGTTTTATTAAAAGAATCTAGTTGGAAATATAACTATCAGATATACCCAATCAGCTCAGAAATTTATGATTTAGATGCTTCATTTATTGATGATAAGTTAAAATTAGAATGGAAAAATATTAAACCAAAAATACATCAATGTGGGAGTTGGGGCTGTAATCAAAGCACTAGTGAAAGTTTATCTGAAATTGTTTCTTGGAAAATATATTATCATGGTGAAAAATGGGCTGATAAAAATCATAACAATTTAAAACATATAATTATCACAGATTTTGATAAGGAAATAATTGACTCTAATCCTGGAAATTTAACAACAAAGTATTCTAATGAAATTTCACTTTATAATCTTGAAGAGTATTACATTAGAATTGGATACGTTGATGAAAATAATATAGAATCTAATTTATCAGATTTCTTATACATTGAAAAACCTAAGCCACTATTTACTGAAAACGTAACGTTTGTAGAGAATATCTATCCTAATCCAACAGATGATAGGTTAACGATAAAT
>CACOFQ010000060.1 GCA_902626505.1 uncultured Marinoscillum sp.
GTTTTTTTATTTCTTCCATAGTAATGGAAGAAAGATGTTAAATTTTATGTAAATAAATGGTAAGACTATTACTTGTCTTCTTGATATTTTTTTCTCTGTCCAATACATCTCGTGGACAGGAGTGCGAGTCTATACCTCAAGTTCTTGATACTGTTGATTTTACCCTTAAAAAAAGTTGTAGCCCGTACACGATTGATAAATCTTTAGTAGTTGGAGAGGGGAGAACATTAACTGTAGAGGACGATGTAGTAATAAATTTTTTAACCTCAGAAAAATATATTGATGTTAGAGGTACAATGGTAATTGGAAGTGGCGTCACTTTTAATATGGGGCAAGATACATACATAAAAACTGAAAATTCTGGAAAACTCGAGGTAAACGGTACAGTCTCTGACTCAGTGACATTTACTGGAAACAACTGGAGGGGGTTGTCTCTTAAAAAAGAATCAAGCATAAAATATTCTAGAATCTTAAATACATCTAACCAAAACTATTGGGATTGGTTTGTGAAACTAGAAAGGTCTACAATTGAAAACTCTAGAATTTCTGGGTCACGATATGGACCTAGAATTAGTAATAACTCAACCATTAAAAATAGTAAAGTTCATAATATTGGAAGAGTAGGAATGGAGCTTACTGGAAATTCAACAGCTACAGGAAATCTATTCTATGACATAAATAAAAATGAATCAAATGATAATAACGTATACGTCCACTCATCTACTTTTAATAGTAATAGAATTTATAGCACCTCTAATACATCAAATAATTATGCGGTCAGATCTCAGGGTGGATCCACAATAATGTACAATACAATTGGTGGATCAACCGGCCAACATGGTTCTGTTGGTATTTCTATGAGATACGATCAAAATCATACAATTAAGTATAATAATATCGGTGGGTATACTTCCAACATAGCTATTCACGGGTACAAGCAAAATTTAGATTTTGAGGGAAATACTTTTTTTGGTGAAATGAACCCATCGACTGGCCAGAGAAATGTAACAATAGTTAATGGTCAGTCTGATATTGAGGGATATACGCAGTGGGGAGATTCTTTTAGTGATGGTATTCTTTCCATCAAAATTGATTTAAAAAATAACTACTGGGGTAATACTTCCGATATACCTTCAACCATAGATGATTATAATGATGAAATTGAGAGAAAAGGTATTGTTGAGTATGACCCGGATCTAACGCAAGCTTCAAACCTTGCACCAATCACCATTCCTGGCGGCGTGACTAAAGCTCTATCAGGAACGGATGTCATTCTTACGTGGGATGCAGTTACTGCTTCTGACTTAAATGGATATAAAATTTATTCAAAAGTAGGTGAAGTTCATTCATTAGTTGAAGATATTACTGACAAGACCCTTACTTCCCATACCATCTCTGGCGGAGATATAGAGACTACTTTCGTCATTACTGCATACGATACTGATGCTGATGGAGATAATGACCAGGTCGAGGGGACAGAGAGTTGGTACTCTACAGAATTTTCTAAACTTTCATTTTCTCTTACAATTTCATCTGATGACGCCCTCACAACTGTAGGTGCTGCAAGCACTTTTGATGATCTATGGGGTATTGAGAATTATGATGGCGACTCTGGAATGTATGTAAGAAATTATAGTAGAACAACAGACGAATGGAGTGTTAGTGAACAGTACAGACATCCTGTAGCCCACATACAAAATGATTGCACCGAGGGCTGTAACCAGAATTACTATGCAGGTGAAGTTTATTTCAGTAACTGGTCATCAAACGCAATTGTAGAGGTAAATGCTCTAGTGACAACATTGGAGACATCTAGGAGTAGTGGCCAGTATTATTACCTGGGTCAGTATAAAGGTCACTCATATTTCAGAACCTCCTGGAACGATGAATGGTTTAACCACAGAGATCAGGCAAACAATGATGGTGCTTACTTAGCTGTCCTTAATGATCAAGACGAACTAAATTATATTGATTCAAACTTTGGTAGACCAAGAGGTTTCTATGGTTACTATGCTAACCAAGCAGGGACTGGAAAT